>JACQVI010000260.1 GCA_016209795.1 Ignavibacteriota bacterium
AATTTTTCAATCTCTATGCTTATTTGCATTCAAAAAAAGTCTTTTATATATTGATAACTGGAATTTAGCATTATATCACGAATCAGAGAGTGGTCTTTACATATAATCTCAGACTCTACGGAGTGAAAGAAATCATACATGGTTGTTAATAAGTTGTCATGGATGACAGGTGGTGCGCAGGGGAGCGGCGTTGACTCAGCGGCAAATATCTTCGGTCGATCCTGCACATTGGGTGGCTTGCATGTCTACGGCAAACGGGAGTACTATTCCAACATCATTGGTGCTCACAGCTATTTCCAGATTCGAGTCGATGAAAAACCGATTCGCTCTCACGTGGACACGATCGATATGTTAGTGACGTTTGACGAGGAAACTCTCTTCAGGCATTACGGAGAAGTTGTGAAAGGGGGAGCAATCCTCTACGACCCCGCACTCGTTGAAATGACGCTCTCTCGAATTCCTACCCTCGAACCGGAGGTCATCAGTAAGATCACAGCCGAGCTGAACGAGTTTGGCTTACCTCCGACAGTGAAGGGTATCTTGAGCATTGCAGAACAACGAGGTGCAAAGCTTTTCCCGATTCCTTTTGCAGAGTTACTCGGTACGTTAGAAGCTGAAATGGGAAAAGATGCAGGCGCCAACTTGAAAAAAACCGTAAACACGATGGCTGTGGTTTCCTCGTTAGGTATCCTTGAATTTGATTTTGACATGATCGTGAAAGGCATCGAGGTACAGTTCAGTGCAAAGCGAAAAGTTGTAAGCATGAATGTGAAGGCAGCAGAGAAAGCGTATGAATATGCAAACAGAGAATACAGCAAGCAGTTTACTTTCAGGTTGAAAAAAATTATTACAGATGAAAAGAGACTGTATCTTCAGGGAACACAGGCAGTCGCCCTTGGAAAACTTGCTGGTGGATGTACCTTCCAAACCTACTACCCAATTACCCCAGCGAGCGATGAGAGCGTTTACCTTGAAGCCCACGAGACTTTCAGATTAACCGATGGTACAGATAGTCAGGAAGGCTCGATTGTCGTTGTCCAGACAGAGGATGAGATTGCGGCGATCACGATGGCAGTCGGGGCAGCTCTCTCCGGTGCTCGCGCAGCGACGGCAACATCTGGTCCCGGATTCTCCCTAATGGCTGAAGGAACCGGATGGGCAGGTATGAACGAGGTTCCCGTCGTCATCACTGTGTATTCCCGGGGCGGTCCGGCAACGGGTCTGCCCACGAGGCATGAACAGGGTGACCTTCTCTTTTCATTGTATGCTGCTCATGGTGAGTTTCCTCGTCTCGTTCTGGCTTCCGGTGATATGGAGGAAGCCTTTTACGATGCAGTTCGTGCTTTCAACTATGCAGAGCAATTTCAAACTCCAGTCGTTCATCTCATTGACAAAGCACTCGCAAACAGCACTCAGACATACCCGATGTTTGACACGCGCAAGGTGATCATCAATCGCGGCGAGCTGCTGGCGGAAGATGCTGTTGTCACAAATGGGAGTGAAATGTACAAACGGTTCGAACTCACAGAGGACGGGATCTCTCCCCGCGCCCGACTGGGAACTGCAGGAGCCATCTATTGGAACACCGGAGACGAACATGATGAATTAGGGCATATTACTGAAGACCCTGAGAACCGCAATCGGATGATGGAAAAGCGGATGAAGAAACTCGAAACGGCTGCTCAGGTCATCCCGTTAGAAGAAAAAGTGAATTTCTTCGGACCGAAAGAGGCTGATGCAACGATTGTAAGTTGGGGTACTCCGAAGGGTGCGATACTGGACGCAATGGAGTTGTTTGAAAAAGACGGGCTGAAGGTAAATTTTTTACAAGTTCGTTTGATTCACCCCTTCCCAGTGGAATATGTGTCTGGCGTCCTGAACAGAGCAAAGCGCAAGATTAACGTAGAAATGAATTTCTCAGGACAGTTCGCCAGCCTCGTCCGCCAGCACACAGGCATCGCAATGGACCATCTTATTGTGAAGTATAATGGTAGACCAATTTCACGGGATGAAATTTATGAGAGTGTAACAATGATCATGACGAATCCAAAAGCACCAAGAAAGGTGGTATTGCAACATGGAGCTTGAAGTCAAGACTGCTGAACCGAAACCAAAGCAGCTCAAGTTAGCTGATTACAAGACCGATGTTCACAACGACTGGTGTCCAGGCTGCGGTGATTTTGGCATCCTCAGCGCCGTCCAGATGGCATTGAATGACTTGCAGATCGAACCGCATCGGGCTGTCATATTCTCAGGTATTGGGTGTTCGAGCAAGCTGCCGCACTTCGTCAAGGTGAGTGGCATTCACACACTGCATGGTCGTTCTCTCCCATTCGCTATTGGTGCAAAGTTAGCGAATCCCGCCCTCACAGTAGTTTGTGCAGCAGGAGATGGCGATGGACTCGGGATTGGTGTCGGGCATTTTGTCAATGCCGGTCGGCGTAATGTTGACTTTACGTATATCCTTCACAACAATGGCGTCTATGGCTTGACGAAAGGACAGGCTTCACCGACACTCAGACTTGGGGTGAAGACGAAATCCCTTCCGATGCCGAATATCAACGAAGGAGTCAACTCACTCTTGCTTGCGCTGGCATCTGGCTTCACCTTTATCGCACGCGGCTACTCGTACGAAGTGAAACACCTGAAAGAGCTGATCAAGCAAGGAATTCTCCATAAGGGTTCTGCCTATATCGACGTGCAGCAGCCGTGTCCAACGTACAACGATATCAACACAAAGGACTGGTATGCTGGCGAGGATCGGATGGATGCAAACACGAGAAACCCTCTGCCAAGAATCTATAAATTAGAAGATACTGGCTATGACCCTCTGGTGAAAGCAGATTCTTCTGATGAGGAGATCCAGCAGAAGATCAATCGATTCATTGAGAAGGCGATGGAGTGGGGAGATAAAATCCCGATCGGAATTTTTCTGAAAAACGAATCTGTCTCGACGTACGAGATGAGAATTCAAGAAAGGATCAAGACGTACTTCTCAAGTCCGCCGGGAACCCGCAACATTGCAGACACGGAGGGATGCTCGAACGCAGACTTAAGCGCTTTCTTTGCAGAACTTCAAGTAACGTAAGGGCTCGTGAGGAACCTATTTTTAAGGCTGAAACCTCTCCACTTCCTCCAAAATCGTCGGCACAATCTCTTCCTCCTTCACACGCTTTACCACTTCCCCTTTGCGGTAGAGGATCGCTACACCTTTTCCTGCTGCGATACCTATATCGGCTTCACTTGCCTCGCCAGGTCCATTAACAACGCAGCCAAGGACGGCAATCTTGATTGGCTTCTTCACGCCGGCGAGTTTCTCTTCAAGTTGATTCATGATGCTGAAAAGATCGACCTCCAGCCGCCCACACGTTGGGCAGGCAATCAATTCGATATTCCGTGAAGCAAGGCTGAGCGAGCGAAGTATTTCTTTGCCAACTTCTACCTCTTTCACCGGATCGTCTGTAAGAGAGACCCGTATCGTGTCGCCTATTCCCTCAGCCAAAAGTGTCCCAATTCCGACAGCTGATTTGATTGTTCCAACTTTTGCCGTTCCAGCTTCCGTAACACCAAGATGAAGCGGGATATCCGTACGCTCGGCAACAAGTCGATATGCCTCAATCATTAACTTCACATCTGTCGACTTCACAGAGATAACAATGTCTCGGAATCCAAAATCCTCACAGATCTCGACATGTCGCATCGCACTCTCAAAGAGTGCTTCTGGAGTAGGATAGCCGTACTTCTCAAGAAAATCTTCTTCCAGCGAGCCTGAGTTGACACCAATGCGAATCGGAATGCTTTTAGCTTTTGCAGCAGAGAGGACCTGAAGGATGCGCTCACGTGAACCAATGTTTCCAGGATTAATCCGGACCTTCGCGACGTTCGCTTCGATTGCTTTCAACGCAAAAATATGATTGAAGTGAATGTCAGCGACGACTGGAATCGGCGACTGATTCACAAGTTCACCAATTGCTTCTGCAGCTTCCTTGTCATTTACGGTAACGCGAACGATATCACATCCAGCCTCGGTCGCTTGTTTAATTTGGGCAACTGTGCCCACAATATCCGATGTCTTTGTTTTGGTCATTGTTTGGACAGAGATTGGTGCATCTCCACCGATGAGAATACCACCAACATTAACTTGACGGGTTTTACGGCGCACACCAACTTTGTAGGTTGGATGTTTCTGTGATTGGATAGCTACGTTGAGGTCATTATTAAGGACTGGGATTGCAAGCTCCATTGTACTACAGGATTGTTTCAGTTTTCATGTGTAAGGAATATACGGAAAGTCAGGGGTGATTCCAACTCGAACCCGAAACCTTTAATTCAATTTCTTACTCGCCTCAAACAAAATCTTCTTTTCTTTTTCTGTCAGACTCTGATACCCATGCTGACTAATCTTGTCAAGAATCTCATCGATCTGCTGCTGATTGACTTGGGTATCCTTCTCGTGAACATCGTAGTAGTTTGCATCGGAAAGATTGCGACGCTGGTAGGTTGAATATTCATTGACGTGCTCTGTTGGGACAACTCGCTGCTTTGTACGATGCCAGAGATTTTGTAATGCTAACTTTCTTCGTTCTGCTAACAGATAGACCAGTCCAACGGCTGCACCTCCAAGGTGAGCGAAGTGTGCAATGCCGTCACCTGTGCTGGTGACACCATAGAACAATTCAAGGCCGATCCAGAACGTGATGAAATACTTCGCCCTGATGGGGAGTAGAAAATAGATGTAGACCGGCCTGTCAGGATACAGCATACCGAACGCCAGGAGCACTCCGAAGACCGCACCCGACGCTCCGACCGTAGGCGCCACCTGACCGAGCAAGGGCGCCACCGCCAGGTGGACGAGCCCTGCGCCAACCCCGCACACAATGTAATAGATAAGGAACCGCTTCGATCCCCAGTTGTTCTCCATCTCCATGCCGAACATCCACAGAGCAAACATGTTGAAGAACAGGTGCCAGAAGCCACCGTGCATGAACATGTATGTGAAAAGCTGCCAGGGAAGAAAGCCCTCCCCGAATGGATGGAGTGGAAAGAGTGTACCAATCACTTGAATGAGAGGCAGTCCTTGAAGACGAAACAAGCCAAAAAAACTCATGAGGATGAAGATCGCAACGTTACTTATAAGGAGATACTTAATGACAGGCGGAAAAAACTTGAAGCCGCCAAAGAATGAAGGACGATAGTAACTATAATTTGAGTAACGATAGTATGACATTGTTATGATCTAGTAGTCTCAATAATCAGAACGAAAACCAGGTCGAATTAGTTTTGTCTATCTGTCAGTGCAGCCACTCCTGGAAGAATTTTCCCTTCGAGGAATTCAAGAGATGCTCCACCACCGGTTGATATATGCGATACAGATTTCTCAAGACCGATCTTCGCAAGCGCTGCCGCTGAATCGCCGCCACCCACGATTGTGATTGTCCCATTTTTTGTTAAGTCTGCCAGCATCTTTGCTATAGCTATTGTACCGCTTGCAAAGTTATCCATTTCAAAAACGCCCATCGGTCCATTCCATACAACTGTTCGTGCTTTGTGAAGTTCTTCTCTAAATAATCTAACAGATTCCTGACCAATATCAAGTCCCATCCAACCCTTCGGAATTTGCATCACAGGAACTGTTTTTCGATTTGCGCTATTCTCGAATTTATCAGCAACAACGCAATCTACGGGCAAAAGAAGCTTAATGTTGCGCTTCTGGGCATCTTTCAAAATCTTCGCTCCAAGATCAACCTTATCAGCTTCAAGGAGTGAACCTCCGATGTCTAAACCCTGAGCCTTGAAAAATGTGAACATCATCCCCCCTCCAATCAATAGTGCATCCACCTTGTTCATGAGATTTTGAATGATCTCGATCTTGCCCGAGATTTTTGCCCCTCCAAGGATAGCAACATACGGTCGTACAGGGTTAATGACAGCACGACTAAGATATTCCAACTCTTTTTTCATCAGATAACCAGCAACAGCAGGTTGGAGGAAATGAGTAACACCCTCTGTTGATGCATGAGCACGATGAGCAGTACCAAATGCGTCGTTAACGTAAAGATCACCTAGTAAGGCAAGCTCTTGGGAGAAATGCTGGTCATTCCGTTCTTCTTCTTGATGAAAACGAAGATTCTCTAACAGTAAGCATTCATCACCGGCTAACGTGTTAACCATTTTCTTAACTTCTTCACCGATACAATCGGGTGCAAATTTCACAGGCTCCCCTAAGAGTTTTGTGAGATGAGTTGCCACAGGCTGAAGACTGTATTCAGGATTACGTTTTCCTTTCGGACGCCCAAGGTGACTCATCAGAATGACGCGACCTCCGCTGTCTAAAAGCTTTTTGATTGTGGGTAATGATTCAACGATGCGATTATCGTCGACGACCCTGCCGCTTTCCATCGGGACGTTGAAATCCACGCGGACGAGACAGCGTTTGTCCTTTAATTGGATGTCATCAATCGTGAGTTTGTTCATATGTAAAAGCGGTTTGAGGTTACAGGTTTGTGGTTCGAGATTTAGATTATTCCCGTAACCTCTCCGAAGGAATCCTTTGGATCCGAAACACCTCAAACCTTTTTCTAATCCAGCATAGAAGCAATTTTCTTCGTGAGGTCAATGACACGGCAGGAGTATCCCCACTCGTTATCGTACCATGCCATCACTTTGATCATGTTATCAACGACATACGTCAGCGGAGCATCGAAGATTGCAGAATGAGGATTTCCTCTGAAATCACCTGAAACCAAAGGCTCATCACAATATTGAAGGATGTGTTTCATCTCTCCTTCGGCGGCACGCTTGAATACAGCGTTCACTTCTTCCTTTGTCGTTGATTGCCCCGCCTCAACAACAAGATCAATCAAAGACACATTTGGAGTAGGAACACGAATGGCAATGCCGTCCATCTTTCCTTTCAACTCGGGAATGACTAAGCCGATAGCCTTAGCGGCACCGGTAGACGTAGGAATCATATTGACTGCCGCTGCCCGAGCCCTGCGGAGATCGGAATGCGGCAAATCGAGCAATTTCTGGTCGTTCGTGTAAGAATGAACCGTTGTCATCAATCCTTTTTTAATGCCGAAATTCTGGAGAAGAACTTTTGCAACCGGTGCCAGGCAATTCGTCGTACACGAAGCGTTCGAGACGATATGATGCTTCATTGGATCATAGACCGAATCGTTGACGCCAATAGCGATGGTAACGTCGGGCTGCTTGGCTGGTGCACTGATGATAACTTTCTTCGCACCGTTTATGAGATGTTGCTTGGCAGCATCACCATCGGTGAAGTGTTTCAATCCTGTTGATTCAATCACAATATCGATCCCTAAGTCTTTCCACGGAAGCTTCGTATGATCTTTTTCGGAAAGAACTTTGAGCGTTTTACCATTGACAACGAGTGCAGAGTCTTTGGCCTCGACAGTTCCAGAAAAATTCCCGATAACCGAATCATACTTCAAAAGATGGCCAAGTGTTTTGGCATCAGTAATATCGTTGACAGCGACAAACTCGATGTCTTTAGAATCGATACCTGCGCGAAAGACGTTTCTGCCTATCCGTCCGAATCCATTGATTCCTACTCTGACTGCCATAATGATGTATTATCCTTTACATTGTTGAAAATACAGATGAGTTTTATGATTTTAGGATTTGGTACACAAATGTACCAAGAAATTGAAAGAAAAACAATTTGCTCAAACATGTAATCTACACATGTAATATACAAATGTAGTCGTACTTCAGCGCTTTAAAAGACTCCCGAATTGATAAAGTATTGGATAATTTTTATCTTACTTCTGGAAAATTTATAAGAGGAGAAAAGGTGATATTCCCTGAAAACGGTCGCAGCTCAACCATGCAACGCTCGATGTGGATTGTATTGCTCATAGGATGGTTCCTACTTATATGCACAGAATCATTAGGACAAGTGTCTGTTCAAAAGTCACAACGAAGAATGGAAAAAATCGAGCGACCTCAAAAGTTAGCCGAACCTCCTTCTGATAGTGGTCATATCGACTACCTTTCCCCATTCGTGAACGGCTATGCACGAGCAAAGGTACGTGACCTCTGGGGATACGTAGACATGAACATGCATTTTGTTGTGACACCTCGATTCGATGGGGCAAGTGACTTTCAAAATGGGAAAGCACTGATTCTTGGCGCGGGGAAAATGAAGTTTGTCAGTCCTGACGGTACTGTTTTGGGAGATCTCGACGAAACAAGGAATGACGATACAACCGGTCTTTCCTACCGCTTGAGCGACACCCTTTACGTCTCATCGCGACTCGGTGTTATGCTCAGGGAGTATCCTAGATTGAATGCTGACACCACCGCAGTGCTGCCGTACGGGACTCCGGTCGAAGTCATCGAGGAGCCGACAACGCACCGATTGGATCTTGTCGATAATGTTCGCGGATACTGGGTACTTGTCACTGCACGGCAAGAGGATGGGTACGTGTTCGACGGCTTCATGTCGAAGCTACCTCCACCGGATTCGATCCTAGAAGACCAGTTCATGGGTTCTCTAAGAAACTACTCTCTAAGGCAGATCGGAGCGCTTGGACCGATGTATCGGGTCGAAGTCGAGCCACGAGATTACGGATCATACCATGTGTATGATGTTCAGCAACTCCACGGAGGAATGCTTCTGACGGTGGAGATGTTTTATGAAGGGTATGAGACGACACTTGAAGTTCCCAATCTTTCTGTGCGCGAAGGCCTGACCTTAATCCACGCATTGCTCTCACAGAATGCGAAAGACAATAGAATCAGTTATCGTACCATCCGGGAAGATGAGATTGGATTTAACTATGAGTTCGGCGGTTACTGTTCCATCAAGAAATTGAGTAACGGCATCCTCCGAATCAAGATGGGGGGATCGTTATAATGGCAATTCGCTCCACTAGTGAGCCAGTGCAGTGGAAGCAACCAGCACGGTTTTTGCTCCATGATCGATGAGCTCCTTCGCACACGCATTGATCGTCGAGCCAGTCGTGATGACATCGTCCACAAGAATGAATTTCCTACCTTGTATGTCTGACTGGCGCTTAGGATGGATCTCAAACGCATCACCGACATTTTCCTGCCGCTGCTCAAAGTTCAGCTGCGTTTGAGATTCTGTGTACTTCTTGCGGGTGAGAAGTCCTGTGTTCATTGGAATGCGCGTGACTTCAGCGATTCCTTTGCAAAGATATTCGCTCTGATTATACCCTCTCTCACGTTGTTTCAGCTTATGCAACGGCACAGGGATGAGATAATCTGCCGATGAAAATTCTAGATACGAGTTAATCCTCGTTCCAATCTCTTTACCTAACTGCATCCCGAGCGATTTCATCCCGCTGTATTTCAAATGATGGATAACATCCTGGAGCTTACCATCCTTTTCAAAAAGAAAACACGAAAGGAAATCGTTGACAACTCCCTCTCTTTCAAATTTTGCTTTAAACTCAAGCCATGTAGGATCACCATGATCAACCTTTCTGAAGCTGTTCCAACATGTTGAGCACACACGGGACTCTCCATCAAGCATGCGTTGCTTACAGGTGAAACAGAGCGGCGGGTATATGAAATCCCGCAGTGGTAAGACGATATGGCGGTGAATGAGATTCACTGGATATGAT
>JACQVI010000254.1 GCA_016209795.1 Ignavibacteriota bacterium
ATTATCTACTACGTTGAAAATTGACCGATGTATCGATCTGCATCACGCCCATATTTTGAAGTAGAATACTCCTTCTTAATTCGCTTGTACAAAGTAATCGCTTTTTCTTTATCTCCCGCCAGTGCATAACAGCGAGCAGCTGAAGAGAGATATTCCGGAGTAACGCTACTATTAGAGATAGCGTTAGCAGCCTTTTCGAGATACGTGGCTGCTGTAGAATATTCTTTCTTGGCTTCGTAGCATCGTCCAATACCTGCAAGTGTTGAAGCATGCAGGAGTTCATTATCCGTACTAAACTCCTCGTATTGTTTCAATGCCTCATCATACAAACCGATATTAAAGTATGCATTGGCAAGATAGAAACGCGCCAACTCACCCGATTCTGTCCCACCATAGTTTTCAACAATGGATTTCAATCCCATGATGCCACGTTCGGGTTGTCCATCAATTGCAATTTTAAACTGACGACTATCGCTCGCAGCAGCGTCAATGATGCTATAGACTTTCCCTAACTCAACTGCGGCTTTTTCATTATTTGCACGGCGGTTGTTGATATAGATAACAACTGCAACGATCATAACGACAAGTGCTGTAACCACGTAGCTAATGTGCTTTTTATGCTCGTAATAAAATGATGTCGCCTCTGCATATGCAGTCACCAAGCCATCTTGTTTGATTTCTTTTTTTGTGATTTTCTTTTTTGGTTTCAGCATGATTGTTCACCTCTTCTAAACACATGTACGCCTGGCGCGATTCTCCGCCACAGGCGGATCAGCCTTCGGCTGAGCACGCCACCTGATTGTACGCCCGGGGGGGTTCGAACCCTCGACCTACAGCTCCGGAGGCTGTCGCTCTATCCAACTGAGCTACGGGCGCACGTAAAGTGTGTAAATTTACCAATTTTTATGAACACTTCCAAGCTTAACGATTAGCAATACTCCGATAATTCAGATGTTCGTATCGCTCCCTCCCGAATGATCTTGAGCTTCCCATCTGAAACATCTACAACAGTCGATGGAAGCGTCGTGGACAAATTACCTGCATCAATCATTACATCTACCTTAGCAAGGTAATCTTGCTTCAATGAAGCAATATCAGAGACTGGACGTCCAGAAGAAATGTTTGCACTCGTTGAGACGATTGGGGTTTGGCATTCCTTGATGAGCTTCATGCAAAAATTGTTTCTTGGAATTCGAATGCCAATCTTCCCGCTTCTCGCAGTAAGCAAAGAACTCACATTGTTACGAGCATGAAAAATCATTGTCAACGGACCGGGCCAAAATCGTTTCATCAACGTCGTAGCCAGGAGCTGAATATCGACGACCAAATCTCGTAGCATTGATATGTTACGAACAAGGACTAACATCGGTTTAGTTTCCGTTCGTTTTTTTATTGTAACGATTCGTGCTATGGCTTGTTCATCGAACGCATTGCATCCGAGTCCATATATCGTATCTGTTGGATAAAGGATGACACCGCCATGTCGAATGATAGAAGCAGCCTGTTGAACCACCTCACTCGATACTCTTTTAAGATGTAACGGAAGAAGTTTACCCATAAACTGCAGAATTATTTCACAGTGTGAGTGCGGTCTAACATGCTCATCGCTACGTGGTAAACATGTTCCGCAGAAATTTCTTTCATACAAACAAACGTGCGAATAGGGCATTGATCGCCGCCATGAATACTACATGGCCTGCAGGGCAAATCCTTTTTTTCAACAATGTTGTTATGTTCACCATATGGAGCGAATCCAAACTCAGGTACCGTTGCTCCGAAAATTGCCACAACTGGAGTTCGTACCGCCACTGCAATGTGCATTGGGGCACTGTCGTTACAAATTAACAGTTGACAACGGCGAATTAATTCTGCAGATTGAAGAAGTGTTAATGTTCCAGCGGCGGATACTATTTTTGACGGCTGTACCAATGTGATTGCCTTGCATAACGCTGCGTCCTCAGAACTGCCAATAAGCACAAGCCGAACATCTGACCTCACAAATGTTTCAGCCAGCTCTATAAATCGTTCTTGTAACCATCGCTTGGTGTACCACACAGTTCCCGGCGCTATGGCAATAAGATGATCAGCATTACTGATACCATTCTTCAATAAAAAATCGTCGACAACCTTACGATCAGCCTCTAAGGGATAAAGACTTGGGTATTCCTTCTGATTATTATCGATCCCCAAGGGACTAAGCAGTGCTAAATTACGATCAACCTCATGCAGGGAATGTGTATATCTTACTGTATGTGTAAGAAGAAATCGTCCGGCACTGGTGTGAAAACCAATCCTTCGAGGAATTCGTGCCATCCATGCAAGGCTTGCACTGCGAAGAGACCGATGAGGGATGAGTGCAAGGTCATAATTCCTTTCACGTACCTGTGAGACTTTCCGAAACAATCCTTGAATTCCAGACTCTGCATCACGTTTATCGTAAACAATGATTTCATTAATTGCTGGATGATCTTTCACAAGCCCTGCAGCACGAGGAGCTACAAGAAAGTCAATAATCGATGTGGGATAACTTCTCTTAAGAACTTGAAGGAGTGGTAAGGTGAGAATAACGTCACCGAGAAAAGCAGTTTGGATGACTACGATAGTCTTTGCTTCAAGTGCCAATATCGTTCACCAATTGTTTTTCACGTTGAACACTCTCCCACGTATGCTTCCAGCGTCGATGCATCCACAACCAATGATCGGGGTACATTCGAATGTATTTCTCTAATATCGCAGTATGACGGCGGGTCAGCTCAATCGCATTTTCTTCGCTATAACCATTGAGATCTTGCATTGGAACTTCTTCTAAGATAACATCGTATGTCCCATCAGGCTTACGAATCATAAACCCGATTTGCATTGGTGCACCACTTCGTAATGCAAATGCTGCCGGACCTTGGTGTGTAGCTACTTTTCTTCCAAAAAACTCTACAAACACACCTTCCATCGGTCCACTCTGATCGGGAGCTATTGCGACGATCTCACCGGCAGTGAGCGTCCGAACAATCTCACGAACAGACATCCCCATAGGGACAACTTTGTTTCCGAATAAGCAGCGATGACGATTGACGACGTTATCAATAAGTCGATTGCTCTGTGTTTGAACAATGATCGTAAATGGATGTTTGCTGATATAGGCAACTCCGAGCGCAATGAGTTCCCAATTTCCGAAGTGCCCGGAAAGCATCACCATCCCTTTCCCTGACGCATACCCTCGCTGCAAACAATCGAGATTTTTTATTGTGATCAATGTGCGAATTGTTGCATCATCCAAGTTCGGAAACCAGAGCATCTCCACGACAGTAATACCATAATTGCGGAATGCACCTTTGATGATTGCAACTAACTCAGCTTCATCCCGCTCAGGAAAAGCATACCGAAGGTTTTCTAGGGCAACATTACGACGGCTTGAAAAGACATAATACCCTATACTTCCAAGGTAATAGCCCAATCGTTGTGCAGATTTGAGAGGCAGAATGAGGACAAACCACTTGAACATTTGAAAAAAAAGAAACTCGATGATGTACTGCATGAACTACTTGTTACCGTATCTTCTGAGCGTACTGGCGGAACCAATCTGTTTCATGAAGCTCATCTCGATGAGTCGAATGAACAAGCGTATACTCTCCAAGACCGCTCCGATCAACGAACACAAAGATAACACCACCCTGCAAGCTATTGTAATGCCAGATCTCGTATGGATTGCTTTCCGCTGAACTTGGAAATCGCTCGATTTCATCATAGAGACCGTAAACGAGGTACACACGTCCCCGATCTGTTTTCCATCCCTCGCGAAAGCCTGCACCAAGATTTTTGCTGCAGAATTCTAAACGACGAACATATTCCTCTTTGTATTCATTAACAGGTGTTTGAGGATCAGGATCACGACGACGCCAGAATTCAGCAAGAAATTTTTGCTTTGCCTTGACATCGGTCAGCATCTCATACTGTTTGCGTTCTGTGTCTGTGGCAATGTACTGAGCTTGGGCAAAAGCTTTATCCAATTCATCTTTTGACATCGATACATATTCAAGACTTGCAAGATCGAGACCTTGCGCTTCTGGAGGTTTTTCACGACTGACATCCGGTCTGTACACAAAAAACTTTTTTGTCGTGGATGCCATGAGCGAATTGGTTACAGCATCAACCAACGAAACCTGCAGCTGATAAGTACCGGCTTGAAAGGCTGAGAGGTTCACCGTCCCTACTTCTACGCTAGAATTCAGAGTGCGGGGTTTATTCTTTTCCTTTTTGAATTTTTCACTGCCGAAAGCATCCGTGACTGTCGTTCGAAGCAGCAGACTTGATTGACTTGAACTACTGGCTACACTATACACTTCAAGGTAATAATTGAGGATTGGTAAGCCAATACCATAGAGCCTACTCGGATTGGGAATCATCTCGAACGTATTCTTATAAAAGATGGACGATGTATTGGTTGATGATTGAATCGATGAGCATAATTCAATATCGCTCAGTGTTTCCTTACCGCCAGCATAGTTACGGATGGGAAGTGGAAATGAGAGACTATCTGTTCTTAAACGATCGTGGATATCATACGCCGAGAGAGATAACACATAATCGCCGGGAGGTAAGCCCAACGTCTCGATTCCAATCATCATCTGACTTTTCGTAAGCTGCGCCGTATCTTCGATGATATGAGGAACCGACCATTCTTTCTTGGCAACAACTGCACTGTCATTCCTAACAACAAGCATCATATTGACTGCCCCCATATAGCGGGCTGAATCCATGGTGTACGATATGGCGTTCTCTGGAATACCATAGTACACCTCGACGTATGTAACAGTCTCGTCTCCTAAAAAGCATGCGACATCGACTTCCACCTGCAATCTCACCTTTGCTTTGATAATCTCACTCGCAAGGGATTGAAGGGAAACCACCACAAATAGAACCACAAAGACAGTCAAGCAATGTTTGATCATTCTATCTCTCCCATCACCTTCACGATGACTCTCTTACGACGCTGCCCATCAAACTCAGCATAGTACATTTGCTGCCAAGGACCAAAATCAAGTTTGCCATCTGTTATTGGGACAATCACTTCATGATGGACAAGAAGGCTCTTGAGGTGTGCATCGCCATTTGTTTCTCCGGTTTTATGATGTCGATAGTTGGGATTGAATGGGGCAAGTTTTTCCAGCCATTCATCAATGTCCTGAATTAAACCGCTTTCTGCATCATTAATATAAACACCTGCCGTAATGTGCATCGCGGAAACGAGAGCCATGCCCTCCTTCACACCGCTTCGTTTAACGATCTCCTCTACATCACCTGTTATATTGATGTACTCTCGATGTTTCTTAGTATTGAACCAGAGATATTCAGTGTGGAATTTCAAGGGTAAATTTTGAGTACTTTGAGCTGCATATAATGTTTCAGAAAATTTATCGTGCCTGCCTTGTCCTTTCACCTTCTGCCACAACCAAATGTGCTATCTCTCTCAGAGTGTCATCCATTTTTTTGAATCCCTCTGCAACATCTTTCTTTACCTCTGCTACTTCCTTCCTTCCCTCCTCTTGCCCCATTTCCATCTTTGCAAGAAGACTTAGAGTGTCCTGATGTGCCTGCTTCATCCATCTTCCATTCCACCATGCCTGATAAGTAAGGATGACCGAAAGGACAGTTATTGCTACAGCAAACAATTCCATGGAGAATCTCCTCTCTTAACATATTAAAAAAGAACAAAAAAGGCAACCCCGCTTCGATACTCTGAAACGAGATTGCCCCATTCACCAAAAAGAAAGGAGAACAAGCCATGAATTTCTTCTGGTTGCTTAAATGTAGTAAACTAATACTTGATTGTCAAGGTAGAAATTCCAGTAAGTAAAAAAGGCAAGCCAGAGCTACCTCATCCCTCTCTAAGTTTTAGAGAGGGATTATAGGGTGAGTTATTTCTTTGATGATTTTCTCCAATTTCTCCAACGCCTTCGGCAAATCTCTTTCAATCTCTTCATTCCCGAACCTCACTACTCTTACTCCAAGGCTCTTGATGATCTCTGTCCTCAACTCATCATAATCTTTCTGATACTCATGGCTCTTTCCATCAATCTCTAAAACAAGATGTTGCTCACGTGAATAGAAGTCCGCATGCCGTGAAATTGCCTATTTCTCACGGCGTTCCAGAATAGTACCTCACTCTTGGTTTGTTTCTTCCGAAGTTCTCGGCAAAGAGGCTTAGCTTCTTCAACGATATGTTTGTTCATAATGCCTACGTTGGAACTCATCCCCTTGCTCCGAGGCTGTCCAAAAAGTAATTATTACAGTCATTGCGAGCGAAGCGAAGCAATCTCAACCTTTGAATTTCCCTGCAATGTCAGATTGCTTCGTCACTTCGTGACTCGCAATGACCCATTCAGGGACTTTTTGGTCAACCTCGGAAGGTTCGTATCCATCCTACTGAAACAATAACCGTAAATAAAAATGGCATCCCCATAACATCGGGATGCCATTTGCTTGTTTAAGAAGTACGTTAGTTGATCACTTCATGAGAACCATCTTCTTCACACGAATGAAGGTTTCGGGAGTTTGAGTGACTTCTTCATCATCCTCTTCAACGATAGGTTCTGCCACAAGACGATAGAAGTATACACCCGATGCAAGAGCGTGAGCATTAAACTCCACCTCCTGCGCCCCATCCTCCAGTGCCTCACGATCCAGAAGTGATGCAACCTCCTGACCTAACATGTTGTAGACCTTCAGTGTTACGACTGCCGGGTCAAGGAGATCGAACTGGATCGTCGTTGTGGGATTGAATGGATTCGGATAGTTTTGATACAGTTCGTATGCAATAGGAACCTGAGCCAACGGCTTCTCGAGCGGTGTAATCCGAGCAGGGATGACGCTTGGATTAGGATGGAGATACGCTACTTCGATAAGCTGCTTTGTGCCCTTGAAGTGCAATTTCACAGTAAAGTCGATTGTATCCATCGAACCTTCGAAGGCACAGTTGATCTTCTCGATGGTCTCATCGAGATTTCGGTAAACGGACGTATCCTCAAAAAAGTGTACACCACCGCTATAATAGCCCATCATGATGGAGTCACCATAACCGGCAATGTCTTTAATCATCATGCCATTCAGTGGATTGCTTGTTCCATCATCGTAGAGAAGCTCTCCGAATCCTATGGGAGTTTTCTCCAATGCACTCGCTGTAATGTTCACTTTTAATGCAATCATGCTTGCCAGAAGTTTATTATCGTGCTTTTTCGGTGGTAATGATTTCTGCCGTTTGATTAATGGCTTGCCATTGTTCGTGAACACATCGAAGCCTCTTGCCATACCATCGTGAAGACCTGTCTTATCACGCAGTGATTTCATCACGTCAGTATATTTTGGCGCGAGGAGCCAGCCGTACTGCTTCGCACTGTCGAGCGAACGATCTTTCCCGACCAGTAATCCGCTGGTTGCGGCGAACCCGCCCTGCTCAAACGCCTCAGCAAGCGCGTTGATTCTGTTCGGCATGGGAAGTTTTGGATCGTTTCTCTCAAACACTACATCTTTTCGCTTCTCCCCGATCTGAACCCCGGACCGTGTCCACCAATACTTTGGAATTTTCTGCGGCTTGCCTTTATTTCCATAACCGTAGACAAGCACTGAATCACCCGGATTGAGCGGAGATGCAAATGTGAAATCCCACTTCTTCAGCTTTGTTTCTGCTGGCACTGCCGTTGAAGGCGGCACAGTATAGAATGGGAAGGTTGTATCAATTGCATGACTGAACTCCATGTGGAGATCATCGATGTTTGTGGAGTCAACATACACCTTGAGGCAGAAGTCTACTACCACTGGCTTCCGCTTCACGAGCTTGCCAACCTTACCCTTGTTGTCTTTGTCAAGAGCAATGCTATCCGGCTTGAAGCTTCGGTACGTCTGACTGTAGCCCGGTGGCGCATTCACAAAATCAATAGTGACTTGTTCTCCGTCTGCGACGGAAACATCTACGCTATTCGCCGATCCTTCAACGGGAACTCCATTCATCACGTAACCAAGGTGTAACCACCCGGCACTATCGGCTTCCTGTGCAGTATAAGAACCGTCGCCGAGGAGACCTGCTACTAACGTCCCGGTGGAGCTATTCGCCACACCGACAACTTCGAGATACCATTCTTTCACTTTCCGATCTCCGTCCGTAGCGAAGTTTCCATCATTATCTTGTAACTTCCGGACTGTAATGGAATTTGGTCGGAAATTAATGAAGGTATCTGCGATACTCGCATCGGCTACAAGAACAAGCGTATCATACCGAGTCCCGTTGCCGTTGATGCGCACCCACGAAAGACCGCTGTCGGCTTCACAGGCAATGTAAACGCCAGCCTGCAATCCAGTGACTGTTAACTCACTGGTATTATCCTCAGCCACTAAGTTTTCAGGAGCAATCGATGTGCGGTACAATGCAAGTCCCCAGTTCTTCGGTGACTCGATCGTTCCTGGATTACCATCGGTATCCTTGAATTTAAGGATACTGATGCTGCTGACTTTCTGGTTGATAAAGTCGATGGTTGAACCAACACCACCAGAGACTGTTACCGTATCATACCGATAGTCTCCTGGGAAGGGCGTTCCATCTCGTTTCTTACCAATGTGCAGCCATCCGGCGCTGTCTTCTTCGCATGCGATGTATGTTCCGGCTTCAAGGTTATTGGTGGTCATCACACCGCTTGCGGGATTCTGAGTATTAACGAGAGTTCCTTCGGATACAGAATCTTTGTAGAGAGACAGTCTCCATTTCCTCGCCGTTTGATCAGCAGTGGTCGTAATATCACCATCGAGATCCTGGAACTTCCGAACTGTAATGGTATGCGGAACGAACAGCGTCGCATTGGTAGAAGCGGCAGTCCAGCGAGAGAAGCTGTTGACGCCGGTCGCCGTGATCTTGTTGACGCCTGCCAACACAGTTCCAGTCTGCGCAGACCATGTTGTCCCACCATCCGGCGATCTATGCAGCAGGAGATCAGCTTCGTTAATGCCATTCAGCTCACTTTCTGCATACCCCAAACTCATCGAGGCATTGAGACCTGAATTGTTCGTCGGTGTGACATCAAAATAGCGTGCAATAGACTGGTTTCCATTTCCACTGGAGATAGACCCCGGACCCGTTTTACGGAGAATCGTTGTCGAGCCTGGCGCACCGCCAGCGGCATTGATCTCGAAGCCGACATTGCCAAAGGTTTCATTCACATTTTGACTCAGCGTCCGCGTGACATGGACATCTCCTTGAACCGGGTTATTGCCTTCATTCATCGAGCCGTTTGGATTGAGGAAGAGGGACGACCCAACGTCGAAGACACCGGCAGCGAATGCAGTATCGTTTGACGTTGAAGGACCTCCCGACTTTGGATACACAAATGAACCCGTAGTCTGGACAGCTCCGCTTGTCACCGTAACGTCCGTTGCTGCGCTGACACCTGCGTTATTTGCGACGACTATTCCGTTGTTGAGCGTGACTGGATTCCCCGATATCGTCTGTGCACTGGAACCCCTCATCACAAGGGCACTCAACGGGAACGACGCAAAACCGAAGCTTGCCGTGCCGTTGTTCACGATGTTTCCCTTGGTAACGATAGGACCTTCGTAGCTCCCAGAAGCATTACCCGTGTATGTCGCGTTGGGGTTGACAATAAGATCACCCTTGATCATCGTCGAACCGAATGCACTCGCCTGCGAGGAGGACGACTGATACGAAATCGCTGAATCAGTTGCAGACAGGATGAGAGTCGGAAACACCACGCCTGCCGTTGTGAAGAAGCGGGCAGTGGTAGTGGTTCCATAAAGATCGAACTCGACAGTTCCGCCAACTGTACTCGTGTTTTTCGAAAGTGCAATCAGAACGCCAGAGGCAGCCACTTTAGCCCTGTGGAGGTATTTCCCTCCGGGCTTAATGAGCACCGAGTCACCCACTGCTCCAAAGCCACGGACATTCAGCGCAATACCGCTCGTCCGCCCAGAACCATTAATGACCACACCACCCGAGTCGATGATCATATCATAATTACCAGGTCCATTTGTCCCGAATTTCAACGCATCAGTCTGGGTGTTCGCCTGTGGTATGAGAACCGTGATTTCATTCGTGTTCCCCGCATAGCCAATCTGGATGGTGCGGCAGGAGTCTCTACCGGCAGTTGCTGGCGATACCTCGTTGCCAACTGATACGACGTAGCTTCCAGCTCGGAATTCGTTGTCGAGTACAACGTCATCATCATCGGGAATGCCATCGGAATCAAAACCCGAAATGGTTGTCCATGTCGACGTTGAATCCCAATATAACGTATCGGGCTGCATCGCAGAGAGCGTCGAGAGAGGAGAATTCCCCCCGCCTGAAGCAACCTTGAACACAGCGGTTGAATCAACTCCGAACTCATTCGAGGTATCTTTTGTCAATCCTCCAGACGACGCCTCAAGGGCATGTAACCCAGCTCCAACAATAGAAAGATCGTTAAACGATACCACACCAGCAGTCGGAGCTTTTGGATTCGTACCTGAAAGAATGCCGCTCCCTGTCACTATTGCTAAACCAACATCAGTTGCATAATCCTCATCGATGTTGCTATTTTCATCCACTACATTGACAGTGGCACTAAACGTAGCACCTGATTTGGTGTTTGCAATATTGCCGGCGAATTGCAAAGCCGTTGCAGCGACATCAATCTCGGTTCCCGGAGACCCTACAACGTCGCTGCCACCTGGAGCCATGAGTGAGCCGGAAGCACTCAGTGTGAAATCACTATTCTGATTGGTCTTGAATTCGATAACCTCACCATCGGCACCGGCAGGCAATGAGGTATTGAGGTGAATTTTCACCGTCAGCGTCACACTGTCATCATCGGGGGCGCTGACGAGCGGTGAGGCACCAGTCCACGTAATATCATCGGCAGTTATCACACCTGAGCCTAAATCTGTGGCACCATTATACAACTTTGCTCCCTGGATGACGGCAGACCAGTCGGCAACCGTATTGGAAGATCCTTTGCGAACCTTCAACGAATTGACAATGGTCGCTAACGCATCTCCGTCAGCAGACCCGCCACCGTCACGGACTCGGAATTCGAACACGGCTACTTCTTCAGCCGGCGTATCGTCAAGCGATGAAATTTCCGCAGGAATACTCAGCGGACCGAGGACAACATCTGACAGTGCCGAAGCGGCAGTAACAGTGAATGCATCGGACGTGTCGGATGTGAGTCCGCCTGCCGAAGCCTCGATAGTAACACCAGCCTCTGCGGTGTTATACTGCAAATCGCTCCAGGAGACAACTCCGGAGCTTGCTAATTTGGAAAGTCCGCTCACAGCGGAGAGTGTGCCGGTACCAGAGGCGACGGCGAGGGTAACCTTGCTCGCATAATCCAAATCCGTGTTCCCAAGCCCATCCTGTGCCGTAACACCAGCCGAAAAATCATTGTTTTGGGGAACGGTTGCGGGCGGTTGGGTTGTGAATGATAATGCCGTGGCTGTTACCTCGATGCGGTTAGCATCGCCAGTTGTACTGCTCGTCTGAGCAGAGAATGCTGAAAACGTGGAAGTACCTCCTGGGGAAGATGCGGTAACGTTTCCGTTCGTAATTTGAAATTGAAATTGCTCGTTATCTGTAACACTTGCTTCAAATGTCACGTAAAGATCTAAGGTCTTGGAACCATCATCGGGGGCAGTTACATTCGAGCCTGAAAGACCTGAAAAGGCGAGACTGGTGGCTCCAATCGTTGTTGCATCGGCTACTTTCGTCGAGCCGTCAAACAGGGTCGCTTGCCGAATGACAGCATTCCAATCCGCGATACCATTGCTTCCACCCTGATCAATCGTGGCGGAAGAAAGAACTGTACCAAACGCATCAGCATCAGCAGACCCACCACCATCACGAATTGTAAACGACCATAGCCTCACGCCGTCGGTTGTGGTCGTAATTGTTGCAGATTGGTTGCTTGCATAATCGATGTTCGCTGTTTCGTTGACTGCTGCTACAATGTCTGAGGATGAGCTAATACTTTGGGTTACACTCTCCCACGTTGTTCCGATTCGGATACCGTCAGCGACAACCCGAGGCTGAGTAGTACTTGAACCCTGACGTACTGCAACCGCATCAAGCAGATCTTGACCTGCAGTGGCTGAATTTGTAACTTCAGCAGTTCCTGCTGCCCCTTCGCTCGCTGGAACTCCAGATGACACTACCCAAAGGCTTGTTGTATCGTTTCCACCAGTATTAATAGTGTACTTTACAATTATTAGGTATGTTGAATCCTTAGAAAAATTCGTAGAGCCGTAGGTTGCTGTGCTCGTATTACTAAGCCCAAAATTGACATTACTACTTACTATTCTGGCAAAGACTCGTGATGCAAATAACGTGAAGCTCGTCGGACTAACACGATCACCAATGTGGATGAAATAATCACCGGTTTTCGAACTGGCGGTGTCATTCACATTAACTAAGAACGAAAAATAGACAACTGTACCGTTTCCACTTTGGCTCGTGTAGCCGCGATTAACATCCTGTCCGCCTGCATTGCCCACAAGAACTGCATTGCCAATGCCACTACCAGGGTAACCTGTATAGGTTAGGCCTGTTGTAGTAGACAAGGCGTTTGTAGTGCTTCCGCTATGAATAGACCAACCGTTATCGGTGAGCAATCCAGAAAAGTTGAAGTCCTCGATTAGTAGCTGTCCCTTAGCTGTTGTTGCCATCAAAGGTACGAGAGCAACGATGAACAGGAAAATAAAAAATGAATTAAAGTTTTTCATAAATCCTCCTATAGGATTAGTGAGATTTGTGGATTATGCGCCAGAGGTCGTAGACCTTTGGCGTAGTGGATTAGTGGATTAGTCATAAATTTAGATTTCAGATATTAGATTTCTGGTATAGGGAACTCATCCCCTGCCCCTTCTCTTACAAAGAGAAGGGGG
>JACQVI010000257.1 GCA_016209795.1 Ignavibacteriota bacterium
GAATAGCAAAAAGCGCACAAGCGCTTTCAGTACTCACTTGAGCAACTTCTTCAAGCAGCAAACCTTGTAATTCGGCAATTTTTTGAGCGATGATGGGAATATTTGCCGGCTCATTCCGTTTTCCCCGATGTGGAGCGGGTGTTAGATATGGACTGTCGGTTTCAAGCAAAATGTGTTCCATGGAAATCCTCGAAGCCACATCAACCATTGAATTGGGTTTGGAAGACTTACTTCCAAAAGTGACCGGCCCGGGAATCGAAATGTAAAATCCCCAATCAATAACTTTCTGTGCCATTGCAACATCACCCGAAAAGCAATGAAACACCCCCTTCCAGCGTACAGAATGATCTTTACTACCGCTTTTGTATTTCTCATCCACTATCCACAACGTGTCGTCTTCTGCCTCTCTGCAATGGATAGCAATAGGCAGGTTTCGTCGACGAGCAATATCGATTTGGTAAGCAAAGACTTCTCGTTGCCTCTCCGGCGGTGAAAAATTATAGTGATAATCCAATCCGATCTCACCTATACCTACAACTTTTGGGTGATGACTGAGTTTCTCAATTTCTTCAAGAGATTGTTCATCAGCTTTCTTTGCCTCGTGAGGATGAAAACCAACGCAGGAATAAACTATCTCGTACTTTTCAGCAAGCTCAATTGACTCACGACTTGTCTCTACATCGGTACCAAGGTTAATAATATACTGAACACCTGCATCTTGAGCTTGCTTGATGACCTTATTAAGATCATGCCGAAAATCTTTGAAGAACAAATGCGCGTGTGTGTCGATAAACATAGATTTATTTTCACCTCACCATGACGCTCTTCTATGAAGAGAGCGTGCGGCGTCGTGAGTTTCAAAAAGCAGAGTCATGATATCCTCTCCTAACGGGAGAGGAGTATAGGTGAGGTCATACTAACTCATTCTTTGTTTCAAAACTTCTCTAACTTTCTCTATTACATACTGAACTGAGGCATCCTCAAGCTGTGGGTAAATCGGAAAACGGAGAAGTGTACCGGAAATTCTGTCTGTCACCGGCAGTTTCACGTCTTTGGTGCCAAGCGCCTTGAGTGCATAGGGTGATGAATGGAGTGGCACATAATGGAAAGCTGAACCGATTCCAAATTCTTTTAACCTCCTCATGACTCGGTTGCGCTCTACCTCATTGTGCAGCAAAATGTAAAAGATGTGATAATTGGATTCACAATACTCTGGAATAATCGGCAATCGAAGCTTTTCCTGGGTCTCTAAATCTTTCAATCCTTCAACATAGAGGAAATGAATGTGTCGTCTGCGTTCTTGAATCATATCCAGCTTATCCAACTGGTGTTTCAACACTGCGGCAAGAATCTCAGATAACACGTAGCTGCTTCCCAGTTCAACCCAGGTGTATTTATCAACCTCTCCACGGAGAAAGTTTGCCCTATTGGTTCCCTTCTCACGAATAATCTCGGCACGTCGTGCAATCGATTCGTTGTCCGTGACGAAGGCACCACCTTCTCCACTCACATAATTTTTTGTGTCATGGAAACTGTATGCACCCATGTCACCTATCGTCCCAAGGTATCTTCCCTTATATTTTGCATTCACTCCCTGTGCAGCATCTTCTACAACAATGATATGGTGCGCCTTTGCAATTCTATTGATTTCGTCCATATCAGGCGAGACGCCGGCATAGTGAACAGGAATCACTGCCCTCGTTTTTTTGGTAATTTTTTGTTCAACATCGCTTATGTCAATCGTGCACGTCCGGTCATCGATGTCACAGAAGATAGGCGTTCCGCCTGCACGAATGATTGCATTGGCGGTCGAGACAAACGTGAAGCTCGGTATCATGACCTCCTCACCCGGCTTTATGCCTATCATCATCATTGCCATCTCGAGAGCGTGCGTACACGATGTCGTTAATAGTGCATGCTTGACGGAAAACAACTGACATAGTTGTTGCTCAACAGCTTTGCCCACGACCCCATCCCCACCAAGTTTGCCAGAATCGAAAACTTCCTTGAGGTACTCAAAAACAGTTCCATTCACAAATGGCAGATTTAATGGGATGTGTATTCTTCGCAGCGCCTCAATTGGCATGATACACTTCCAAAAGTTGGGTTATTGTGTTTTTCATGTCATGGTTCTTTGCGACAAATTCCCGTGCTGCCTTGCCATGTTGTTTTCGAACATCCGGTTTTTTCACATAATACGAGAGTTTTTCTGCAATATCTTCGCTATCGGCAACGTGATAAAACAATCCACTTACACCATCAGTAATTTGTTGAAGTGTACCCCCTGCTCTTGCGGCAAGGATTGGCAATTGCATCGCCATTGCGTCGAGGACAACCAAAGAATACAACTCGTCTCGACTTGGAAACACAAAGATGTCTAAAGCACTCAGATAACCAATGAAGTCGTCCTGAAATCCAGTAAGAACAATTCTTTCATGTAATTTCTCTTCGGTGATAAAGGCTTCCAATTGCTGAAGGTATGCTTCGCAGTGTGGTTCGTAGGGAGACTCACCTGCTTTCACATGTCCTTTGCGCGTAGGCTCACCTATAATAACATATTTGATTTTAGCTTGCAGCTTCTTATCAAAATACAAAAAACTCCGAGCAAAATCCATCACTCCCTTTCCTGGATCGATGCGGACCATCGTGCCGATAAGCAACTCACCTCGCTTCACACCCAGTGCATCACGGATTGCTTTCCGTTTCGTTTGATCTACTGTGTAGCGTTCCAATCGGCGTCCATAGGGAAGAAAATGAATTCTCTCCCTCTGGATCGGATAGAGAGTGTGTAATCGAGACGTGAATTCTGGAGACGACGAGAAAACACCATTCACTCTTTTATAAATATATCGGTGAAAGATGTCGTTTTTAGGATTCACGCCCATGTATACACTTAGAAACAATTTACGCTTTTGATCATGTAGTAATGCCGCTGATGCAGACCAAACGTCACGATGAAAATGCACATGAACAACGTCGACATTGTACGTAGAAATGAGATGCTTGATTTTTCGGATTGAGAGAGGATGAAGTTTACCATAATTAGGGAGATGTTCACACAAGACACCGTTCGTAACAAGGAAATGCTCAATTTTAGAGCTGGGCCGACAAACTGCGATCACGTTCATTCCAGACTTCCGCAGCTCGACCATCAACGTGGAAGCATACAGCTCCAGCCCACCCCAGGATTCAGAAGTACAGAGATGAAGAGAAACACCCGACATTACAGTTTCGCCTCCAAAGTCAGCACATAATGCCTTAGTGGTCCAAGGTTGCCGATGAAATCCACATAATAATATTGGAAAAGGTTATTGATATGAAACTTAGTAACCAGAGGCAATCTCATGAATTTCCAATCTACACCAAGGCGAATATCGGTAACATAGATCGGAACCCTTTTATCCCCGTCCGGAACAACACCAAGCAAAATGAGTTCTTCATCTATCCGATCGACCTTACTCAGGTACCGAAAATCAACACCAAAGTCAAATGGCGGCACTGATATTTGACTTGAAGCATAAAAAAGATGACGCGGCCGATATTTCAGGATATCACCTTTGGTCAGATCTTCAGGCTTAATGTGCGTATAACTTAGCTGGCCAGAAAACATCCGTTTGCTTACACTAAACTTTGCTACGAGCTCTAATCCACCGATTCGCGCGCGTGTAATATTCTGGAAATGTACCCTGCCATCACTTCCAAATGCCGGTTCAATCAGATCATAGAGTTCATTATGGAATAGGACAAGGTCAGCAGACACATATTCGCCAAATATCCGTGAACCAGCGAGTTCAAATGACCAACTCCGTTCAGGCTTAAGTGCAGGATTCGGCAGAATTGTCAATCCGCCAGCCTCCGTTGTAGTGAACACTTCCGCCACTGATGGTGCCCGAAACCCTCGACCAGCTGATCCTCTCAGTCTTGTTGTTAATGATGGGTTATACACAACTCCGAATTTTGGATTAACCTGACTGACACTCTCCAAATCATCAAGCTGTTGCATGTCAAAACGTCCACCAAGGGTTAACTGGATATTTTTATTGAATTTTATCTCGTCTTGGACGTAGAATGCGCCTCCTTGTGCAGTGTGGTCTCCAAAAATTGTATCGGCTTCAACAAGATTGTAATTTCCCGAAAGACCACCGACAACAATATTCTCTTCGGTGAGTTGGTATATCATTTGAACATCACTATCAACGGCATTTGATCGAGATTGACTTCCGCCGACATCTAAGTTACTGCTGATATTATCTCTCCAGCGTGAACGGAACCAGCTTACCTTAACTGAATAATACACGCTGTTTGATAAGAATTGTTTGTAACTGCCACTGAGGCTCCAGCGAATGGATTGAACACGTTGTGTAAGTTGGTCATCTTTAGGCTCTAAAGCATGATTCAAATCTTTCCAATAAAGAAAATTGCCACGGCGCTGTTCAAGAACACTAAATGAGAGATTGATTGCCTGATGTGCAGAAATATTACTCCCAATACGCGCCCAGGCATTCCACCGACGCCAGAAGTCGTTTCGCTTAAAGCCGTCATCCAAGGTACGACTACCACCTGCTGTAATGTTCACTGTACCGATAGGCTGATGATGAATAAGAGATACACCGCTAAAGAACCTTGCTTCGGAAACCCAACGCCAGCTATCATATTGTGGCATCTCATAAAATCCTCCATACATACGGAATCGTGTTTCTGGCTGATCCTGGAGAAAGGCTGGAATAACATTGATCACGCCGCCAAGCGCACTTGATCCATAGAGCGCTGATCCAGCTCCTTTAACAACTTCAACACGCTCGATCTGAGCGATAGGGATACTCTCCCAGATAATTTCTTTCGTATCGCCGCTGAGCAGAGGTAAGCCATCCAGCAGCAGCAAAACTCGTGTACCGACACCATAACTAAATCCCGTTGTTCCGCGGATATTGACCTGAGATCGTGTCATGTTCACACCCGGCACATAATTCAGGGCATCGCTTATTGTAATCGTGTTACGGTATGAGAGTAGTTGATCATCAACAACGTTTACAGTAACCGGTACTTCCTGCAGACTTTGTTCTCTTTTACTTGCAGTAATAATGACTGGATCAGTTTGAACCGCCGAAGGTTCCAATTCAACTAAAATCTGAATAACCTCACGTTCTTTAACAACGACACCTGGAATGATTTTTTTCTTGAAGCCAATCATTGAAACGGTTAGAGTGTATTCACCGGTTGGAACATTGGGTAGAAAAAATCTTCCTTGCTCATTGCTCGTAGTTCCTATGACTGTGCCTTTGAGCAAAATAGTGGCTGCAACTACTGGCTGGCGATCTTCGCTGCTTAGAATCATACCCTCGATTGTCCCACGCTCGCCCTGTTGTGCAGAACTGTTAATAATATTGATGAACATCAATATTTTAGCGAAAACGATGGCAAGCATTGATTAAGGCTGAGGAAGTGATTTCCGAAAATCAACGTATATATTGATCCCTTGAAGAATAGAGTCAGGCAACACATTAACAGAACCAGGCTGTGTCGTATCTCCCTCAGCGTAATAGATTCCGACAGCTCTCCAATCCCGCATAATATCGGAACCAAATCGCTGTCCTACGACAACATATGGAAATATTCCTGGAGGGAGCGGGTTAATGACAAGGGTATACGAAATCGAATCAGCACCGTGTGGTTGAAGGGTTTCAGTAAATCGTGCTCGACCTTGCAGGACTTCGTTCACAATATCTGGTGGAGGATAATTCTTGAATGCCACGACTCGCAAATCAAGTACACTATCTGTGGGAGGCCAGTTCTTGAAATAGATAACACCGCGAAATCCATAAAGACGCTGCTGCACAGACGTTTCATCGGGTGCCAGACCTTTATCGCATCCCCACAGGGAAAGGGCAAGCCCAGAGAAAAGAATGAAAAATAACGGCGGCTTATGTTGGGGCTTCCATTTCACAAAAGTGTGTCATAAACAGCGGTATAAAATATAAAGTAGAGGAATGAAATGCAAAAGTGTGCTATTCCCCGCAGGTTTTCCACCTCTATCTAGATAATCTAGATCTGCAGGAGGTTTTTCAGGAACAGCTATGGATACAAGCCCCTCAACCTCGTCGCTTCGGCAACACGGCTTACGCCAAGCATTGTCGCTGCAATACGCGTATTGACCTTACGGTTGCGATGGATGCGATTCACTTCTTTTGCGGCATTCTTCATCACTTTCTCAAGTTTCCCATAGATATCTTGTTCGTCCCAGAATAAATGCTGTTCATTCTGGACCCACTCAAAGTAAGAAACTGTGACGCCTCCAGCATTACAGAGAATATCGGGAATCAGATAGATCCCCTTTTCAAAGAGAATCTTATCGGCTTCAGGAGTAACAGGTCCGTTGGCAGCCTCTGCAATCATTCGTGCTTTGATACGAGGCGCATTTTCTTTCGTGATGGCATTCTCCAGCGCTGCAGGAATTAAGATATCACATTCTAGAGTCAACATCTCATCTGGCTGGATACGCTCAGTCCCCTCGAATTCTAGTACTGAGCCTGTTTTCGCCTTGTGTTCAATAAGACGTGATATATCCAAACCTTTGGAGTTATGAATCGCGCCACTGGAGTCGCTGACCGCAATCACTTTGTTTTCCGATTGATGGAGAAGTTTTGCCGCCACCGAGCCAGCGTTGCCAAACCCTTGGACAACAATTCGTTGATCCTTCAATTGCAATCCGAGACTATCGTAAATCGATTCAATCGTATAAAAGACACCCCGCCCGGTTGCTTCATCGCGACCAAGCGATCCCCCAAGTCCCAAGGGTTTTCCCGTCACAACTCCATGAACAGGATAGCCTTTCGTCATGCTGTACGTGTCCATAATCCATGCCATGATTTGAGGATTAGTGTAAACATCTGGAGCTGGAATATCGCTTTGAGGTCCGATGATCGGTAAGATGCCACTTGTATATCGACGAGTGATGTGTTCAATCTCGTTCATCGAAAGTACTTTTGGATTGCAGGCAACTCCGCCTTTACCGCCACCATACGGAAGATTGACAATGGCACACTTCCACGTCATCCAGCATGCAAGTGCTTTCACTTCGTCGAGTGTGACATTGGGGTGATAGCGGATTCCCCCCTTTGCAGGACCACGAGCGGTATTAAATTGTACCCTATACCCTTCAAAGCGTTTGATCTTCCCGTCATCCATGCGTATCGGGATATGAACGACTAAACAGCGCTCGGGATAACGCATCATTTCTCTGAGGTTTGGCTCAAGGTTTAGTGCATCAGCAGCCAGATCAAAATTTTTCTGTGCCATTTCAAATGGGTTCAACGAATTTAGTGATTCCATATCATGTACTCCTTACTTTAGTGGTTGTAAAGGTGTTGAATATTGTACCTTAGTTATTGGAATTTGTTCAGGATTTCAGTATCTGAATTTTCAATTTCATGTAACGATGCTGCCTTCATCGATATCTTCCGCAACAGTAACAATTGAAAGTCTTCCATTGTTATCAGAGGCAGCCAGTAACATCCCCTGCGATTCTTGCCCCATCAATTTTGCGGGCGCAAGATTAGAAACAACAACTATTTTTTTGCCAATGAGGTTTTCTGGCTTATAGTGCTGGGCAATCCCCGCAATGAGCTGACGCTGCTCAGTACCAAGTGACACCTGCAGTTTCAGCAACTTCTCCGACTTCGGGACTCTTTCTGCAGAAAGGACTTTTGCAACTCGTAGATTGATCTTCCGAAACTCATCAATGCTGATCATGGATGGGGGGGGTGGAGTTTGATGATTTTGGTTCTGTCATTATTGGTAATTGGCTACGATGTTTTTCAATCATTGTGTCCTCGATTTTCGTAAAGAGAATTTCTGGTTGATTAAGATGGTGACTTTCCTTTAATTCACTGATGGAGTTGGCGCTTTCCCAACCTGCATCAGATGGGGAACCCTTGAGATTTAACATTTTCCAAATTGTTGCAGAAGCAAAAGGTAAAATAGGCTCAAGGAGAATAGCTAGCGAACGTATTGTCTGAAGGCAAAGATTGATGGTCATTGCACATCGTTCAGGATTCTGTTTTATCGTCAGCCAGGGTTCGTTGTCGTTAAAATATTTATTGGCGAATCTGGCTAAGTTCATAATGTCCTGCGTTCCTTCTCGAAATCTGTATCGTTCAAAGTGATGTGAAGCTGCATCCGCTGTCGTTCCTATTTCAATCAAGAGCGCATCATCTGTAGCGCCTTTGCCTTTCCTGTAAAGTCGGTCAAAGTTTGGTGTCGCAGGTACCTTGCCACCATAATTCCGATGGGCAAATGTTAACGTACGGTTGATGAAGTTCCCGAGAATATCGGCAAGCTCATTGTTGACACGCGCTTGGAAATCTTTCCAGGTGAAGTCAGCGTCACGAGACTCAGGTAGGTTCATCGTCAACGTATACCGGAGCGTATCGGCTGGAAACTCTGCCAAGAATTCATCGACATCAATTCCCCAACCACGACTCTTGGAGAATTTCTGTCCTTCGAAATTTAAGAACTCATTAGCAGGAACATTTTCTGGCAAGATATACTTTTCATTTGAATGTCGATTCCATGCCATCAGCATTGCTGGAAAGACGATGCAGTGAAAAACAACATTGTCTTTCCCTATGAATGCTACGTACTTTGTCGAATCATCCAACCAATATTTCTTCCATTCATCTGGCTTACCCAGGTGTTGTGCCCAATCCTTGGTCGATGAAATGTACCCAAGCACCGCATCAAACCAAACATAAAGGACTTTCTTTTCAAATCCTTTCAAGGGCACCTTCACGCCCCATTGCAAGTCACGTGTCACAGCACGATCCTGCAAACCTTCTTTGAACCAACCACGGCAATATTTCAGAACATTTTCTTTCCAGCCGTCACGTTTGTCGGCGTCTCGAACGTATTGCTCTAATTCCTTTTGAAAGTCACCCAGCGGAAAGTACCAATGTGCGGTTTCTCGAACAACGGGTGTTTCACCCGTGATCTTACTTCTTGGATTGAGAAGCTCGGTAGGACTCAGAAACGTGCCGCACTGCTCACACTGGTCACCCCGAGCCTCTGGATTTTGACATATTGGACATGTCCCTTCAACGTAACGATCAGGCAAGAACATTTGAGCTTTTGCATCATATAGCTGCTTATCTTTTTTCTCCTTCAGCACCGCAGTACCATGAAGTTTGAGGAAAAATTCTTTTGCTGTCTCATGATGGAGAGGCAGAGACGTTCGAGAATAATTATCGAAGCTCATACCAAATTGTTCAAATGCAGATTTGTTCAGCGCATGGTACCTATCGACCACCGCTTGAGGAGTTGTTCCTTCCTGCTCAGCAGTGATCGTGATGGGAACTCCATGCTCGTCAGAGCCACAAATGAATATGACATTCCGCTTCATCGAGCGCTGATATCGAACATAGATATCAGATGGCAAATAGGCGCCTGCAAGATGACCCAGATGAATTTTGCCATTTGCATAGGGTAGTGCTGCCGTAACAAGTATTCGTTTGAACTGCTTCTGCACAATGATCACCCGCTCATAAGTTGAAGGAAGTAATTACATCCTCTTTTTGCGTTGATGAAAAAATGATTCTTCGTAAATCGATGGCAAGATTTAATAAAACAAGAGGAATATACACATTTTTACTGAGAAGTGAAATTGCTCGATCAACAACTGCTATCGCTTGTGAATAATCCAGATGAGAATAGTGAGCGACAAACTTTCTTATGGCATTTGTTTCGTCAACATTGACTGTATCGCTTTTGCCTTCCTGAACAATCATAGCATCGCGGATCCAACCTTGTAACAAGGAAAGGAATTGCTCAAGCTCCTGTTTCTCGTATTCTGCAACTATTCGTTCGATCTCACGCAACAGTTCTGCTCGAGATCTATGTAATACGGTTCGGAGAAATTCCACAGCCTCATTCCGATGAACTTGAAGAGATGAATAAATCCATTGTAGTGCGCGTGCGTAGTTGCCATTCGCCAAACGAGCAATATCTTGAGCCTGATTGACAGGGAGATTGTCTCGCTCTTGCAACGCATGGCATAATTCATCCTCTCTAAGATAGGAAAACTGAATATATTGACATCGCGACACAATCGTTGGTAACAGTCGATCAGGATATGAGGTAGTCAGGATGAGGACAGTATCCTCGTGCGGCTCTTCAAGAGTTTTCAGGAGGGCATTCGCAGCATCATCGCTCATCTTTTCAGCTTCAATGATGATGAATACTTTTTTGCCTTTACTATACGATGTTAAAACGGATTCCCTGCGTATTTCACGGATGCTGTTGATTTTGATATTCTTCGCCTTTGAAATAATAATTTCATGATACGTATTCTCTGCTTTTAATCGTAACTGTTCTTGGATGAAGGCAATCTCCTCATCACCAAGTTTTTCCAATGGTGGATCACCGTACTTTTCATTTTTTCCAACGGGCAATGCAAAAACAAGGGGAACATTTGGATGTTGCAGAATGTGAATCTTTTGGCAACTTGAGCAGGTATCACACGCTTCAGAACGACCTCGCTCACAATTGAGTACTTTTGCCAATTCGATTGCCATAGCATCTTTTCCAACACCTTCGGGACCAGTAAAGAGATACGCGTGCGCCACACGACCTCTCTCAATGGAAGCTCGGAGAATCCGTTTCACTTGATCTTGACCTACAATGCTACTCCAGCTCATTATCGTTCCTAAAAGGCATGGCCTATACCAAAATGAAATACTCCATCACTCAGAGTTTCACCAAAAAATCTTTTTTGGAAAACTGTTTGCCTTCCAACCTCTTCCTTCGGGTCATACATTCTGAAACCGTAGTCGATACGGAACGGACCAAAAATTGTTTCGTACCGGAAGCCAATACCAGCAGCAATGGAGATGTCTCTAGGTTTAAAATCTTTAATGTCATCCCAGACGTTCCCAAAGTCGATGAAGTACACACCCCAGATATTATTCAATTTGATAAAACCTAAATCAGGATACCCGCGAAGATAGTGAATACGCATTTCTACATTTCCCTCAAGAATAAAATTCCCACCTAATGGAAGAAGTGAATCGGGCATAGCACCAAGCTCGCGAGCTTTCCAACCTCGAACACTACCACTCCCACCGGAAAAAAAACGTCTATTCAATGGAATACGTACATCCGAAAACCTGCTTGCTCCATACTTGTTTTGATAGCCGGCTTTTGCCTTGAGTGCAAGAATATTATAGCGAGTGCTGGTTAAATCTCTATACCATCGACCAAAAAGAGTAATCTTATAGTACTGCGTGAACGGTAATTCTCCGCGTAAGGCGGGAATAAGTTTGGGCAAGCTTCCCGATTCTTCCAGTGTCATACTGTTAAAAAATCCTTCAGTGGGAGAAAAGATATCATTGGTCTTATCACGCTGTAACGTTAATGTAAAGATTGAGTTAAATTGTGGCTGCTCTTCTTCTCTCAGTGTTGGTAAAATAGAACCTCGTAGTGTCGGGTCCAATATTTCTGGATTAACACGTTCAAGCGTCCATTCGAAGATTGCATAGGAGTATGTTGCCCAGTGATAGCTCAAACCAACTTTATTTCTCAGGATTGAAAGAATATACAAATTCTGTTTATCAATGCTCAAATTTGTTGTCCAAGATCCGCTAAGTAAACGTGTAAAAAGATACGGCTGAAGGATTGAAAATTCAAGATCAAGTCCACCGATGATGGTGGTATCACGAAACCTATCGCCGCGCAGCAGCTCACGAATCGACTGAGTACGAGCTCTCGCACGGGTGTTAAAGATGCGCGCATCACCCAAAAAATTTCGGATTGTATACCCAAGACCAACACCAAAGTTCAGAGCATTATTTTCATCCGAAACAATAAGCTCAGGAGATAACTCGTGTCGGGGACGGGGACGAGCATAAATCTGTATTGGTATTGAACTTGTTTGTGCACTATCCGAAATATTCAGATGTTCAAGCCGAGCTGTTTCGAAAAGTCCCAGTCGATTGATATTCCGCTCGCTCGTTATTGTTTTGTTCCTACTATATATTTCTCCGGTCTGAAAATCAAGCTGACGCAAAAAAATATTTTCAGTAATATCACGACGAGGTGGATCCATATTGATTCTCACATTCCCAAAAAGGTATCGACTGCCGGGAATAAATTTCATCACTAAAAAAAAATTATTCGATGTGAAGCGCTGGTGATAAGCTTTGGAACTATCACCATCAAACCGAGCCACTGGGTACCCATGATCAGCCAACATTCTTACGACACGATTTATTTCTGCTCTAGTTTCCCCCGTTTCATACGGCATCCCTTTGTAAATCAACGATTCTTTGAACAACTGTGATGTTAATTCCTCTGGAATATCATCAAGCCCTTCATAAGCAATACTGTCAATATATGACCGTTTGTTTTCTTGAATGATGAAGAGTAAGTCAATTGCTTGCCCACTAGTATCTACAATCGATTTCCCCTCAATAACGGTAAGATAAAATCCATTATCTCGATAGAATGCTTGTAGTCGTTCTCGGTCGGCACTGAAGGTCTCAGGATCAAAGTATTCTGGCTTTGATCCAAGTTTTTCACCGAAGGTGCGATAGAGAAATTTCGAAAAGCCACTTGGGGTCTCCGCTGATTGGATCACGTTCTTTAACTCATCGTCATCGAAGGTTTCGTTCCCCTGAAATTCGATTTTGTTTATTTCAAATGCAACCTCGCTCTCACTACCAAATTCCTGTTGAGCAAGAACAATGGGAAATCCTGAAAGAA
>JACQVI010000261.1 GCA_016209795.1 Ignavibacteriota bacterium
CTATAGCATCGTAAACCGAGTCGCCTCCGATTACTTACGAAATGATTATTTGGGTCTGCTAAAAAAATTCCGTATCGAAGAAAGAAAATAAAGTGCATGGCAAGCAATTATGAGTTTTGTTCAAAATTTAAAATGCAATAATCACAAAGCCCTCTCCCTCTTCGTCACTGTGGGCTATCCAACACTTGAGACCACAATTCCATTAGTCGTTGAGCTTGCCAGTGCAGGTGCAGACATCATCGAACTTGGCATCCCCTTCTCCGATCCTATTGCCGATGGTCCAACAATCCAGATAAGCTCAGAAACAGCACTCCGAAATGGCGTAACGCTCAAAAAAACGTTGGACATCGCCGAAGAAATCCGGAAACAGAGCCAAGTTCCGCTCGTCCTTATGGGTTATGCAAACCCAATTTATGCATTCGGTCTATCGAGATTCTTGGATAGATGTACGAATATTGGCATCGACGGCGTCATCATTCCTGATCTTGCGCTTGAGGAAAGTGATGAGTATCGGCGTCTCGCACAGGAGAGAAACATTTCCACAATTTTCTTAGCTGCACCAACAACACCCGATGAACGCCTTAAACAACTCGATGATGCCTCCACGGGCTTTCTCTATTGCGTTTCGATTACTGGAGTTACTGGCGAACGGAAAGGCATTGCAGACCAAGCCGAGGAATTTCTCTATCGAGCCAGAAAATGTGTAAAGAAAAATCCACTTCTTGTTGGCTTCGGCATCTCAACACCGGAAGATGCCAAGCATCTGGGCAAGCTCAGTGATGGTGTTATCATTGGAAGCGCATTTATTAAGGCTCTTAGAAACGCTTCGAAGGCTCATGTCATCGAAAGAGCTGTGGAGTTTGTGAAACCTTTTCGTTTGGCACTTGATTCAGCGGAGTAATTAATGTCCTCAACAGTGAGAGTCCACCTCAAAGGAGTTGTCGACAATTCGTACGACATTGTTATCGGGACAAGCTTGCGGCAAGCGTTGAGGGATATTGCTAACGATTTTCGAGATGCCTCTAAGTTCATTATTACTGATTCGAATGTGAAAAGCCATTATGGAGGGATATTTAACAATAAGCTCTTTCGCATCCTCACCGTTCCTGCTGGTGAACGAAGCAAAGATCGAAAAACGAAAGAGTATCTTGAAGATAGACTTCTTTCACTACGAGCAGATCGTAATTCCTTGATCATCGCACTTGGAGGTGGAGTAATTGGTGATCTTGCTGGATTTGTCGCTGCGACGTTTATGCGTGGAATTCCTTACATACAAATTCCAACGACACTCCTCGCACAGGTGGATAGCAGCATCGGAGGCAAAGTTGCCATAAATCACCCCTTAGGGAAAAACCTCATCGGAGCTTTCTATCAGCCGAAGAAAGTTTACATTGATACTGGCACCCTAAAAACCTTGCCTGAGAAAGAGTTTCCAAATGGTATGGCAGAGGTGATCAAATATGGAGCCATACTGGATATACAACTCTTTAACTTTTTAGAAAAGAATCACAAACAGATCCTCAAAAGAGATCGATCATCACTCACCCGCATTATCAAACGATGCTGTCAGTTGAAAAAGATGATCGTTCACCAAGATGAAAGAGAAACTGGGCTTCGCAGAATACTCAACTTTGGCCACACTGTTGGCCATGCGATTGAAGCACTCTCGAACTATCGCATTGGACATGGCGAGGCGATTGCCATGGGAATGGTTGCAGAGGCAAAACTATCCTATGCGCTCGGTATGATCAATTATGATGATATCACAAGACTCTCAAGGCTACTCCAAGCCTACGGTCTTCCGATCACAATTCCGTCAAGATTCACTCTGAAACAGTTACTCCGTGCGACACTTCATGATAAAAAGATAAAACAAGGAACTGTGCAGTACACGCTCCTTGAAAAAATTGGCAAAGCTAAGGTTGGAGTTCAGTTAACTCTCAAAGAAGTAGAACAGCATCTGAACCGATGAAACTCTGCTTGTCCATCGCGCCTTCAACAATGAAACAAGCATTGTCAAGACTTCGACAATGCTCTCAGCTTGCTGATCTGATCGAAGTAAGAATCGATGGAATCAGCGATTTGCATTTAGAGAAATTATTGAAGCGTCCACGTCCAGCAGTCATCATAACGAATCGCCGTAAGGAAGAAGGAGGACAATTTACAGGCTCAGCAAAAGAGCAATTTGACATTCTCTCGAAAGCAATCAATCTTGGTGCAGAGTACGTCGATATTGAAATGAGTTGGGGAACAGAATTCGTTAAAAAAATTCTTTCAGACCCTAGAAAGACCAGGGTCATCTGTTCCTATCATAATTTTAAACAGACTCCGTCAAACCTGCTTTCAATCTATGAAAAGATGAAGGAAACCGGCGCAGACGTCATTAAGATAGCTACAATGACAAGTGATATCACTGATAACGTAAAGATGTTCAAACTTCTCAACAAAGCCCGCAAGGAACGTCAGCGCCTGATCGCCTTTTGTATGGGTGAATCAGGTCAAATCAGCAGAATCCTCACGGCTAAATTCGGCGGCTACTTGACATACGCTGCACAAGACATCCAAGAATTTACGGGCCCAGGACAATTAACCCTAGACGACTTGACAAATATCTATCGAATTCATACCTTAGATACACGTACTAAAGTTTTAGGTCTTGCTGGAAATCCCGTTACACATAGTAAGGGTATCTACTATCATAACAGAGTTTTTGCTCGAAGAGCAGTAAATGCAGTTTATCTCAATTTTCTGGTCACTAACCTTAATCGTTTTGTCAGAACTTTCCGAGAGTACTTCACAGGACTGAGTATTACCATGCCGTTTAAGCAGGAGGTTATTCCCTTGCTTGATACTATTGATGAAAAAGCTTCTTCACTGAATGTCGTTAATACAGTCATCTTCAAGAACGGAAAACTTATTGGCTACAATACCGATCTACCAGCCATTGAACGACTTCTCAGGAAACGAACTATCCTGAAAGACAAGAATGTTGTGGTGTTAGGAACGGGTGCTACATCGAAAACGATGGCGTTTGTTTCAGTAACCAATGGAGCACAGACGATCGTTGTCGGACGCTCAGCTGAGAAAGCTAAAGCAATGGCAGTTGAACTTCATTGCGACTGGGGCACGTTTAAAGATTTTCCAACAGTCAAAGCAGACATTATTATGAACGGGACTTCTGTTGGAATGACCACATTAACTGCTTCAGATCAAAAGAGACTTGTGCCGAAAGATTACCTTCATAAGGGCATGATCGTTTTGGACGCTGTGTACAATCCTCCACTAACTCCTTTTCTGAAGAGTGCACAGCAAGCGGGCTGTGAAGTCATCAGTGGTGTAGAACTCTTCGAAGAACAAGCACGAATTCAATCTAAACTCTTTCTGGAAGTTCTGTAATGAGTAAAGACTCGCTTCGCGTCATTCGTCCTGCGAAACACGTCAATGTGAAAATAGCTGTACCTCCATCAAAGAGCTACACGAATAGAGCGCTCATTGCGGGAGCGCTCGCAGAAGGAACAACAACGTTACTTCATCCATCACAGAGTGAAGATTCTAAATATTTAATCGAAGCACTCAAAGAATTTAGCATAGATATTAAAAGCAAAAAGGACAGAGTACAGGTACAAGGTTCGGGTGGATGTCTTCAAGCACCCGCAAAAGAAATTTTCATCGGCAACGCAGGAACAACGATGAGATTTTTGTCTGGACTAGCAAGTTTAGCTAACGGCAACACTATTCTTAACGGTGATGAGCAGATGCAACGTCGACCGATCAATGATCTTTTAGAAGCACTTCGCATGGCTGGTATCAAGTGTTCAAGTAACAACGGCTATCCACCTGTGATAATTAGTGGTGGAAATTTTGCTGGAGGACGAATTGAAGTCAATGGGAATATCAGCAGTCAATTTCTCTCATCACTTCTCCTTTCGGCACCCTACGCCAAGCGACCGGTCTCGATTCATGTCAAAGGGAGATTGACTTCACTGCCGTATGTTGATATGACGCTGCACGTGATGAGGTCGTTTGGCGCTGAAATTGAAGTGATTGAAATGACAACGTATACCATCAATAATAAACAGAAATACATTGGACACACCTTTCCAATCGAAGCGGACGCTTCGTCAGCGACATACTTTCTTGCTGCAGCAGCGATCACAGGTGGTCGAGTTGTCATTACAAATCTTTCTCCAGAATCTTTGCAAGGTGATATCAAGTTCGTCAATGTGCTTTCTGATATGGGATGTTCAGTTACGAAGCGTGAGGATAGTATTGAAATCCACGGTGGAAAACTACGTGGCATCGAAGTGGACATGAATGAGATGCCGGATTGCGTTCCTACGCTGGCAATCGTTGCAGCATTTGCTGAAGGGGTAACAGCTATCCACAACATCCCACAGCTACGATACAAAGAAAGTAATAGGCTCCAGGCAATCGCGACCGAATTATCAAAACTTGGAACAAAGGTTGAAATAGGTGATGATGGCATGGCCATCCGACCACAACGATTGCATGGGGCAACCATCGAAACGTATAACGATCATCGCATCGCTATGAGTTTTGCAATTGCAGGTTTACAGGTTGAAGGCATTTCTATAAAAAATCCAGGTTGTGTGGCAAAATCATTTCCCAATTTCTGGGAAGAGTTTGAAAAGCTTGAGGGGAAGAAATAAATATGGCAGGTAACACGTTGGGAAGTCTGTTTAAAATTACGACATTTGGTGAGAGCCATGGGAAAGCCGTTGGAGTGTTGATCGACGGTGTCAAATCCAACATTCCGATTTCTGAGGCTGATATTCAGAAAGAACTTGATCGCCGAAGACCCGGGCAAAGCGCTGTTACAACAGCACGAAAAGAGGAAGACCGAGTTCAAATCTTAAGTGGAGTTTTTGAAGGTAAAACACTTGGCACTCCAATCTGCCTTCTCATCTGGAACAAAGATGCAGACCCTAAAGCATACGAATCTATCAAGGACCTTTTCCGACCGGGACATGCTGGCTACACATATCTCTCGAAGTATAGTATTCAAGATTACCGTGGCGGCGGTCGTTCATCTGGACGAGAAACTGCTGGACGCGTCGCTGCAGGCGCAGTAGCAAAAAAAATTCTCGCTAAACGAGGAATTCAAATCATCGCATACACAAAAGAGGTTGGTGGAATCACTGCTAAGAAGATTGATTATGATGTGATCGAAAAAAATGCTGTGCGTTGTGCCGATCTAGTTGCAGCAAAAAAGATGGAAAAAAAAATCCTCAAAGTCAAAAAAGAAGGTGATTCCTTAGGAGGAGTGGTTGAGGCAGTCGTGAAAAACTGCCCAGCCGGACTTGGCGATCCCGTGTTCGATAAACTTGAAGCAGATCTTGCAAAGGCGTTGATGTCGATTCCAGCGATAAAAGGATTCGAAATTGGATCGGGCTTTACAGCGACGAGGATGAAAGGAAGCGAGCATAACGACGAATTCTACAAAGACAACAAAACCGGAAAGATTCGGACAAAGACAAACTTCGCAGGAGGAATTTTAGGAGGAATATCCAACGGCGAAGACATCGTCGTGCGTGTGGCCGTCAAACCTCCCTCGTCTATTCCAAAGGCACAAAAGACTGTTGATGTCGAGGGGAAGAAACGCACAATCAAAGTCGAAGGCCGTCATGATCCATGTCTCTGTCCAAGAGTTGTCCCGGTGGTCGAATCTATGATCGCGCTCGTCATCGCCGATCATCTCGTGCGTCAAAAACAGGTTGCAGCAAACCACTCGATTACCCGCATTCGAGGGGAAATTGACCTGCTGGATGATATGATAATGCTGCTCGTCAGCCAACGTCAAGACTTGGTGAGGGATATTGGTCGCTGGAAACAGAAGCATCATGTTCCTATCCCTGATTCCAAACGAGAAAAAGATATCCTCAAGAAAAGACTTGCTCTTGCTGACGAAACAAACCTTGAGCCTGAATTTATAGAAGAACTTTACGCTGCGATCTTCCACCACGCACGAAAAATCCAGCGTGAGGTATGAAGCAAGAGGTCGCTATTATTGGTTATGGCAGATTTGGCAGAGTTGCAGCAAGGTTTTTAAAAAAACATTTCACAGTATTTGTTGCTGATAAAAAAACTAATGTTAGAGGCGAAGCTGGAATAAAGAAACTCACAGTCAAAGAGGCTGCGCAGAAAAAGACAGTCATTCTTGCCGTACCGATTAACAAACTTCCGACTACTCTCAAAGCCATTCGACCATACATAAAACCAGGGGTACTCATCATCGATGTCTGTTCCGTGAAGGAACAGCCAGTCCAATGGATGAAACAATATCTTCCAAAAGACTGCTCAATTCTCGGAACACACCCTCTCTTTGGTCCTGACAGTGTAGATAAAACCTTGAAAGCAAAATCAATCGTGCTTTGTCCCGTGAGGATATCAAACGTTAAACTCCAAACAATCAAATTATTCTTGGCAAAACGCGGATTGAACGTCTATGAATCGTCGCCACGCAAACACGATCAGATCATGGCTTTAACCATGTTCCTGACGCAATTCATAGGTCGGAGTGTCTGGCAGCTTCACCTTTCTCATAGAACATTTACAACAGTCCACTATGACATGCTTACTGCATTGGCTGAAGCAAGTGGCAATGATTCACTTGAATTGTTCAAAGACATGTATCGCTATAACAGATTTGCTCGAACTATCCCTCGACGAGTCAGGAAACAGATACAAAAGCTTTCCAGCTACCTCGCTGAAACGTAATTCTTTATCTATTCTTTTGTAGGATGAGATTATTTTCCGTACATTTTGTTTCAAAATTCAGTCAGAAGGATAGTACATGCACACAGTGACGCTCATTGCCGGCGATGGAATTGGACCTGAAATTACCCATGCAGCAGTTGAAGTGATCAAAGCATCGGGAGTAAACATCGACTGGGAATACCACAAGGCGGGCATGACTGCCATCGAAAAGTACAAAGATCCACTGCCGCAGCATGTCATTGAATCGATCCAGCGAAACAAAGTCGTTTTGAAAGGTCCTCTGACAACTCCGGTTGGGACAGGGTTTCGTAGTGTCAACGTTGCACTCCGAAAGGAGTTTGATCTCTATGTTAATCTCCGTCCTGCAAAATCCTTTGAAGGGGTGCAATCTCACTGGAACGATGTTGATCTGATCATCTTTCGAGAAAACACTGAAGAGTTCTATGCAGGAATCGAACATTACATCGACCCTGCAAAGAGTGCAGCAGAAACGATAGGAATTGTGACACGATCAGGATCGGAGAGAATTATTCGTTATGCATTCGAATACGCACGAAAGCATAAACGTAAAAAAGTGACCATCGTTCATAAGGCGAATATCTTAAAATTTACGGGCGGTTTGTTTTTAGAAAGCGGAAAAAAGATAGCGCAGGAATTTTCTGACATCCTGTGCGAAGACAAAATTATTGACAATATGTGCATGCAGCTTGTCTTAGACCCCCATCAATTCGACGTCATTGTCACTACGAATCTTTTCGGTGATATTCTCTCTGATCTATGTTCTGGACTGGTTGGAGGTCTTGGGTTGGTTGCAGGTGCTAATCTGGGCTATGAGATAGCAATGTTCGAGGCAGTGCACGGAAGCGCGCCAGATATTGCTGGTAAGAATATTGCTAATCCGAGCGCAATTATCCTTGCTTCGGTAATGCTTTTAAGTCATATTGGTGAAAAAGGTGCGGCGCAACGAATAGAACAAGCAGTGGCACGGGTAATCAAAGAAGGAAAAAAAACCACCAGAGATCTCAACCCAACAGCACCAGTTGGGACGAAAGAAATGACAAGTGCCATCATTCGTTACTTACAATAGCAAGATATTGGAAGACGACCTATCAAAAAATTTCCACCAAACTCAATTATCGAGGAAATACCAAACTCAAAAGATTTTTCAAAAAAAGCTTGACAATCAATCCAAAAAATACGATACTATATAGTGAAGTCCGAGTACCATGCACACGATATATTCATAAAATTTGGAAGGAGTTGTTATGAAAAGAATGCTACTGTTTTCTTTCATCGTTGTACAAATTGTTGTTGCTCAGAAACGATACCTGGTATCGCCTTATGGAGATTACTATCCGCTGAAGCAGGGCGAGAGTGCGATTGAGGCAGCGAAGAAGTTACAATTTGTACCATCGAGTGCCCCGGTTTGTACCGACAAGGCGACATTTGGGTATAATCCGAGTAACTACCCCTTGGATGGCTTACACATCAGCTGTCACAAGGATATTTTTGGGATGTGGTATGTTACACCAGCAGCTGGTACAATTGATTCAGTCTTCTTTTTTCTCGAGGAACCAGTTGGAACTGCAGATTCAACTTTGTACATTAGAATTCATAAATCTAACATCTATCCGGGGAGCGGACCTGGTTATGGTGGCTACCCGCCTCCCGGTGCTCCAAATGGTATAGGTGGCTTATGCTGGGGATACTACATCAATACGAACGATTTTGACGGTGGTGTCGCAGCATTTCCTGAGGAGGCAACAGATACGAGTTGGTTTTCAACACTCTTTGTTCAAGATACCACCGCACCTGAAACCTTCCCTCCAACAGCGAATGAGCTTTGGGGTTTGGGAGGTTACCCCGTCAGAGTTCGTGCAAATGAAATAAACTTTGTGCGGATGTTGAACCTTGGTTATCAGCCAAATGTCACTGTTGGTGAGAAAATTTTTATTTCTTTACGTGTGGATGGCCCACATTCCGATGCAGGGTGCGCGGCTGGCGATCTTTCGGGTACAGTAATTTGGACAACTAGCGAAGCAGATCAAATAAAAACGCACAACTGGAAATTCTATGAACACACGGCAAGCCAAGGAGGGTTATTCTGTGGTCCCGGATGGATCGCACGGGGATTCTGGAATAACATGATCTGGTATTCTATGACAGTGACAACGAACATTCCTCCTGTCATTTTTAATACACTCAATTTAGCTAACACCTTTAGTACAGCTTATCAAACGGTTACCGTTGATATAGAAGATTGTAATCCTGCAGCTCCGGCTACCGCGGGAGTGAAAACTGCAGTGATACGCTGGTCCAAGAGGAATGCCGAAGATTGCAGCGACACGCTTGCCCAACAGCCAGATATTTCACTCTCGCAACTCAGCGAGTTGACATGGGAAGGAACAATTCCAGGTCAACCCGTTGGTACTTTTGTCAGCTATAGGGTAGTTGCAACAGATTCACAAGATTTTGAAAGTTTAGGTCCCCAATTTAGTTACAGGGTTGTTTCCCTACGCAATCAATATTACTACGTTGATACAAGTCTTACCTGTGTGAAGAAAGACATCCGCAGCACAGGCACGGAGATTCCGCTTTCGGCGTGGTTTGAACCAATGTATGCGGGTTCCGGAACCGCTCCACGAGACGATGGCACGGCAGGTCCGTTTGATATCGGTGGGTTGTTTGATTTCGGTGGAAGCTTAGTCCGCTATGCGTGGGTCGGGATCAACGGTGCTATTGCACTAAGTGCGAGTGCGACAGATACACTAGATGTCAACTCTAGCGGTTTTGCAACAGGCGGTTGGGATTTCCCCAATTGCGGTCAGCATAACGGACGAAGCGATACCGCAGGAGCGCTCGAAATTCCGAGTAACTTTATTGCAGGGTTCTGGGCAGATTTTATGCTTGCACAAGATTCACCGTTCGTACAATGCGGACGTATTCTCTATGGCAATGGCGGCGATACATGCCAGTTTGTTGTCGAATGGGATTCGATTGGTGCATTCGATGTCGACGGACCTATCTGCGACGAGACCACCTTCCGCATTATCCTCAACCGCTGTGATGGTAGCATCGAGGTTCAGTATAATAGTGTCGGCACCACTGGGCTTGATAGTGCTGCGTTAGTTGGCTTAGAGGTTGATTCAGCATCGGGCGGCGGATGGATCTACGTCAATAAGGATTATGAGCCATACGACACCAAGCCGCGCAACGATTGGTGCATTCAGTTCTATCC
>JACQVI010000262.1 GCA_016209795.1 Ignavibacteriota bacterium
ATCTTCAATGCCGCGCATGGTGTGCCGTCTCTCCTTCGTTTGTGATAGATGAATACAAATATACTACATCACACGCGAGATTCGACACGCCTAGAAAAATATTTTTTATGAGTTTTTCAACAACCTGCTAGTCCCTTTTCTGTTGCGTAGTAAGCAAATCATTAGTTTTCACGATCTAAGAGACCCTCTGAACCCATTTAGGAATGTCGTTGATATTAAAACTGCCGTTCCTCGACCCGCAATAGATTTTTGGAAGGACAGTGAGGGTAAACGAAGGTATGTAGCTTTGATGAATAGTGCTCTTCGCCGTTACCTTTCACTCTTGGAAGTATGGTACGATCGAGATCATTACAGATTTTTCTTTCCGGTTAGGCAAAAGGATTATGAGCGCATTGTTTTGTACCGTTCCCTCAATCGTAAACGCACACGTAGAAAAGTGGTCTGGCGACCAAAGCGAAGAAGTACAGGTGAAGCAAAGAATTTCTGGTGGCACATAGCCGCAGGGTTGAGATTCCATCAGATGGCAAATTTAGAATGGTGCTTAAGCATTAGACCTGAAAGACATATTACGACCGATGGTGTGAATCCGTTGCCGTCGGAGCAAATTGGACGGCGCGTAACACGTTTGAAGGCACGAATGTATAACGATCTATACCTCAAGGAGGTGAATTTTTGGAAAGAGTATCTTGCGCAGGGGAAACCTCGCATCATATTAGATTTTGGTAATCAATCAGCAATCTTGGCGGCGAAATTGATTACTGTAAGTATCAAATGGCCTGGTATACCGAACGATAACAAGCCATTCAGGAACGATGTTTCTGAGGAAGATTTATTCACGAGTGCAGAGTTAGCAGAAGCAATGGAAGGGGAGGCGATCGATTGGGATGAACTCGAGGAGGAAGTAATTGAAGATGAGGAGTAAGATTCTCCCATTGAAGTTGAACTACATTGAAACTCCGAGCGAATGGTTCAAAGAGCCAAAGCTGTTGTTTGCAAAGGATTTTTCCCATCCTGACCCTAAGATAGGAATTCCATTGTTTGGACCTCATTCACTAGGTACATCGAGACACCCTCAAGAAATCCATATCGGGTTTATAGGAACCAGTGAGGCAATTGATCACGCACAACAGTTTTACTATGAGTGTGCTGAAGGTATAGGCGGTGATAATGACCATGTTCCTTTTCCAGGCTGTAAGTTAGATAGGGGGTTCCGTTGTGAACTAAGAATTGATTCATCATTAGTAGAAAAAATCACTCGGCAAGAAAGCCTTCAAATGCTTGACGTAAGGAATAATCATCAACGATTTGAGGCAATGTTAGCTCTGTTAGAAAACAAGCTGAGGCTTCTTACAATAAAAGACCATCCCTTGGACTACATAGTGGTTGTCTTGCCTCAAGACCTATACGTTAAATGCCGAGCTACTGACTACACAGTAAAAGGGGTGGGAAAGATTCATCGTGATCTTAGACGTGCATTCAAGGCACGCGCGATGAAATATCATAAACCAACCCAAGTGCTGTTGGAAACTACGACAGGGTTGACTTCAACAATCCGGCGGTTAGATCACAAATCGACGATTGCTTGGAATCTTTTTACCGGCTTATACTTCAAGAGTGATGGTCTACCTTGGGCACCCTCAGAACTCCCGCCATCAAGCTGTTACATAGGGATCAGTTTCTTCAGACCTCTGGGGGAAACGTCGACTCTCAGGACCAGTGTTGTTCAGGCATTTGATGAGAATGGAGAAGGTTTGGTGTTGCGTGGCCATCACTTCACTTGGGACGAGGAGAAAAATGGAAAGTCTCCTCACTTAGATCGGGAAATGGCCGCAAAATTAATCAATTTAGTGTTGACTAAGTACAAAGAGGAACGTAAACAACTGCCTCAACGTGTGGTTGTTCATAAGACATCACGATTTGAAGTAGAAGAGCGAGCTGGTTTTGAAAATGCATTATCGGTTGTAAACCAATATGATCTTGTAGCCCTATGTCCAGTTAACGAGGTTCGTCTGATTCGTACAGGCCAATATCCTCCGCTACGAGGAACCAGATTTTCTGTAGGTGATGTTTCATACTTGTATACAAGTGGATACCTTCCGTTGGTTGGGAAATATCCACATGGTCATGTTCCCTCGCCGTTGCAAGTTGCTGATCATGTCGGAGACACATCAAAAGCCCAACTCATCCGGGAAATTATGATTCTAACTAAGATGAACTGGAACTCCGCAAATTATTCTGGTTTAATGCCGATTACCTTACGCTTCTCTCGCTTAGTGGGAGATATACTACGCGAGGTACCAGATGATCAAGAGCCACTTTCAAAATATAAATATTACATGTAGCTTATTGAGTACTGCCAATCCAACTAGATATGAAGCAAATCGACAAACTCATCATCAACTCTCCCTACTCTGAGCCCACGCATTACTGGAGCTACGACAGGGAGACTCGCTCTTTCGAGCTGAAGGAAGGTCGTCGCCCTGCCGGTTACGTTGTTGCAACGCCAAACTCCCAGTCGTTCGATGATCCAGGTATCTTTATTGAATTGCCGCTTGTCAATGCCATCCGTCCACGAATAAAGGCATGGCGAGAAGCTGGATATCCGGGAGTTACCGGTATGACGAAGCGGCTTCTCGAACACTGGTACAACCTTGAGGAGCGTAGCTATCGGAGATTTTTCTTCTGTCAGTTAGAGGCAATCGAAACACTCATTTGGCTCACCGAAGCACCTGACTCGGAAAAAGTTGGCATCGAAATCCCATCCGATGGCGGTGAGTTCCGCAGGCTGTGCTCGAAAATGGCAACAGGCTCAGGAAAGACTATCGTGATGGGTATGCTCATCGCTTGGCAGATACTCAACAAAGTCACCTACCCACAGGATACCCGTTTCTCTAAACATATTCTTATCGTCGCGCCGGGACTTACCGTAAAAAGTCGCTTGCAGGTACTTCAACCGTCTGCAATAGGGAACTATTATGAAGAGTTCAATATTGTCCCACAAGCACTGCGAGAAAAACTCCGACAGGGGATGGTACTCATCCATAACTGGCATACGCTCAATTGGGAAACAGAGGAAAAGCTTGCTAAAAAGAAGAGTGTCGATAAACGTGGCGTGAAAAGCGATGAAGCCTACGTGAGAGAGGTTCTTGAAGATATGGCAAATGCACGGAATATCCTTGTCATAAACGATGAAGCCCACCATGCCTGGCGTGTTCCTGCTGAATCGAAAATCCGTGGCGTGAAGAAAGAAGAAATTGAAGAAGCGACGAAGTGGATCGGTGGATTAGACCGAATCCACAAGGCACGTGGCATTCTCTCTTGCTTTGATTTCTCTGCGACACCATTTGCACCGAGTGGCAAGCAAAGTACTGAAGAAGCCCTCTTTGGCTGGATCGTCAACGACTTTGGTTTGAATGATGCCATCGAGTCGGGCTTGGTGAAAACTCCACGAGTTGTAGTTCGGGATGACGGCGTACCCGATGCCCATACTTATAAGTCTAAACTGTACCATATCTACGAGCACGTCAAAGACGATTTGAATCGGAAGGCAGAAGCACATGAGCCATTGCCGCAGCTCGTAATGAATGCTTATTATCTTTTAGGCAGAGATTGGCTTGATACTTTGAGGAAGTGGACTGATGAAAGTGCAGCCACACCGCCGGTGATGATCACTGTTACCAATACGACTGATACGGCAGCCCGCATCAAGCACGCTTTTGACAAAAAGAAAATCATGATTGAAGAGCTTTGCATTTCGGACAAAATCCTTCATATAGATTCGAAAGTACTTGATCTTGCAGAGTCGAAACAAGAAGTTGTGGCTGTGGAAGAGAGTGAAACTGATGACGAACAAAATGATGAGCCGAAGCGGAGAATGACGAAAGAAGAAAAAGCCGAGCAACTACGGAAAATGGTTGATACCATCGGGCAGGTTGGCAAACCGGGTGAGCAGATCCAAGAGGTCATCTCTGTTGGAATGCTTTCAGAGGGATGGGATGCAAAAACAGTTACTCACATCATGGGGTTGAGAGCGTTTTCAAGTCAGCTACTGTGTGAACAGGTTGTAGGACGTGGTTTGCGGAGAACGTCGTATGAGGTAAATGCTAAGACAGGTTTCTTTGACGCGGAATATGTGAACATTTTTGGTGTGCCGTTCACCTTCCTTCCCCATGAAAAGCAGGACGGTCCGCCGCCTCCGCCTCCCTCTCCTAAGACGAAAATAGAACCGGACCCAAAGAAGAAGCGATTTGAAATCACCTGGCCCAACATCATCAGGATTGACCACGTGTATCGTCCCGAACTCTCGTTGGACATGAGTAAGATCAAACCACTCATTCTTAATGCTTACGAGACAACAACGCTTGCAGAGCTTGCCCCAATTGTTGAAGGGAAACCGGACTTTAGTAAACTCTCTACCATAGACCTTGAAGAACTCGGAAAGAAGTTTCGTCTGCAGAGGATCACCTTTGAAACTGCACGTGATGTATTTGAACAAACATCACCAACGTGGAAAGGCAATAAAGAATACCTGCTTGCTCAGGTCATCCATCTTGTAGAGAAATTTCTTTCAGCGAATGGCATCCAGATTGAGCCACCACTTTTTTATCAGGATGACCTCAAGCGCCGGGTGCTCTTGGCGCTCAACATGCCGAAAATTGTACAGCATATATGGGAGGCTATTCGTTTCGAGAATACTGAATCCATCATACCCATCTTCGACAGTGAGCGACCAATCCGATCCACGTCAGATATGCTTCCGTGGTACACCGGCAGGCCATGCGAGCATACGCTGAAATCTCATATCAACATGTGCGTCTACGACAGCACATGGGAGGCTTCAGAGGCATTTCAATTGGACCATAACAATCACGTCTATGCTTGGGTAAAGAACGATCATATCGGCTTTGAAATCTATTATATCTATCAAGGTGTCGTTCACAAGTATCGACCTGATTTTATCATTCGACTTACGAACGGAAAACACCTTATCCTTGAAACGAAGGGACAGGATACAGAGCAAGACAAAACGAAGCGAGCCTTCCTCGATGAGTGGGTGAAGGCGGTGAATCACCATGGTACTTTTGGGGAGTGGAGTTGGGCGGTATCCAAGAATCCTAAAGACGTTGCCGGAATCATCGAGTCAGAGGCTTAGTTGCATTTCTCTCCATTTCCCTTAAATTATCTTGCATGTCAGAAGAAACTCGTCTCAGGATTATCATTATTCTTGTTCTTGTCATTGGGTATATAATTGTGGCAGTGTTGCGCTCTGGGACAGCGTGGTGATTAGTAAACCCGAAATCCGATCCCTGCAAGGCGGGACGACATTCGAAATCTCGGTATTGTAGTTTTGGTATTCACATGTTGGGAATCTTGAACATTGTTTTGGATTTCGTGCTTCGGTATCCGGATTTAATTCATTAAGTAATGGGGTTAATGTGAATATAACTGTAAAGCTTCAGTATCTCGTCATTTACGTTCTTGCTTTGTGTTATTTTATCTTGATTGGTTTTGATATCTTGGATCCAACAGGTCGCGTAGGAGCAACGAGAAAGAATGGAGAAGGGTGCATTTGTCACGGTTTTCTTCCCGTAGATTCGGTGGATGTGTGGATTGCAGGTCCAGGTCGAGTATTGGCTGGAAGTCAAAGCGGCTACACGTTGTTTATGACTGGTGGTCCGGCAGTTGCAGGGGGCTTTAATGTTGCTGTGTGGTCGGGATCGATTTCACCCGTTGATAGCACCACACATCTCCTGCCATCAGTGGATGGGTTAGAACTTACGCATACAATGCCGAAGCCTTTTCAGAATGATACCGTTCGGTGGGATTTTTCGTATCAAGCGCCATCAACTCAAGGAACAGATACGCTTTATAGTGTTGGCAATAGTGTCAATGGTGATGGACTTCCCACTGGCGATGCGTTTAATTTTGGTGTCAACTTTATTGTTGAAGTCTATAAAGATACGATGCTTGATGTAACGGAGGAAGTACAGCCCTACACGTTTCAACTTTTTCAAAATTATCCAAATCCTTTTAATCCGGTGACAGATATCAGATTACGGATTACAGATTACAGTTATGTGGTTCTGAAAGTTTTCGATGTCTTAGGACGGGTGGTTATGACGCTTGTGAATGAGAAGAAAGCTCCGGGTGAATATGTTGTACGATGGGATGCGAGGGGCATGCCAAGCGGAATCTACCTCTATCGACTTCGGGTTGGGTCATTCATTGAAACGAAGAAGATGGTCTTAGTGCAGTAAACTTGATTCTTGGAATAGCTTTCCCTATATTGGGTCAGTTTTTACTTACCTGGATGATTCTTGCAAAAAGAACAGTCTAAACGAAAAGTACTGTTAGTTGACGACGAGGTAGGGTTCGCTGAGTTATTGCGCGATCTCCTCGAAATGGATAACTACGACGTCCAATTGGCACACGATGGCCAGGAGGGACTTGACAAGCTCAAGACGTTTACGCCTGACGTCATCATTTCCGATATTGTCATGCCACGCCTCAGTGGGTTTGAGATGTTCAAGAAAGTGAAGGCGTCACCGGAAACGGCATCCATTCCATTTTTATTTATTACAGGATTTCAAGACGAGCGCGTCCTTGCCGAAGCGCGCAAGGTTGGTATCTTCGGCATCCTGAGGAAGCCCGTTGACGTAGAACAGATCGAACACCGACTGAGAGAACTCACCACCCCTAAATCCTAATCACGCACGGTAAATGATGAGCTGAATTTCTTCGGGTAAGAGCGCTGAAACGGTTTTTAGCACGTCTCCCCGTAATGCTTTCTCGACAAGTGTTCGTTGTGTTGCTCCAAGAATGAGCCGATCCACTCCCAGCGTAGCCGCCTGCTCGGCGATCGTATAGCCGACCTCGTAGCTGGAGATGGAAATTACGTGATAATTGATGTCTGCGGTGTCCAGCGTTTCAGCGAGTTTCCTTTCTGCCCCATTCCCATAGAACTCGAGTTTTTCCGGAAGGGACCCAACAGCGATTTCCTTAATGCGTAAAACATAGAGCAGCGCATTCCGTGCTTTTGCTTCCTCAATCGCGAACTGCAGCAGGCGGTCGCTGACGGTCTTCATGGCTACGAGGAATTTCGCCGTCGGAGCCTTCCGGCCTGTGCGGACGTTGCGGTATGCAGGTGCTGTAACAACTTCAACTGAGGGGACCGGCACCGCTTTTTTGCGCTGGGCGAGTCGCCGGGCGCTCAATCCTACAAATAACACAACACCGGCAAAGAGAGCCGCATCCGGTTTCTCGATCGCAATGGAAATTTCCACAAAAAATAAGACGACGGCTGAAACCATCATCATGAACCTTATTTTCTTCTTCAGACCGAGCGAATTATCCGTTGCTGTCGAGCCAATGTTAATCAAAATCGCACCGACAACTCCAATCGCATAGAGATGGGCAAGGATAAGGACGTCGTGGACGATGAGGAGAATAATTACAGGGGCTGCTGTCGCAATCACCAGTGGTATGATCGGCATGCCGTAGCGATTCAGAAGACGCAGAGGTTGTGGAAGCTCCTTATCGACTGCCATGAGGAACTGGATGTTGACTAGGTCGTTCATTGCAGTGTTCCCCGCAGAGAGTAACAACAAGCCTAACGCAAGCCCGATCACCCAACCGAACCACTCTCCAACATAGTGCTCGCCCAGAAAACGCAGCATATCCTCCGTCCTTCCTTCAAGACCCGGAACGGCATGCATAGCCAACGTCAGGAAAACCGTCGCGATGGAAATTTTCGTGAGTACGGCTGAAATGGCTCTTCGGGAATCTCGTGTAGGATCTTTCATCAGTCCCGTCATGTTCGATATGGATTCGATTCCCGAGATGCTCAGGATGATGGCTGCGAAAATTCCCCAGTTCTTCAAAAAACCTCCGCTCAGCGGTTCAATGTACGCCGACGTCAGTGCCGTTGGTGCGGATGAAGCAACGATGGTTGCGAGACTGAGAATCGTGCTGATCGAAATGAACAGCGCAACCCCTCCCGTTTGTTTCGGTCCGAACCAATTAAAGCTACCAATGCAGAGAATGAGTGCTATCGCCCAGATTGGAGCGTTCTCCAGACCAAAGTAATGGCAGGCTTCAAGAATAGACAATGACATGGTGATGACGTAATCGGCACCGAGCAGCAGCGCTCCGATGACGGCAAAGGTCCGTGACCGGTGATAGACTGAGCTGTATACTCCGCCGCCATTCGGATACAAACGGCAGATGGTCATGTAATTGACGGCGACAAGCGCGGTAAGGGAGAGCATCATCATGAGATGCCAGAAGCTGGCATAGCCCCCTAAGGCGAAACCGATACCAAGGACATAGGCGATGCTCGTCCCCCAATCGCCGTCCAGGAAAGCAGCGCTCCGCAGCCAGCCTAAGACACGGGGTCGGCTAGTGGAAAGTTCCATACTGGGTTAACTTCTTGAAGTATTACTCATGAAAAGCGAGGCGTATAATACCAAGAAATTTTTCAAAAGTCAATTTGTTGAATTTTCAGTGCTTTCTCAATATATTGGGAGTAGGGGATATTCATTATGCAGGTACCATTTCTCAAAAGTTTACGCTTTAAGGTTGGAATCGGGTATATCATCCTCGTTACGATCAACGTCATCGTGACCGCGTGGGTGATCTATAATTTCGGGCGCTTAACGCTGGCGCTCAATTCAATTCTTAGTGAGAATCTAACAAACGTCATGGTTGTGGAGACAATGGCTCGGGTAGTGGAAGAACACGAACATGCTCTTGCAGTGATTCTTCGGGGAGATCTTGAGCAGGGGAGGAGTGAATTTGATAACGCTAAGGAAGAATTTTATCAAACGTTTGATAAGGCAAATGAAAATCGCTCATTACCGGAGATTGGACCTATTCTCAATGACATTCGCTCGACCTATGAAGGTTACCTCCTCGTTTCAGATTCCTTATATCATTTAGCTGCTCGGAATAATTTAATGGCAGCGAAAGCATTCTACGGAAATATTGTACGGCCCTTTTCTCAGAGGCTCTCGGATAACTGCTTTTGGTTAATTGAAAAGAATCAAGAAAAAATGCAGGAAGTCGCACGGGAAACGGGAAGGACATCTGATGAAGCAATTATCGCCGTATTGTTTGCTGCCGCTCTTGCAGTAGGATTGAGCATCGTGACCATGGTACAATTTACCAAGCGTATCATTGAGCCTGCAGAAAAGTTAACAGAGACCGTTCATCAGATTGGGAGAGGACGTCTTGACCTGAAAACGGATATCCAGACCAGTGACGAGATTGGTGAATTGAGTCGTGAGTTTAACAAGATGACCGAGCGCCTCCGCAGATACGAAGAATTGAATATCGAGAAGATTCTCTCCGAAAAGCAGAAGTCTGAAACCATTGTCGAAAGCATCTCGGATGCAATCATCGTCTGCGACTCCGATTCGAACATCCAGCTCATCAACCGATCTGCAGAAGAATTACTGCATATCCAGGAACACGAGGTGATAGGAAAGAAGGTCAATCAATGTATTTCCGATGAACGGGTCTTGAACATTTTGCAAACGCCCAATGATTCAGATCTCAGCAATCAACCGTATCTCCAATTCCGCTATAACGGTCATCAAGTGTTTTTGCGGCCGCGTGTTTCGGAAATTCCCGCCCCTCATGGAGGGAAACGCGGAATTGTGCTGGTATTGCAGGATGTAACACAGTTCAAAGAACTTGATAAAATGAAGTCGGATTTCATGGCAGCAGTCTCTCATGAATTTCGAACTCCACTAACCTCGATCAACATGGGAATTGATATTCTGAGACAGCAACTCGTCGGTCCATTGACAAAACAGCAAGAGGATTTACTCAATTCTTCCAAGCAGGATTGTGAGCGTCTTACCAAACTTGTTCGTGAACTTTTGCAACTTTCTAAACTTGAATCTGGAAAGATTGAATTGCGTGAAGAAATAGTTGACATACGCAAGATTATCGAAGCTACACTCCAGCCTTTCCATTTGCAATTCAAAGAAAAAAGTGTTGCGTTGAAAGCTCGTTTCGAGTCTGATCTTCCTCCTCTTATTGGCGATGAGCAACAATTTTCGTGGGTAATCTCAAACCTTGTGAACAATGCGTTGAAGTATACCGATTCTGGAGGAAGTGTAGATGTAATCGCAAAGCGGGGTGGACAGAGCATTCTTGTTCAAGTGAGAGATAACGGGAAAGGAATTCCACAAGATCATTTGGACGCGATCTTTGATAAGTTTGTACAGGTGAAGCAATCACTCGCCTCTACACCGGGGAGCGTAGGACTTGGATTAGCAATAGCAAAAGAGATTGTCGAGATGTACGGAGGAAAGATTTGGGTTGAAAGTGAAGTAGGTAAGGGCAGTACGTTTTCGTTTCGATTACCGATAGCACAGGTGGAAACAGCATGAACGATCGCGGACACATCCTCGTCGTTGATGACGAGCCAAATATTTTAAAAACCTTGACTATTGGATTACAAGCAGCGGGGTTCTCTGTTGATGGGTTTGGGAATCCATGCGATGCACTTGAGCAGCTTGGTGAAACGTCTTACGATATCGCATTTGTCGATTTGATGATGCAGCCTATTGACGGAATGCAAATGCTCAAAGAGATTCAACAACGATCGCCAATGACAACAGTTGTCATCATTACTGCTCATGGTTCAATCGATAGTGCCGTTGAGGCGATGAAGAATGGTGCGTTCGATTTCCTCCAGAAGCCATTTGACCTGAAAGAACTCCAAATCTTTACTGAAAAAGTGATAGAGCATCACAAGTTAACAGTGGAAGTGTATTCGTTGCGCAAGCAGCTTGCAGAATCTCGTTCTGACTCTAATATCATTACACGAAACCCTCTCATGCGCCAGCAGATTGAGTTAGCTCGTCAGGTAGCGGATAGCGTGTTGAATGTATTGATCGAAGGAGAAAGTGGGACGGGAAAAGAACTTGTTGCTCAATTCATTCACTCACAAAGTTCTCGCCGTGATAAACCATTTGTGAAAGTCAATTGTTCTGCCATACCCGAGGGGCTGCTCGAGAGTGAATTGTTCGGGCACGTAAAAGGTGCCTTCACCGGTGCAATCAAGAATCGCATTGGAAGATTTGAAGTCGCAGATGGTGGTACAATCTTTTTAGATGAAGTGGCGGAAATTCCCCTGACTATACAAGTCAAACTTCTTCGGTTTCTCCAAGACCGCGAGTTTGAGCGTGTCGGAGATAATATCACCCGCAAGGTTGATGTGCGAGTCATCGCCGCAACCAATCGAAAACTTTCAGATTCTTTACAGGAAGGCACTATCCGTGAGGATTTGTATTACCGTTTGAATGCAGTGAGGATCAGTTTACCTCCTCTCCGAGAGCGATCAGAAGATTTGCTGCTGTTGTTCTATCATTTTCTGAAAAAGTTTTCTGGGAAAACGGATATCACGATTTCACCTGATGCATTGAAGCTTCTCACAACATATCGTTGGCAAGGAAACGTACGAGAAGTTGAGCACGTCATGGAGCGTAGTGCGTTTCTTGCCCACAATGGAGTTATTCAACCTACGCATCTCCCTCTTGAAATACAAAATCAGGATCAATCGACTTCAGGTCTTGTGTCTCTGGAGGCAGCAGAACGTCAACATATCGCACGCGTGCTTCGGATTGCTAAGGATCTCGATGAGGCTGCACTAGTCTTAGAGATCGATCCTGCTACATTGTGGAGAAAGCGGAAAAAGTACGGGCTTTAGGAGGTCCTTGTCTTGCATTTTGCAAGATCAAGCTACTGTATTATAAGCATAAGAGTTAGAGGTATTCAGTGTTCAGCTTCATTTTTCCTTAATGCATTTTGCAATCTACTTCCTGTTAGTATCCATTCGGCTTATCAAAAATAAATCGAAATCAACAAAAAATGCTCTTTATCATCGCTGCTTTTTGGCATTTGAATTGCAATTATAACGACGGATTAAGGTGTTGGCTATCTACAAGAATGCTTCTTACGCGGTGCTTCTAAGACTAAGGAACAGGGGAAAATATTCAGATATGGCACATTACTGGTGCCGAATAAGGTTAGGCAAGGATGTCCGTTAAAGCAAGAACCCTCTATAATGGGAAAATTGGAATCATCGATATTAAGGGTTCATTAATAGGAAACGAAGAGACTGATAGCTTCAAGGAAGCCGTAGCTGATTTTCTTGAGCAAGGGATAAAGAATTTAGTCATCAATCTGCAAAAAGTGAATTACGTAAACAGCTCGGGAATTGGTGCCATCATTTCAGCGCATACAAGTTATGCAAAAAGCGGAGGCAAAGTGATGCTTGCTGGCATCAGCAATACTGTTCAGAGTGTACTTGTTATTACCAAGCTTATCGATGTCTTTGATGTGTTTGACACAGTCGATGAAGCGGTCGAAAGTTTTGTCCAGGTATAATTAATTTCATAATATCAACTATCATTAACATTCTTAAGGAGTAATACTAATGAAACAATCGACATTTGTCATTATCGTTGTCGTTCTTGCGTTTGCGATAGCACTGGGTATTTATCTGTTTGTGTTAGGTAATCCAGCAAACTTCAAGGATGGGGATAATCGTCAAAAACCGGATAACCTGATGGGAATGGTGTACACTGGAGGACCAATCGTTCCAGTGTTGATATCTCTGTCCATCATGGTGATCACATTTATCGTCGAGCGCATTCTCTCGCTACGAAAAGCTCAGGGACGTGGTTCACTTCCAACCTTCCTGAAAAATGTTCAACGGAGTCTTTCTTCTGGAGATGTTGAGGCGGCAGTGAAGGCGTGCGAGCATCAGCGAGGCTCAATGGCAAATATTATTCGTGCAGGGTTGGAACACTATCAGACGTTTACCAAAGAACATAAAACGATGGAAGCTGAAAAACAGATGGCTGAGGTTCAACGTGCCATCGAGGAAGCTACAGCATTGGAAATGCCGTTGTTAGAGAAAAACCTCATCGCCATGTCCACGATTGCCTCTATTGCAACCATGTTAGGCCTTTTAGGGACAGTAATTGGAATGATTCGTGCCTTCCAAGCTATGGCTCATGCGGGAGCCCCTGATGCTATCCAGCTCTCAATTGGAATCTCCGAAGCACTTGTTAACACTGCACTCGGAATTTTTGCCGCAGTTGTTGGAATCGTTGCGTACAATTTCTTCGTCAACAAAGTCGATAATTTTACTTACATGATTGACGAAGCAAGCTACGATATTCTGCAAACACTCAAAGCGAAGTAAGGAAGGGCTGACCAATGCCAGTAATTAAAAAACGGCGAATTGGAGTCGCCATTGACAATACGCCAATGGTGGACGTTGCCTTCTTGTTGTTGACATTTTTCATGTTGACAACGCAGTTCCGTCCACCTGAGGAAGTGCAAATTATTCTTCCATCGTCTCACCAAACCTTCAAGTTGCCAGAATTAGACGTCATGACGGTCACGATCAGTAAAGATAACCGTATCTTTCTCGGTTTTGATTCTCAACATCTCACCGGAAAAATATTTGGGGAAGAAAATAAACTTCGGGTTGGTATTGAAGTGACAACAAAAGAGCTTCCAGATCTTCTGATACGGGCTCGAATAGCAAACCCAAAACTTCGTACCGTTGTGAAGGGAGATAAAGAAGCAGAGTATGGTTTGGCTGAAGATGTGATGGATATTCTGCAAAAAACAAATATTACGCGGTTTAACCTTGTAACAGATCTCGAAAAAGACTAAAAGGAGTTTTAAACTATGGGAATGGTCGATACCTCTGCCCCGCGTGGGCATGAGAAGAAAAAGAAGAAGCGCAGAAAGATGCGCCGCATCGGCATCAAAATCGATAATACGCCGATGGTGGATGTTGCTTTCTTGCTGCTGACATTCTTCATGTTGACGACAACGATGAACCGCCCGCAAACGATGGAAATCAATCTTCCACCTGAGAAGACGACTGTTGAAGTAGCAGAGAGTAACCTGTTAACACTCCTCGTGAAAGAAGACGGATCAATCTATTGGAGGATTGGCTCGGAAAAACCGGAGAAAATCGAGTTTAAGGATCTGCGGTCATTAGTGGTTCAAAAGTCTCAGCAAAATCCAAAACTCATTACGCTGATTAAAATTGACCGTAAAGGGAAATACCAAACAATGGTTGATCTCATGGATGAGTTGAATTTGGCAAACATGACGCGTTTCAGTCTTGCACCAATGCAGGATACTGATAGAAAAAAACTTGAAGAGGTTACCTCATAAGGAAGGAGTAAGAATTATGACAACACAAACAATAGCAGTAGCTACGACATTCCGAACGCAGGATATACGCAGACTCTATCAACGCCATCTGACAATGGCTCTGGTAATTGCAGTTGTTGTCCATTTCTTAGCAATTGCAACATACTACCTGGTGGGTTACTTCTCTGAAGAGGAGGAGCCTGTCGCTTTAGTTCGCCTCATGAAGTACAGCGAGCTTGGTCCACCGCCATCGATTACTAATACCGAAGCGGCACCACAAGTTGCAGTTACTGTTCCAGTTGCAAAACCGACCGTCGGCGTGCCTGTCCCTGTACCAGATGCAGAGGTAAATCCTGAGCAAACCATCGCTACTCAGCAGGAACTTTCCGAAATCCAAAGCCCTGTGGTAAGCAGCGAAGGTTCTGGTAATGTTTCCATTGAGCAGGACATCAACATTGAAGAGGATCCGCCGGATTTTGTCCCCGTTGAAAAGCAGCCAGTTCCAGTAAAGCAAGTTCAGCCCGAATATCCGGAGATCGCCCGCCGTGCAGGTGTAGAAGGAACTGTTTGGGTGAAGATTCTCGTCGATAAAGAGGGGAAAGCAAAGAAAGCTGTCATTATGAAGAGCGATGCAGAAATCTTCAACGAACCTGCACAAAAGGCTGCGTTGCAGTGGGTCTTCACACCTGCGTTGATGAACAATGGACCTGTTGCTGTATGGGCTGCCGTGCCATTCCGGTTTAAGCTGAACAAGTAACGGTAAGAGATCTTTGGTCGGGAAGCATTCTCCCGACCGATCACCGAGAAAGGAGCTATGGGCATGACTGCAAAGGAAGTAGTACCGTTGCATGGTGGATTACGTAGTCTCAGTTTATCATACCATTGCAATATATCCATTGCTCTCGCCGCTGCAGTATGTTTACATTTGTTGGTGATTATTATGTACTATCTAACGCATGACACTACCGGTGAGAATGTAGTCGTTAGACCCAAAGTCCCGATTGTTTTATATCCCTCTGCTATAGACGTCATTGAAATAAACAAGTGGCGCGGAAGTTCAGGTCCATCTCTGCCAAAGTCTAATCCAGTTTTACCATTTGGTAATCCTATTCCAACTCCAATTCCAATTGTCGAGCCTGAGTTTCAGCCGCCAAAAGTGTTCCATGTGAGCGCAGACGAATCATTGACAAGCGGAAGTGAAGGAGATGGTGAAGATGGAGGAGCGGGAATGGGAGAGCAGGATTATTCACAGATACCACCAGATGCAGAGCCACCAATTGATACCTTCTTTATTGTTGAGAAACTGCCCGTCCCCGTTCGCCAGGTAAGTCCGGAGTATCCCGAAGTTGCTCGCCACGCTGGTCTAGAAGGAGCTGTTTGGGTCAAGATGCTCGTTGATAAGCAAGGTCGCGTGAAAAGAAGTGTTGTCTTCAAAAGCGACAATGAAGCTTTCGATGACAATGTATTAGATGCATCTCGGTATTAGATGCATCTCGGAATTGGCTTTTTACTCCCGCTCTGATGAACAGGTGACCCGTCATGGTGTGGGTTACAGTTCCGTTTAGGTTTAAGTTAAATCGTTGAGAACCAACCATGACTGCCCAAGGCATTCTTCGCATTGTGAGTTACACGACCGCTTCGTTGATTCTTGTACTCGGCATTATCATCTTGTTTGGATTCTTTTTGCCATCCTATGTTCCATCTGACTTTCGCATCATGCTCGGTATCGTGATGGTACTGTATGGAATCTATCGTGTATCGATCTTGTGGATCAAGCAACGCAGTGAACGACACTATGATGAATAAATCATGGAGATTCCTGTATCGATGGTTGCTCGGTTTCTGTGTATGCATAGCTGGATGTCAAAAAGAGCCAATCGAAACGCCTACGAAGGGATACTTAAAAGTCATCGTTTCTGAGTCTGTCGAACCACTGTTGAGACAGGAAGAACAAAAGTTTGAAGAATTGTACCCCAACGCACACGTTGATCTCGAAGTTGCTTTAGCTCGGGAAGCAATTGCACGCCTCTTCAATGATACAATCCAGGTGATTGTTTCTTCGCGTCCTTTAAACGACGAAGAGAGAGACGTAGCTAAGCAAGCAAAGTTATCATTTGTAGAGTATAAGATTGCCGTCGACGGCATTGCGATTATTGTGAATAAAGAAAATCCTGTTACTCAACTTCGTATGACTGAACTCGAAAGTGTCCTCGCAGGTTCGATAACTCGTTGGAACAGCGTTGGATGGAAAGGTTCCTTTGCATCAATCGACCTGTGTTTACCCGGTCGTAACTCAGGAACGTATGAGATTGTAAGGAGGAAAGTACTCCATGGCAAAAATTTTGTCACACCTTCAAAAGTCGTAAACTCAACGGTTGACATAATTCAATTTGTGTCTGAGAACTCAAGCGCAATTGGTTTCATCAGCTCAAACTGGCTGAATGAGAAAAAGGATGAGGTAAGAGTCCTTGAGCTTGGAGATCAGAGCGCTCCTGATTCTTTGGGTGGTGGTCAATATTTTGCACCTTATCAAGCTTATGTGTATCTTCGGTATTATCCTCTCACAAGAGAAATTTGTATCTATTCCAAGGCAGACAATTATGGAGTGGGTGCAGGATTTATATCGTTTATTACCAGCGCGACCGGTCAAAAAATAGTGCAGAGCAGTGGGCTTGTTCCAGCAACGATGCCTGTGAGGATTATCGAAACGACAAGGAGAAGCCTAAAGAAATGATTGCGCACTGGAACAAAAATGACCACAAATTGTTAAAACTATAGGTACTATTGAAGAAAGAAATTGTGGTATTCTGTGAAATAACAAGAAAAGGTACAATGCCGTGAAGTTATACAAAGCGTTAGTGATAGTATGTTGTGTTTTCTTCATCACATTGAATTTACTTGCTCAGAATCGTTTCGAAGCATGTAATGAAGCACTGAAGAAGGGAGATTATCAAACTGCTATTTCGTGTTTCAAGGATGCGACCCGGAAGGATAAGAAAAATCCCAATGCATTCATTGGTTTGGGAACTGCTCTGCTTAAGGCAGATTCCACAGATGAGGCTCAGCGAGTGCTTTTTCAAGCAAGAGAGTTGGATAGTCAAAATCCACAAGTGTATGTGCTCCTTGGTGATTCATACATGAAACAAAATATCCCTGCCGCTGCAACCGGGCAGTATGAACAAGCGATAAAACTCGACAGCACAAACCCCGAACTTTTCCTTAAGTTAGGCGAAGCCTATAGAAAATCTCGCCAGTGGAACGACGCTGCTGAAGCATATCATAAAGTCATTTCATTAGATAGTGTTAACATTGTTGCATTGCGAGAATTGAGTAGCATTTACTTCCGCGCGAAGAAATGGGCGAATGCTGTGAAATATCTTGACCCGCTGGTACGATTACAACCAGACTCGTTGAATTATCAGTTCATGTATGTAAAATCGTTGTACGAGAACAAACGCTTCAAAGATATGATACCTGTTGCAGAATTGCTGCTGAAGAAAGATCCATCACTTACAGATGTGATTCAGCCAATGCTTGCTGAGGCATATCAGGTGACAGGGCAAACAAAGCTGGTTATTGAAGCGTTAGAAAAATTGAATCGTGATTCACTAAAAGTCGATGACCTAGTGCGATTAGCCAGAGCATATCAGTCCGATCAGCAGAATGAAAAAGCTGAGGAGATCTATCTCCTTTTGTTTACAAAAGATTCGACTCGTTGCGATGTACGATATTATTTTGGCACCAATGAGATGAAGCTTAAGAAATGGTCAGAAGCGGTCAAGCAATTTGAAATGAAAATCGAATGTGACACGTCAGCAGGATATCGATTTGCTTCGTATCTGAATGCAGCCATGTGTTTGATGCAAATGAAGGATTTTAAAAAGGCAAAAGATTACATTCTGAAGAGCATCGAATATCGTCCTGATGATGTTCGAGCCTGGCAGACACTTGCTCAGTGTTACGGGCTACTCGAGCAAACAAAAGATGAGATTGCTGCGTATAAAAAGGTCATCGAGCTTGCGACTACAACAAACTCGAACGGCAATGAAGAAAAATACAGTGTAGTGTTATGTGATGCGTACCGTATGGTTGGCGTTCGTCTGCTCATCGATGCGACGAAAGATAAAGATCCAGAAACCAACAAGGCGAAATATCTTAATTCAACTGATTACCTTAAGAAAGCCTTGCAGTGCAATCCGAAAGACTGTGAGTTGAATTTATGGTTAGCTCAAGCGTACCAAAATGCTGGGAACAAGGAGGAGGCGAAGAAATATTATTGTAGGGTTTTAGACTATTGCCCAAAAGCCAAACAAGCTGACGATGCAAAAAAAGGTCTCGATGTCTTAGGATTCAAGTGTGGTCAGTAACGAGCATCATTGTACAGGACGCCCGGTACCGAAACGTATCGGGCTTTTTTGTTATTGACATACATTTCACATTGTTTAAAAATCGATTCGACTTTTTCAAATTTTTTTGCTATCTTACCCACGCTTTCCAAAGAAGTTGAACCTTTCGCTGGTTCTTCTACTACGGATTCATTAGTAATTCTCAATTTTTCAAGCTTCACACTTCAGTTGTTATCTCAGGTCTGAAGCTTTTTAGTTCAAAAGTAATGGGCATTATCACAGCTATTTGAAAGGAATCTAATCGTCGTATGGAAATGACACTTATTCTTGTCATCAGCGTCTTGGGTTTGTTCTCTGCCTGGTTTCTTGCTCGGTGGGTTCTTAAGAAGAGCGTTGGGAGCGAGGAGATGCAAGAAATCTCCAACGCTATCAAGGAAGGAGCTGAAGCTTTTCTTCGGAGACAGAACCGTACCATCATCATGCTCGCTGTCGTCTTTGCAGCAGTGTTGTTTGTTGGATACGGTTTTATACGAAGTCATCACGATTTCGATCCAGTTGGGAGTTCGCTGGAGTTAGCTTCTTGGATAACGCTGTCGTTCGTCTTAGGGGCGCTCTGCTCGGTGATCGCCGGCTACGTCGGAATGTGGGTTTCCATTCGCAGCAACATCCGAACTGCGACAGCGGCACTTTCCAGTCTCAACGATGCCCTCAGGATCGCTCTTCGGGGAGGAGCAGTCTCGGGCTTGCTGGTGGTTGCGATGAGCCTCCTTGGGGTCGGAGGTCTGTATGCTATCGTCAGCGCATTCTCCAATGTCGAGCCGACCAAGATTCCACTTCTGATTGTCGGTTATGGCTTTGGGGCTTCTTTTGTTGCTCTCTTTGCACAGTTAGGCGGGGGCATCTACACCAAAGCAGCAGATGTCGGTGCCGATCTTGTGGGAAAAGTGGAAGCCGGCATCCCGGAAGATGATCCTCGAAACCCTGCAGTCATAGCCGATCTGGTTGGAGATAATGTTGGCGACTGCGCCGGTCGTGGAGCTGATTTGTTCGAGTCCACTGCAGCGGAAAATATCGGTGCGATGATTTTAGGTGCCTCACTCGCTGCCGCAGCAGAGAAAATGAATTTGGTGTTCTCAGCCGGTGTGGTCGGGGTCATGATGTTTCCCTTGGTAGCTCGTGCTTTTGGAATTATTGCCTCTATCGTTGGAATCCTGAGTGTCCGAATGGATAAAGAGGAGAAGATGGACCCGATGCAAGCGCTCAATCGCGGTTATTATTTCGCGGTGGTGCTGGCAATGATCGCGTTTGGTGTCTCGACATACTGGCTCTTGAATTCCCCAAATGCGCCCGATGCCTGGTGGCATTTCTTCCTCTGCGGTGTTATGGGGGTGTTGACTTCTGTTGCGTTTGTCTATATCACGCAGTACTATACCGAATATCGGTATACACCCGTTCAACGTATTGCTGAAGCTTCGAAGACCGGTCCGGCGACCAACATCATCGTTGGTGTCAGTGTTGCTTTTGAGTGCACCTGGATGCCGACGTTGGTGATGGGTGCGGCGCTTTTGGCATCGTACTACCTCGGGGCGACGAGCGGTCTTCCTCATGCCGGACTGTTCGGTACAGCGGTTGCGACGATGGGAATGCTTGCCACAGCGGCGTACATTTTAGCAATGGATACATTCGGTCCGATCACCGATAACGCTGGCGGCATCGTTGAAATGTCGCGGCAGCCGGAGGAAGTGCGCAAGAAAACGGACCGCCTCGATTCAGTTGGCAACACGACTAAGGCTTTGACCAAAGGTTATGCCGTTGGCTCGGCGGCGTTAGCAGCGTTCCTTCTTTTCCAGGCTTATATGGATGAGGTGGCACAGTATGCAGGCAAAGCTATGGAGAGTGTGAACTTGGCAAATCCGGTGGTTTTTGTCGGCGGTCTGATCGGTGCGGCATTAGTGTTTCTTTTTTCTGCGATGGCGATTCGTGCCGTTGGCGGCGCGGCTCAGTCGATTATCGAGGAGGTGCGTCGTCAATACGCCAAGTTGCCAAGAGTAAACGACATCATTCAGTTCCCGCCTGATTTCAAACCGGAGTATGGATCATGCGTTGATATTGTAACCAGGGCAGCCCTGCGCAAGATGGTTGCTCCGGGTCTTCTGGTTGTTCTCACCCCTATAGGAGTTGGATTGATCTTCAAGATTTTCATCACTGAAAGCAATCCATTGGTGTCGGCGGAAGCTGTTGCCGGACTTCTGATGGTTGGAACCATTGTGGGGATTCTCACAGCCCTGTTCCTCAACAACGGCGGCGGCGCGTGGGATAATGCCAAGAAATATATTGAGACCGGCGCTCATGGTGGAAAATATCTGACGATGGCAGACGGCTCCCGAGCGAAAAACCCGACTCATGGCGCAGCAGTCGTGGGCGATACGGTTGGCGATCCGTTCAAAGATACCGCCGGTCCATCGCTGCACGTATTGATTAAGTTGCTCTCGACAATTACCCTTGTGCTGGCG
>JACQVI010000263.1 GCA_016209795.1 Ignavibacteriota bacterium
ACCTGGGCTGAATATTCACGAAAGATGGAAACAATGTATTCAACGATAGAGCATGAAAAAAAGAAAGAACAATAATAATTTCTTAGGAACAACCGTTGAGGATGCAATAACTCGCTTTTTTCAGGCAGTACCCAATGTTGTTGCAGTTTTTCTTTTCGGTTCGGTAGAATCTGGCAGACAACGGAAGGAAAGTGATGTCGATATAGCTGTGCTATTCAAGACTGCAGTGACTTGTGATCATCTCAATCTCATTGGTATGCAGCAGGAATTGTCTGATTTGGTATCCAGGGATGTTGACTTGGTTTGCCTGAATAATGCACCAGTTATCTTGAGAATGCAAGTCCTGAAGAAGGGGAAGAAGTTGCTTGATCGCAATGCTCGAGAAACAAATACGTTCATCAGAAGGACATCGTTTGAATATGACGACCTCAAGCGCATGCGGAGACCGATTGAGCGACAGATTCTCAAAGAAAGAATCTATGGTTGATGAGGATCTTGTGTATGAAAAGATTAAGAATATCCAGAACTGTCTTAAGAGGATACGAGATGTCACTCAGCTCGATCCAAAGAGTTTGGATGACCTCGATACGCAAGACATTTTTGCGCTCAATTTACAACGTGCTGTTCAATCTTCTCTTGACTTAGCCTTGCATGTTGTCGCATCAGAGGGATTAGGATTGCCGGAGAGTCTCAAAGAGAATTTCATGTTATTAGGTAAGGCAAAAATTCTTTCTAAGAAAGAAACCGAGCGAATGGTGAAAATGGTTGGATTCCGAGATATTGCAGTTCATGAGTACCAGATCCTTAATGTAAAGGTTTTAAAATCAATTCTCCGACACAATCTCAATGATTTAGAAGAGTTTTATAGCACAATTTTACTCCACTTTGATCTGTCAGACTCCTAACAAGAAGTGATGTCCCTATGGAATTAAGTCCTGTGATTAGTTTGTCGCTGAGTGAAAAAGACAAGATTATCCAAATATTAGTTGATGCGCTGCATCATCGTCCTGAAATTGTCTTTTCCTACATTTATGGTTCGTTTGTTGAGTTGGAACAGTTCAGGGATGTCGATGTGGCGATCTACTACGACGAAGCTACGGCCAAGCAGCTCGACACGCTGGGCTACGAGAGTAAGCTTTCACGAGAGCTTGAAAAACTGATCAAGCTCCCTGTAGACGTGCGCGTTATCAATAATGCCCCCATGGGATTCCAGTATTCAGTTACCTGCGGCAAGGTCTTGACGAGTCGCGATGAAGAATTTCGTTGTTCGTTTGTTGAACGAGTGTGGGGGATGTATCTTGATTACGAACCGAGCGTGAAAGAGTTTATAAGGGATATGTTTCCGTGACGCTTAATAGCGAGCAGTTAAGGACTCTGATGGTCAATGCTCGTGAGGCTCTTCAGGCACTTGAGTCGTTTTCAACCATGAGCAAGCAGGAATTCCTTGCGGATAAGAAAACGATCTGGCTTGTACGATACAATTTTATTATAGCCTTACAAGCCTGTATCGATATTTGTAATCATATTGCTTCGCGGAAAGGAAACCGTGCGCCAACGAGCAGTGCAGATTGTTTCGCAGTATTAGAGGAACAAGGTATCATTCCGGGCGACCTCTGCACCGGCATGCAGCGATTAACAGACTTACGAAATGCCCTTGTCTACCTCTACTGGAAAATTAACGACGAGAAGGTTTTTGATTCTCTTCAAAACGATTTGGGAATAATACGAGAGTACCTTACAACTATTTCACGATTGTGATGAAGAAGTGGGAAGAACGCATCAATGCGATGGAAATTCTCAGACATCAGCGGTTATGAAACTGCGTTTCACCACGACGGGTGAAAAAGCATTCACCCTGTCCACCACGTCATTCCGTCCGCCTTCGGCGGATTCTGGTCGGAATCTAAACTGAGTACTCCTCAGTCGGACACGTTCAGATGCTGACCTGATCCCTCGACTTCGCTCAGGATTTCGGCATGACGGGTAGGCTGGGTTTGCGGAATCAATTATAGTGCATGATCAATAGGATTTATAGTTTTTTTCATAGCAGAGATTAGTAGATGAACAATGAACGTTCCGTCCCGATGAAATTGGCAGAATCCCCCTGTAGTCCCCCTTCGAATGAAGGGGGACGTTGGGCTGGCGCCCGGTATCCCCTTTACCAAAGGGGATTGCAGGGGATTTGGAAACACGATTCATTCTTAGAACTTTAACAAGATCATGCTCGACAGACACAGGTTACGACAACGGGGTTTAATCACAACAGGTCATCACATCCCGTACAATCCAAGGTTAAAGG
>JACQVI010000024.1 GCA_016209795.1 Ignavibacteriota bacterium
CCATCACCGCCGTGGATGCTGGAATCGTCCATCTTCACATAGAGATACAGGTTAGGAATACTATGTGTTCCAGCCTTCTGTTTGAGAACAAGTCCAATCTGAGTTGCATCAGTCAGAAGAGAATCCCAAAAGACGCCAACCCGATCAAGCGTTCCAAGAGGATTATATGCCGAGATTGTCGAATCGCTGTTAATTTGAATTGACGCGTCAGGATGAACCTGATTGAGAATGTTTCGCCATTTCAGAGAACCAGCAATACTTCTCGTCGCTGCACGATTGAAATCGTCCCGTACAGATTGTCCAAATACATCTATTACATGCAACAAGATGGCTGATAATAGCAAGAGCACGTTTAACAGTGGTGCGGCAAATCTAACCCTCTCATATTTGCATCCTCTCATATTGCAACCTCTATAGATTTACAATGTGTTGATATTCAATATCTTTAATTACTACTCTTTATATAAAAAGTCAAGTGAAAAATGAGAACTTAAGGGTCTTGAGAAATATTAATCACGTAAATTGGACAAAGAATTTTTGTCAGGCAATTTGATTGCAAAACTGTTTTATCCGTTTAAACACTTTGTTTTTAGCATAAATTTGTATAGTTTTAAGAGTTCGATAACCAATTATTATCTGCCTTTGAACTGGAAGAAAAACCTCTATATCCTCTGGGGTACACAATTTCTCGTGATGGTTGCGATGAATTTGATTGTACCGTTCCTTCCTTTTTTTATTCGAGAACTTGGAGTTTCAGACGACAATGACGTCGCGCGGTGGACTGGGATGATCTTTGCTGGTCCATTTCTTACTGCGTTTATTGCCACTCCATTTTGGACCACAATGGGAGATAAACACGGTAAGAAGCTCATGGTTCTTCGCGCCATCTTTGGACTTGGCATCGCCCATATTTTGATCGGTTTTTCCCAGAATGTGTATCAACTCCTGTTGTTCCGTATTCTCCAGGGCATCATTAGCGGTTTTATCGCGGCAACACTTGCACTTGTGTCGACATCGACACCAAAAGAAAAAATCGGATATGCATTGGGAATTTTACAATCTGCGACCGCTGGTGGAACAGTATTTGGCCCAGCGCTTGGTGGAGTACTTGCTGACATGATCGGTTATCGAGAGATTTTTTTCATCGTAGCAGGAATGTGTTTCATCAGTGGATTCGTTGTAGTAAAATTTGTCGAAGAGGTCCCCGTCATCCGTCAAGACGGCACGACAATTTCCGTCTTCCAGAATTTGCAATTCATGATGTCTCACAAGCAACTGCGTATCATTGCTCTTTCGATTATCCTTTCTCAAGGTGCGGCGATGATGATCGAACCAATATTTGCACTCTACATAGAAGGTATTATACGTCGAACTGCCATTGACAACACGGCAATTTCATACATTTCAACGCTCACAGGCATTACGTTTTCCATTGCAGGTATCTTCATGGTTCTTTCTTCGCCGTGGTGGGGGAGACGAAATGACCGCATAGGTTTCAAGCGTAATCTAATTCCAGCTTTTATCGGAACTGGCATTGCGTATGGACTGCACATCATCATACCAAATTTATTTGCATTGGGATTCTTGCGGGCTGTTCTTGGATTTGTGCGTGGTGGAATTCTCCATACGCTCTTCTCGCTCACAAGCGTTCATGCCCCACACCACCGGAGAAGCGGTCTTATCGGCATTACCTCAAGCCTCGCCGTTTTTGGTAATATGATTGGACCGTTGACTGGAGGTTTTGTGGCTGGGCACTTCAGCATCCCATCGGTGTTTGTTGTCAACAGTGCCATTTTCATCATAACCAGCGTTATGCTTTGGAAGTATCTTATTGAACCTCCCAAGAGCTATGACGAAAATCTACAAGATATGGTTAATCTTCAAAAATCGTCAACATCAGATCAATAAGCTTACCTCACCAAGACCATTTTTTGTACTCGTTGATATTGTTTACCCGTCATTAAACCATGCGCAATGATCTGATAAAAATATGTTCCACTTGCCAACTCCCCAGCGTTGAACTCGATTGAATGCTGTCCCTCGTCGATGTCTTGATTATTCAGTGGTGCTTCCACTTCCTGACCCAGAACATTGATGACTTTAAGAGTAACAGACGCAGGCTCCGGCAAGTCGAATCGTATCGTAGTCGATGGATTGAATGGATTGGGATAATTCTGATACAGCGCGTACTCGACTGGGATACGCTCCACTCGCAACGAGTATTGCTTGCTCTGCTTCGCGTCGAAATTCACTGAACCGTTTGTCCTCAGGCGGTGTTGCGCTGTGATGGTCTTTCCATCTCGTTCGACAAGGACATACTTTAAGCCTGCTTGCTCTTTAATATTCCAACTCAGAGTGAGCGGTTCACCGTTTGATTGAATCGTCAATGGGAACTCCTGAGGTTCAGCTGTATTCTCGTTGACGATTTCAACAAATCTATTTGAGACAAATCGTACGTCAAGCACACCTCTGGGCGGCATGGGTGGCATCTCATAGCGATCAAGTGGTATCACTTTTTCATTCCATGTACCAAAGTAGAGTTTTTGCATGGGCTTGTTCTTAGAGAGTATCGTCTTCTGCGGTTCAACAGTCAAGACGTTAAGCTGATCCAATTGTGTGAGAAAAACTTCTTTCTGGTTCATGCCTGGAGGACTGGAACCTGCATTGAGAACTAATTTCCCTCCTCCATTGGTTTTCACCCAATACGCTTCCCCAGCATCAATTGTCGTTGCTGCATAGTAGCCTCCGTCGTAACCAAAATACTGCGATATAACTATGCCATCTGGAATCTCATCAATAGAATCCTTCGGCACAGACGCCTCAATCGAACCAATCATGTTCCACTTGTCTTCGACAGGGATACTGAAGCTTGTCACTGCAACACCGGTAACACCGACGTTTTGTGCACCTGAAAATTTCAACCAATAACCGCGACCGTTCTCTAACGTATCCTTAGGCTGATAGGCACCTATATAAGCAAACGCTGCTGAGGTTGACGTTGGGAACAAAACAGTTTTCTGATAATCCGCTACTGTGAGAGGCAAGGAAATCATATTCCATCCATCAGCAACAGCATAGGTTGAGATAAAATAATCTTGTAAGCCATTGACCTGATAACCAAAACCAGTGTATTGAATATAGTTAGCAGAAGACCCTTGACCTGTCGCTGATTGATCAATGAGACCCATGAGGTCATATGATGCTGAAGATCCCTTTTCGCTGCCAGCAGTGACAATGGCTTGTAAAAGATGATATTGTTGTCCGAACATCATTGAAGACATAACGACAATGGCAATGGAAATAAACATTATATTTTTGATGTGCATAAGCTCACCTTTTTGATTAGAGTTGCAAAAAGTTATAAGTTTTCATCATCTGCTTACATGTTCACTGTCCGATGACAATTCCACCCGGTCCTACGATCAGTAATCTCTTGTTCAGAGTTATGATCTCGTTATAATTTCCTGGCGCCAAGTAAAGATAATCGCCGCTGCCTGCATTCGTTTGTGCACTTCCGAGTGTGGAGAATGGGTTTGTACACGTTCCCGTATGAGAGCCACCAGCTCCACTTTTTACATACAACATGTTGTCATTGACGCATGACTCATTTGTTACAGACGGTTGAACACATGTAGAGAAGAACAACACGGTAAGGGCTTCCGCCTCTTCGGCAGTAATACAGGAGTATTCAACCTCAGGATATTTTTTTGCAAGCTCAGCAGAAGCAGTGATATCCCTGATATTGGACCATTCATCATAATCAGTGAGAGTAGAACGAGTACCGGTGAGATTGCACCAGAAATTATTCGATTTTGTCGTATTACGTGCATTGCTGATATCTTGCGCCACATTTGCTGCTTCAACGGTTCCGTCACAATCCCAATCGATCTTACTAATGCCCATTCCAAATTCTTCATCTAAAGCGTTTTCGTTTAGTGTGCAAGCATACCCATGCGAATAATCCATCTCTTTGAACAGTGTCAGTCCTGACGGGACGATCCCCATGCATTCTAATCTCGATTTCACTCCACCTAACTGATAGGTGTAACTCATAATGCTTGGAAGATTAATAATGTATGGACCTGTAACATCTTCATCCATGCTGCCGACGTGTGAAAGACCAAGGTTATGTCCTAACTCATGTGCAAACGTTGCAGCACGATCCCACGGAGTACCAATCTGTCCAGAAAAGGATCCCAATGTCACAATGAAGTCAGCTGACCCATTCGCAAGACCAGAGCTACCTGAGGCAGTACAGGTTTGGTCTTCATATTGGTGGGCGAATAGACAATAATGCCAGCCACCACCGCTATTATCGAAATTAGCTGATTTTATTGCGCCGTAGCTGTTCGCCCCGCTATAACTAAACAAACTCGCACTGCAATTACTAGGATCCCGTTTGAGCACATTAATATGTCCGATGCTATCACTCAGAACAACAGTGAGAGTAATCCCTTGACAGGCAAACATCTGAATGACGGCATTAATCTCAGCTTGTGTTGGTTTATGGGAATGATAAGGAGTTCCGCCTGACATCCAATCTATTTCAACCCTGACGACTGAGGGTACTTGGGAATTTGCCAATGAAAAATACCACAGTAGCATCAAGCCTAAAATGCTTATATTAATTTTTTTCATAACATTCTCCTTTCGGTCGTCAGCTTATTGTAGATTCACTAAGATTAAGACCAATCCTCTACCCTCTTTCAGGGATGACATCGCTTTCCCGATAATCGCACCTTGTGCTTTGGTATAATCATGAGCTTTCATTGCATGGCCTGGGATGTCAGACGATGTGAGAAGATCACCGGGTTCGATTGGGCTTGATGACGCATCAGCTAAACAATAAACACGACCCGTCAATGCAATAGGATAGTGCCCATCTGCAATCGATCCTGCTTGTCCCATCAGCATCCCGGTTGTTATCCCACCAGCTCCGCTGATCACTCCTGCAACTCTTGGATCATAGGACTTGTTGCTGACGATCAGTTTACCTGGTTCTTTAGAATCAATGCAGACAACCATTCCCGGAACTGGTTGTACCTCAAGTCCAGAGTTGTTTACCTCGAAATGTTCTGAAAGATCACTCCCTCCCTGAATTTGCAGCACATCAGTGACGATACGTCCCACGCCGGTGTTTGCATAGTCAGCATCGATTTGAATCGTATTGACACCGGCATCATTCCACAACGATATATCAGCACCACGTCCTGTACCTTCTTCAGGGTCAAGCTCGATGGTTTTTGTGCCATCGGCTTTAAATAGCTCAACCTGACTGCTGCCAAGATTGACAGCCATGACTGGGTTTCCACCTGCTTGAAACATCATCTTATCGCCAACATCTTGATAGGATAGCCCCCAGGTTGGGAATGATGGTGAGTGTGCAATGACCGGCCGTTCTGCGTTCGATGTTCCCGATTGGTAGATATACACCATCGGATTCGTGCTGTTTGTAAATCCAATTGCATCGGTCAACGTAAGCTTCGTGTAGGGGCTCGATGTTCCAATACCAACGTTACCATCTCCTTTTACGTAGAACCCCCCGCTTACATTACTCGCAGCAGCTAATACTGTTTGTGCACTTGAAGTAGTGTTTACATACGACAAGATTCCGTGCCCGTTTACACCTTGGTCAATTCTGAAAGCATAGCTTGATGAATTAGGAGTAATGTGCAGCGGAGCAATCGGAGAAGTTGTCCCAATACCGACGTTACCGTCATTTGCGATTACCATTCGACTATTGATTCCAGCCGTGCCAAAATGGATAGAACCACCCGTCCTGTTATTAGAGATGAGCATCCGACCCGGGTAAGTTGCATTGTCATTATCGTAGATGCGGATGAATGCTTGAGAACCATCCTCATTCGCAAAGGAAATCTCTTCCGCCGAGCTTGCCCCGGTGTTTGTATTGCTAATCGTTAGCCCGATAAACGAATTAGCATCTTCCGAGATCACGAGGTTGTTCGTCGGGTTATTTGTCCCAATGCCTACATATCCACCCGTATAATAGACTTTATTCGAACTCGTATTCCACGGTCCCAGTGAATATGGTGCACTGGTGAGTTTCAGTCGTGGTGTGATCGTTTCACCGTTGACACTAATCTCAAGATAGTATTGTGTGTTGTATGTTAATGATGGAGCAGTCGATAGATCAAGCGTAACATTGTACACACCATTGCTGACCACAACGCTATCAGCAGGATCGGTAAAACTTTGAGACCAGAGAGAAACACCTCCTACCGATGTAGTATAGAGGTTAAACACCATGCCGACTTTTCCATTGATTGGCTGTCCAACATTATCAGCAAGGAAACCATTATGAGAAAGCAAGCGTGGTGCTTGGGAAAGAACTGTTGCGGTGTAAAGCAACAGAAGAAGTAAAACGACAATTATAGATTTGAACATGACACCCTCCTATGAAAATATTGATTGTGAATTATTTTCCTCTCGTCAACTCCCATCCCACAAAATCAAATACCATCTATTATAATAAAGGTCTCTGTGAATGTCAAGCAACTTTCAATTCATAGTTTTTTCGATGTGACGGTAAGTTTGTAGCTACGAGAAATTTTACTATCTTTTTCCAAGTTCATAGCATCAAAACTCAACCAATAATTTCGCTGTAACTTATTGCAAAGAAAGAACTTGGAAACAATGAAACGTGAGCGCCTTTTCCTGCTCGATGGCATGGCACTTGCTTACCGCGCGTACTTTACTTTTATCAGCCGCCCACTTATTAATTCTAAAGGCGTGAATACAAGCGCAATCTACGGCTTCGTCAACACGCTAATAAAAATTTTAGATGAAGAAAAACCAGAACACGTTGCTGTTGTGTTCGATACGAAAGAGCCAACATTCCGTCACGTCATGTATCAGCCATACAAAGCGACACGTCAGAAAATGCCGGAGGATATGTCTGAACAAATGGATAAATTGAAGGAAGTTGTCGAGGCATTTAATGTTCCATTGATCGAATTGCCGGGCTATGAAGCCGATGATATCATGGGAACACTTGCGAAGAAAGCAGAAGGTGAAGGCATTGAGACATATTTAGTTACCGGTGATAAAGATTTTATGCAATTGATTTCTCCCCAAGTAAAAATGTACAAACCCGGTAAGATGGGGAATGAATGGGAGATTGTGGATGAGCAAGGAGTGAAGGATAAATTTGGAGTTACACCCGATAAAGTGCCAGATGTTCTTGGACTCATTGGTGATAAGTCGGATAATGTTCCAGGAGTTCCGGGTGTTGGAGAAAAAACGGCGATCCCTCTCGTCCAAGAATATGGAAGCATCGAAAACATTCTGAAGAACATCAAAAAAATCACGCAGAAAGGATTGCGGGAAAAGCTTGAGAAGAACCATGACTATGCTCTCCTTTCCAAAAAGCTCGTGACTATCGATACCAACGTTCCGTTAAAAGTCGATATCTATGATCTTCAAGCAAGACCTCAGGATCGCAAGAAGCTTTATACTCTTTTTTCAGAACTTGAATTCAAATCGTTATTGCGAAAACTTACTCCTGCACCTGTTCCAGAAACTGAGGACATCAGCTTCGATGTTACAGAGCTTGAACTAACTGATATTTCAACTGATGAACACTCGTATCATCTGATCGCGACTGAAGAAGAGTTCAAAAAGTGTGTTTCGATCCTGAAAAAATCCTCTCTCTTTGTGTTCGATACAGAAACTACAGGAACTGATCCTCTTCGAGCGGAATTAGTTGGACTTTCGTTTGCCGTGAAGTCACGAGAGGCATGGTATGTGCCAGTAAGCACTGAGCAAGGAGCGATGAGCCGTGAGCAAAGAGCAGAGAGCGCTGAGCAGAGAGCAGTGAGCAAAGAGCTACGTATGGACAGCCTCTTTTCAAATCCGAAATCCGAAATCCGAAATCCGAAATCCTCCTTCTCAAACCTCGAACCTCAAACCTCTAACCAGTTTGGATTTAATCTAAGCTATATCCTCAAGCATCTCTCCCCCATCTTCTCCGATCCCTCCATCAAAAAGCTCGGTCAGAACATCAAGTACGACATGCTTGTGCTTGCTGCTCATGGGATCAAAACAGAAGGAGTGGTTTTCGATACAATGGTTGCAAACTATGTGCTGCGTCCCGATGGTCAGCATAATCTCGATGCACTTGCCGCCGAGCATCTTAACTATAAAATGATCTCGTACGATGAGCTGACTGGGGTCGGAAAAGACAGGAAAGACATCCGGGAGATTGACGTCAAGAAACTCGCCGAGTATTCTGCGCAGGATGCAGATATTACATGCCGACTCTACGAAACATTGAAAGCGAAGCTAACACAAGCGAACCTTTTGAAACTCTGTGAAGAGATTGAATTTCCACTCATCACAGTTCTTGCAGATATGGAACTTGCTGGGGTCAAGCTCGATACCAATTTTCTTGCCGATCTCTCAAAAGAACTCGAACGAATGCTCGATAACGTAACGATCGATATCTATAATCTCGCAGGGGAAAAATTCAACATTAACTCAACACAGCAACTCAGTAAGATTTTGTTTGATAAACTTAAGCTCTCCATTGTGCGCAAGACAAAAACGGGTTTTTCAACCGATGTTGGTGTACTCGAAACACTCCGTCACGAGCATCCAATCGTAGAAAAACTTCTAGACTACCGTCAGCTACAAAAATTGAAGTCAACGTACGTTGATGCACTTCCAGCATTAATCAATCCACGAACCGGAAAACTTCATACGTCGTTCAATCAAACGATTGCAGCGACAGGACGGCTCTCGAGCAGCGATCCCAACTTGCAGAATATTCCTATCCGAACTGAAATTGGGAGGAGCATCCGCCAGGCATTTATACCAAGTGGTCCCGATATGCTTATCCTCGACGCCGATTATTCACAAATAGAACTACGAGTGATGGCACACATCTCAGGCGATGAAGGATTAACTGAAGCGTTTCGAAATGGTGAGGACATCCATGCAACAACGGCAGCTAAGGTTTTTGGTGTACTGCCGCATGAAATAACCCGAGAGATGCGACGCAAAGCGAAGGAAGTTAACTTTGGCATCATGTACGGTATTGGTCCGTATGGACTTGCAACACGCCTTGACATCTCACAAAGCGAAGCGAAAGAAATCATCAACAAATACTTCGAGCGGTTTCCCAAAGTGAACCAGTACATCTTTGACACGATAGCAAAAGCAAAACATGATGGGTATGTGAGTACACTACTGGGACGTAGACGATATCTTCCCGACATTAACAGTCGGAATCAGAATGTTCGTAGCAATGCAGAGCGACAAGCGATCAACATGCCGATCCAGGGAACGGCAGCCGATATGATTAAGCTTGCTATGGTGAACATTCATCGAAAGATTCAAGATGTAGGATTCAAGATTCATATGTTGCTTCAGGTGCATGATGAGCTAGTGTTTGAAGTAGCAAAGAGCGAAGAGCGCAGAGCAAAGAGCATCATCGTGAAAGAAATGCAAAACGCCCTTCCACTCTCTGTGCCAATTGCGGTGGAAGTGGGGGTTGGGAAGAATTGGTTGGAAGCACACTAGAAAAAGATTGGGGATTGGAGTTGAAAAGATGATGTGTCATTGTCCTACACTTTATACTTGTATTTTATTAACTTTGATGACAGCAAGCTTTGTTCAGGGTCAAACGTGGACGAGGCTAGTAACAACAAATGATCCGTCACCACGAAGCAACGCTTCTGCGATCTATGATCCAGTTGCTCACCGCATGATTGTCTTTGGTGGAAGAACAGATGCTGGGTCCGTCGATGAAGTATGGAGTCTTGAGCTTACAACCTATTCATGGCAGAATATAACACCGGACACCGGAGTGATGCCCGCAGCTCGCTTCTCTCAGAATGCGATGTACGATTCTGCCAGCCACCGCATGATCATCTGGTCAGGACAAGGTGCACAACTGTACAACGACATCTGGGCTTTTGATCTGACAAACAATACATGGCAGGAACTCTCGCCCGATGGCAATACTACTGGAGTTCCATTGAAGCGTTACGGTACCGCTGCCATTTTTGATCCTGTTACACGACGACTTGTGAATTTTGCAGGCTTCACAACGAGCGGAAGGTTTGACGATACATGGTATTTTCACGTTGACAGCTTGAAATGGGTTGATAAGACAAATCTGGCTCATCCCATAGCGCGATGCTTGCATTCTGCTACTTTTGCAGGGGATCGACGTGAGATGATCATGTACGGAGGACAAAGCTCGGGCTATCTCGATGATATCTGGTCGCTCAATGCAGATTCGTTTGCCTGGACAGACCTCACTCCATCATCGAAACCATCTGGACGATATTTTACATCAAATGTGTATATCGGGAACGGTACAGTTGTTATGTTCGGAGGACAAACTGCTACGGGAGTTTCAGACGAGCTCTGGCAATTTTCACTCGGTACAAACTCATGGGATTCGATTCCACAAGGAATGACACGCCCATCAGGACGATCAAGCCACACTGCTGTTTACATACCTTCGACGAACAGGATGATTATGTTCGGAGGAACCAGTGGAACCCGTCTGAACGATACATGGGAGTTTTCGTTCACACCAACCTCTGTGAACTATGATGATCAAATTCCTATGGGGTTCAGGTTAGAGCAGAACTATCCGAATCCATTTAATCCGGTAACGGTTATCAGTTTTCAGTTGCCTGTTTCCAGTTTGGTGTCGTTGAAGATATATAACCTGCTCGGTCAGGAAGTGGCAACGTTGCTCGATCACGAATTATTAGATGAGGGAGAACAGGAAATGGAGTTCGAGGCACTGGGTCTTCCTTCGGGTACGTATTTCTATCGATTTGTCGCTGAAGCCGTATCTGACGAAGGTGAGGAACTACAAGTGGCAGAACGTTTTATAAGTGTCAGGAAGATGATATTAGTGAAGTGACCACTATCGCTAGAACGACTTCATTTTAGCCCATCGCAAGGTGGGCTTTTATTTTTTGCCTTTTTCTGTCGCATTCCGCAAAAAAAGTTACAGTAGCATCTCTCCCCATCCTTTAAAACTTCAAGAATTTTTTAACATCTTAAACTACTTGATTTTTACTTTAGAAAGTAACATATTTGTTTTGGTTTCATTATCCAGGAAGTGTCCCGTCACCCTTAACGCTGAAGGAGAATGATATGAAAACTATCTATCGTTTAATTACTCTGGGGGCAGTATCAATCATAAGTTTCGCAATTGCCGATGCGCAGACAAAGTCAACAGGTAAATACGATCTCTCATTCTTCAAGTTTGGGATTACAGTCGCAACTCCCCCATCAGTTGTAACGTTTAGTCCCACGTCAATACAATCTACCTCCGCCCAACTGAACGGCAGCGTAAATCCCCAAGGACTTTCTACAACCGCACGCTTTGAATGGGGTGTGTCTCCCTCATTCGGAAATTTTACTCCAAATCAAAATATGGGATCAGGCACAGACAATGTATTATTTTCTGATGTGATAACAGGACTAAATCCGAACACCTCATATCGGTATCGCGCTGTAGCAACGAATTCCAGTGGCACAACAAATGGAGGTACAGTAACGTTTACAACACTTGCCATACCTCCCAGCACGACAACGGGCGAAGCAAGCAACATCACCCTCAATTCCGCAACATTGAATGGCACCGCAAATCCCAACAACTCTTCAACCACTGTTCGCTTTGACTATGGACTTGACACAACGTATGGTAGCACAACTTCTAACCAATCCATCGGCAGTGGTATGAATCCAGTGAATTTCAGTGCAGGGATCGTCGGACTTGCAAACGGCACAACATATCATTTCCGATCACACGCACAAAACTCTGCGGGCACAGTGAAAGGCAGCGATCAAACCTTTACGACATTAGTGTCGCACAGCGAATATTTACCTGACGCAAATACTATCCTCCTCTATCATTTCAATGAATCTTCAGGAACGTTTGTGCAAGACTATAGTGGTAACAGCCTACACGGAACAGCAAACGATGCACCAATTGATCAGGGACGATACGGAAATGCCAGGAGTTATGATCTTGTTTCTGATTATGTGCAAACGAACGACAACCCGTTGTTAAACTCGGGCACAACGAGTTTCACGTTAGAAGCGTGGGTCAACCCCGTGCTTGCTGAAATTGGTAATCTGACGGTTATCGGTAAAGGACATAGAGACTCTGTGAACTTCTCCTACGAGTTTTCAGTACGCAGTTCAAAACAATTCGAACTGCTCATTAAAGGTACTACAACGGGATTGTACACTGTCCGCACAACAGATTCTCTCATCTCCGATGGAGTATGGCATCATATTGCAGCAGTTATTGATGTTGATAGCAGCCTTGTAAAATTATATCACAACGGCAACCTCCAAGCCACGACGACACAAGGATCATTTCCTGACGCCGTAACTTCAACAGCACCGCTACGAATAGGACTTCCTTTCAGCAGTTCATCAGGAATTACTCCCACTGCAGTATTTAATTGTCATATCGATGAAGTTCGTATTTCCGATAAAGCTCGCAGCGTGGATGAATTCCACGTTACCGGAAGAATCAGTGGAACAAAATTTCATGACCTCAACGGAAACAGTGTGCGCGATAACGGTGAACCCGGACTTAATAATTGGATGATCATCATTTCCGGAGCCGCAGATGATACTACGCTAACGGATAGCAGTGGAAATTATCTCTTCGTCAACCTTCAGCCCGGAACCTATACTGTCAGAGAAAGCTTACAAACAGGCTGGGTACAAACACTCCCTGCAAATGACGGCATGTACACCGTCGACATCGAACCGGGGTTAGATACAATAGGATTAGATTTTGGTAATTTTGCTCCATCGGTATCTGTACGCTCAGGTTGGAATATGACTTCGCTTCCCGTTGCCGTTGAAAATGGCAGTAAAGATGATCTTTTCCCAACTGCAATTTCCAGTGCGTACAAATATACCAGTATTGGCTATCAGATTGAGGATACCCTCATGAACGGAGAAGGTTACTGGCTAAAATTTAGCAACGCTCAGATTATTCCGATCATAGGAACACCAGTTCTCTCTGACACGATAGATGTTGCAGTAGATGGATGGAATATCATCGGCTCGATAACAAATCCTGTAGCAACAGCATCTATTACCTCTGATCCACCGGGCATTATCACAACGCAGTTCTTTGGGTATGCGGCGGGATATATCCCCAGTGACACCATCGAGCCGGGTAAAGCCTACTGGGTGAAGGTAAGCCAAACCGGACAATTAGTGTTGTCCAGCTCCACAGAGGGAGTTTCGGCTTCGAGCAGGATCAGAATTGTTCCAACGAGTGAATTTCCCCCTTCACCACCTGATGGAGAACTCTCCAATCTACAATCCCCAATCCCACATCAGTTCTCGCTTGAGCAGAACTACCCCAACCCGTTCAACCCGAGCACAACAATCCGGTATGAACTGCCGGAAGCTTCACACGTAAGACTTAAAGTCTACAACGTCCTCGGTCAGGAAGTGGCTGTGCTTGTCGATGGAATACAAGAAGCAGGATACAAGTCGGTGGAGTGGGATGCATCGAAACAGCCGAGCGGATTCTATTTCTATCGCTTGCGGGTCCGCCATAGTCGCGCTATCCGGGACCTCGGCGGGGAGGCGGATCTTTTCGATCAAACTAAAAAGCTAATCCTGCTTAAATGATCGTTCAATGGCGACGCAAAACCACGATGCGCACTTTGTTCCCAGTTGCAGAAAAAATTTGATTGAATACATAGCTGGGTATGCCCCATGCGGTAATCATTGTGTTGTTTTAGATAGGAATTTGAGAAGGATGAAATGACAACCGACTTATGTAAAGTGTGTTATTTCCCTCCGTATCTAGTTATCGTTTGCGTTCTTTGTTTCTTTTTTCAGAGCGCATTCTCTCAGTCTCGCGACTTCCGCTTCGACCGCATTTCCACCGAGCAGGGGTTGTCACAAGACATCGTTCGATCGATTGTTCAGGACAGGCAGGGGTTCATGTGGATTGGCACGGAGGACGGACTGAACAGGTACGACGGTTATTCGTTCAGAATCTTTAAGCATAACCTGAATGATTCAGCATCGCTGCTCTCAAACGCAATCGGCGCGCTGTACGTAAACCGACACGGCGTACTCTGGATTAACGCGGGCGGTCGACTGGACCGGTACGATGCCGACAGGGATATCTTCGTCCATTATCCGGACCTGACAGCTTCCGTGACTTCGATGTGTGAAGACAGTGAGGGTTATCTTTGGGTCGGTACAAGCAAGGGAATCAAACGCTTTGACCCAAGAAGAGAGCATGTGGTTTCCTATCACCATGACCCCATCAACAAGGGCAGTGTCAGTTCTGAGAATATCAACGTGGTGTATCGTGATTGGTCGAACGCGTTGTGGGTTGGTACCGAAAACGGACTCAATAGGTATGACCCGAAGACCGATCAGTTCATTCGATATTTCTACAATGAAAATCCCCGGATTCAGATCGAATGTTTAGTTGATGATGGTGCGGGAAATCTCTGGATGGGTACCAGCAAAACAGGAGTCAGGCGCTTTTCACCGGGAACGGGCATCGTTACTCATTACCGCTCCCAGCCACGGAATCCCACGAGCTTGAGCGTTGATATTGTGTTTGACATTTGCGTGGATAATCGAGGTAGTGTGTGGATTGCAACGTTCACGAGTCTCGACAGGTATGATCCGGCAACGGATTCGTTCATTCATTACCGCAACGATCCCAACAATCCGTATTCGCTCAGCAGCGACCGTGTCTACGCGCTGTTTAACGACAACGCTGGTGTACTATGGATAGGCACCTGGCATGGTGGTATCAGTCGGTATGACCCATATAAGCAAAAGTTCACACTCTTCAAAAACGTTCCGAACGATCCAACGAGTTTGAGCGACGACGGAGTTCTCGCAGTTCTTGAAGACAACGCAGGTGATATATGGGTTGGCACGAGTGGCGGAGGGCTCAATCGCTATGATCATTCCACTGGCAAGTTCACGCACTTTGTACATGATCCTGCCAACAGCAGCAGTATCAGCGGTAATAGTGTCGCTGCATTGTGGGAAGACAGGAAAGGTAATCTCTGGGTTGGGTGTAACAGCGGTACGTTGGACCGCTTCGACCGGAAACGCCAGAGGTTCACCCATTATCCCTTCAGGGATGTGAAGACGATTTTTGAAGACAATCAGGGTGAGCTTTGGATCGGGTTCCCGGCGGAGGGTCTCGTTCGCTTCGATCCAGAAAAGAATCCCGCTTTAAGCGGGACCATACATTACCGGAGTTTCCCGTCTCATCGCGACAGTCTCCACGGCTTGGGTGTGTGGAGCATTTACGAGGACCGGAGCGGTGATCTCTGGATCGGGACGTGGGAGCGCGATCTTGCGCTCAACCGGTTTCATAGAAAAGAGAATCGGTTCTCACATTACCGACACGATCCCGGCGACCCCACTTCAATCAGTGGTGATGCGGTGCGCGCGGTCTATCAAGACTTAGATGGGTTCCTCTGGTTTGGCACATGGGGAGCTGGACTCAACAAGTTCGACCCTGTCTCCGGTAAATTCACACGCTACTATGAGCGCGACGGCTTGCCGAACAACTACATCAAAGGCATTCTCGCCGATGATCACGAGAATCTCTGGATAAGCACTGAGAAGGGCTTATCGAAGTTCGATCCTCGTACAGAAGTCTTCAAGAACTACACTACAGACGATGGCCTTCAGGGAAACAGATTTCTCTCAGGGTCTTGCTTCAAAGGAAAAAGCGGTAAAATGTATTTTGGTGGAGAGAACGGTTACAATGTTTTCTATCCCGACAGCATCCGAGACAACCCTCATGCTCCTCCTCTCGTTATCACGAGTTTCAAGGTTTTCGACAAACCCCTTCAATTGGCTCAATCCATTTTTACGACGAAGCAGATCGATCTCTTCTATAGCCAGGATGCTTTCTCGTTCGAGTTCGTCGCACTCGATTACAGTGCACCACACAAGAATGAGTACGCGTACATGATGGAGGGTTTCGACAAGGACTGGGTGTTCGCAGGCACGCGTCGTTATGCAGCGTATACGCATCTCGACCCGGGTACATACACGTTCCGTGTCAAAGGGTCGAACAGCGACGGCGTCTGGAATGAAGCGGGAACGTCGGTCCTCCTCACTATTTCCACACCCTATTGGCAGACGTGGTGGTTCCGTGCCCTGGTTATTATCGCCGTTGCCTCAGGTCTTTATGCATTGTATCGTTACCGTGTCGCCAACCTTCTCGCCGTAGAACATCTGCGCTCGCGGATAGCCGCAGACCTCCATGACGATGTTGGCAGCAATTTGAGCAGCATTGCGCTCGGCAGCCAGCTTATCGCCCGAAAGCTATCGCTGCCGGAGTACGAACGGAACCAGCTTGCGGAGATCGGCTCAACGGCTCTGCGGACTTCGGAGATGATGAAAGATATCGTATGGCTGCTTAATCCGAGGAACGACTCACTCGATGATTTGCTGCTGCAGATGAAAGCGGTGGCGGAGAAAATGCTCGGAGGAATCGCATACACGTTTACAGGTCCTGGGAGTGAAGTTCATGAGAAGATCGACCTCGCAAAGAAACGGAATCTCTATTTGATGTACAAAGAGATACTGAACAACATTGTCAAACATGCTGCAGCAACGAGCGTCGTCATCACCGTGCGATACGCGAGCGGTCGGCTAAGCTTGATTGTTCAAGATAACGGGCGGGGCTTTGATGTCTCGACGCAGAAAGATGGTAACGGGTTGAATAACCTTCGCTCGCGAAGCCAGCAGATCAATGGAACACTTGTATTGGAAAGCACTCCCGGAAAGGGAACGTCAGTGAGCTTAACTGCACAAATCACGTAAATGCGTTATAGACACTGATGTTTTCTGTGCGTATGTTATGCTGACACCATGATAACTCGAAATCTCTCTACCGAACAACTTGACCTGTGGGTTGTTGATGACAACGTGGCGTTCGCCAAGAACCTTGCAGAGTTGATTAACCAGACGGAGGGGCTGCAGTGCGGCGGTATTTTTCATTCCTGCGAGGAGGTACTCCATGATTTGGAGGCGGAATCGCCGCCGGACGTGATTCTGATGGACATCGGTTTCCCCGGCATGAATGGAATTGAAGGGGTCAAGCGGGTGAAAATGGTCGCGCCGGCAGTGCAGGTCATCATGCTGACAGTGTTCGAAGATAACGACAACATTTTCCGCGCGATTACCGCAGGCGCGTCTGGTTACTTGCATAAAAGCGCTACACTGGATGAGATCATCAATGCGCTGAAAGCGATTCTTGTGGGGGGTGTTCCGATGAACCCCCACATAGCGCGTAAGATGCTCGAGATATTCAAGCACCTCTCGACGACGACATCGGATTACGGCATAACAGCACGGGAAAAAGAAGTCCTCCAACTCCTGGTGGACGGCCTCTCAAAAAAACAGATCGCAGACAAACTGTTCGTCAGCTTCCATACCATTGATACCCACCTCCGTAACATCTACGCAAAGCTGCAGGTGAACTCCCGCAGCGGAGCAATCGTTAAGGTTCTCAAAGAACATCTGTTGTAGCAAGCTCCAAGATCCTCTAAAATACTCTCCTCCCATCCATAAAGCCTAACGTCTTCCCGAACTTGTTTCGGGAACTATACTTAGCAGCTTGGATCAGATGCTGAAACGAGTTCAGCACGACGATGAAATAGCTGGGTCCTTCACAACTACCGTTTTAAAACACTATCCCGCACTTACGTGATTCTCACAAAAATCACGCATCGGCGTGATTGTGGAATAGCATTCCTTGTTGTAATTTTCTCTTATCATTCACCATGCACAAACATCCCGAAAGGGGGATCACTATGGAAAAGTTCTTATCAATGTTGGTCTTGATAGGATTCGTGTTGGCGATGTTTCCCCATGAAGTCCTATCTCAAAACAATGTTGTCCGCTGGTATGCTCTTGATATGGGATTTTCAATATCCAGCGCGAAGTCGGCAGCGGGGCAGATGTTCATCGGCACGATGCAGCAGGCAACTACGTGCGTCGAGAGTGGCTTCTTAGCAGACACTTTGCTGCACAGTCCGGTTGTCGCTGTCGGCGAGGTGGAGGGAATCCCCACAGTCTATGCGCTAAGCCAGAATTTTCCCAACCCGTTCAACCCAAGCACAACGATCCGGTACGAGCTTCCGCAACGAAGCAGAGTCGAGATTCATCTGTATAACATCATCGGACAGCGCATTGCTACGCTGGTGAACGAAGAGCACGACCCCGGTCGCTATACGCTCATCTGGAATGGACAGAACAATCTTGGACTGCAAGTCGCCAGCGGTGTGTATTTTTATAGACTGGTTGCTCGTGATGCTTCGTCGAGCGCTAAAAGTACATTCGTTGAAACAAAGAAGCTGATACTGCTTCGGTAACGGCTGACTGTTTCTTTAACAATGAACAATTTTCCCAACAACCATTTATCAATTAGGAGGATGCCATGAAAGCATCAAGCTTGATTCTCGTACTTCTCGCGCTGTTGTTTGCAATTGCAGAGTTGCACGCGCAAATCCCCCGCACGCTCTCTTATCAAGGCGTGCTCACCGATACGTTGGGTAGTCCGCGACCTGATGGATCATATCAATTTACCTTCCGGTTGTACGAGTCCAGCACAGGCGGAACGCTGATATGGATGGAGCAAAAAACTTTGCAGGTCAGACGCGGGCTGTTTTACACTACCTTAGGTGATCTGACCACGATTCCCGATGCTGTGAGATTTGACCGTCCGTACTGGCTGAGCGTTCAGGTGGCGTCAGAGCCGGAGTTATCACCGAGGGCTTCGTTGAACTCTGTCGGCTACAGCTTCAGTGCACTGCGCTCCGATACGGCGCAATTTGCTCGAACGGCAAGCGCAGATACTATATGGAGAGTGAGCGGCGGAAACATCTATCGTCTTAGCGGTAACGTCGGCATTGGGATTACAAACCCGACAGCGACGTTTGAGGTAGGCGGTGGAGGAGCTTTAAAAGTTTCTGGGTTAAGCCAATTTGAGGGCGAAGTTCCTGGGGCAGGTACAAATTGGAACCTAGGAAC
>JACQVI010000025.1 GCA_016209795.1 Ignavibacteriota bacterium
GTTGTGGCATGGTAAAATGAAATTCAAAGTATTATCTGCTATTTCAGGATATTTCTTTGGGTTGAGAATATTTCCTTCCGCTTTTACTTCCGTCATTATTCTGAAGCGTAACTTGACAGAAGCATTTTCCACCGTTCTAACTTTGCTGAAATTCTCTTGTTCAGAAAAAATGGAAAGTAACACTGATTGAAATTCCTCGTTTATATTTATTCCGCTTTCTTTGAGTCGTTCTTCTAATACCTGCGAAAAAGAACCACTGATAAGATCATTAATACGAATTGTCTCAAAAAAGCTACCATAGACGAGGCACACTTTAACGTTTTCCTTTTTTCTTCCTCTGACAAGGTAAAATACATCTCTGACTGGCAAAGAAAAGATATTGTCACCGGCTTTTTCCATTTGACGTTTGACAATGCTGTTCTCACCGGCAATTATCTTGGCAATCTCTTTGCTTCTTGATGGGATTGTCGAATTAAAAGATGATACCGTATAAGAATCGCTGTCCTTTAGTTCGATCAGTTCTCCTCCAGTAAAAACCGATTTGTCTTCATTGACCCTGATGGCTATGTCTGGAAATACGCCTTCGTTTTTACAAGAGAGAATTTTCTTTTCAAAAGGTACAGCGTCCAACTTCCTTGTAGTTATGAGCTTTTTCTTATTCTTTACAAGTGATTTGAAGAAATGATAGATAGAATACATCAAACCTCAAACAGATTGAGCGCTTGTGCTTTTTTCTTTGTGGAAATGGCCAAAACAGATTTTGGGTTCCAGATCTCGTTTAAGTTTTCGGTGTACGAAAAGTCTTTGTAGTACTTTTCAATACTATCTGCATCCCGGATATTTTGTAATCTCTTCTTTATACACGTAACGTTTTCAGGATCGATTTCTATTCCAAGAAATTTTCTTTCAAGCTGTTCAGCAACGACAAGTGTTGTTCCTGTTCCTGCGAATGGGTCAAAGACAACATCGTTCGGTTTTGTAGAAGAAAGAATAATCCGCAGCAACAACGCGATAGGGGTTTGCTGTTTGTGAAATCTTTCTCCATTGGGTTTTCTGATTGCTTCGTCGCCCGCAAAGTAACCCGATGTCAGTTCCCTGATGTCATCCCAAACATCGGTGACATAAACGCCGTTCTCTCTTTCGCTTTTATAATTGGCTGGAAGAGGTGGAGATATTCTTAAACGATTAAAAACTCTGGGCGAACCTTTTGTGGCAAATGCAATAATCTGATAATGTATGCCATACTTCGTATTGCTGGGAACGGCGGATGTTTTTTTCTTCCAGATGATAAGATTTTGCAGCGTCCATCCTGATTCTCTGAGACATTGTAAAACAAATTCCGTATTCTTTTCTCTTTGCATGAAATATATTGCCCCGCCCTCCGATGTGTTTTTGTGAATGCTTTCACAAACCTTGTGCATCATTTCCCAATACTCTTCTTTGGGAAGATTATCATCGAAATAATTGTATTCCTTATTCTGATTAAAGGGCGGGTCTAGAAATGTCAAATCAGCCTTTTCGGGAAAAGGTGTTCCTGTGAAATATTCAAGGCAGTCACCTTGGATAATCTTTCCATTACCTACTTGGAATTCCTTGAACATCGGTATCTCCTCTTAGACCTAAAATGTTCTTTTGAATCTTTTTTCCCTGTAAGATACGAAAATTAAGATACATTGGCACATACTGTAACTATGCCACATCGTGTAGTTATAACCTCCAGAGTATAATATACGCCATAACATTTAGTATATCCTTTACGAGCTTGGTCCGCTTCGGCTCGTCTTTGAAATGCTCAACGTTCCATGATGCGAGACTAAACGCGTTCGCCATGGTGCATTTCCCTTTTAGAGTTTTTATGGATTAGCAAAAGATAGCCCCTCCGTGTTTTACAATAAAAAACACGGCTAAAAACAATGAGAGAAGATTTCGTGTTGAAAGAATTTGAGCGTTACTTCTGCATCATTTTCATTGCTTCTGCAAGTGCATCACGGAGTTTATCCGCATGATTATCAAAAATCATGATGCTCTTGCTTGTAAATTTTTTCTCACCTTCCTTCGCATCCTCTTTCAATCGGCTTTCGGTAATGGTAATGTACTTCGATTTGTTCTTCGCCTCTTTTAGGTTAACGAAATAGGTGGTTTTACCAGCCTTGATGGTTTTGGAAAAGAGTGCGTCCATAGGACCTCCTTTATATGAGTTAATGAATGAAGTGAATTACGGACGGCAAGAGAAGAAGCTCCTCTCACGAAGTGATCATTCTGATGTGAATGTTCCGCCCTCGTGAGAGTGCCGTCCTGGAATACGTGAATTAGATTAATTGGAAAAAGATAATGAAAAACTGTACCGATGTCAAGTGAAAATTACGAAATCACTCCAAAATAAAAAGCCCCCAATCCAGTAATGATTGAGGGCTTTCCAGGCTTGCTAAGTACTCAAATACTCAATATCTCAAGTACTCGCGTTAGTACATTTCACCCATTCCGCCGCCATGCGGCATAGGTGGGATCTTCTCTTTCTCGGGTTTTTCGACAACTGTTGCCTCTGTGGTCAGGAGAAGACCAGCAACGCTTGCCGCATTTTCTAAAGCGATACGAGCGACCTTTGTTGGATCAACAACGCCGGATTTCATTAGGTTTTCAAACTGCTCTGTTTGAGCATTGAAGCCGAAATCGTCCTTTCCGTCCTTGACCTTGTTAACGATGACAGATCCTTCCAAGCCTGCATTGTTCACAATCCACCGAATAGGCTCCTCAAGAGCGCGGCGAACGATGTCGATGCCGATGTTCTGGTCGTCGTTTTCTCCCTTCGTCGTGTCAAGCACCTTCATCGCCCTCAGGTAAGCCACGCCGCCGCCCGGGACCACGCCCTCTTGAACCGCGGCACGCGTCGCGTGCAGAGCATCCTCGACAAGGGCTTTTTTCTCTTTCATCTCGACTTCCGTTGCAGCGCCGATTTTGATCACGGCAACACCGCCGGAAAGCTTTGCAAGCCGTTCCTCAAGCTTTTCCCTGTCATAGTCAGACGTTGTCTTTTCGATCTGAGTCTTGATCTCATTGATGCGCTTTTTGATCTCCTCCTTCTTGCCGGCCCCATCGAAAATCGTCGTGTTGTCCTTATCGATCGTTACCTTTTTTGCAGTGCCGAGGTACGAAAGTTGAGTGTTCTCGAGTTTGAAGCCCTTCTCCTCGGAGATCACGGTCCCGCCGGTCAGGATTGCAATGTCCTCTAACATTGCCTTTCGACGATCGCCGAAGCCCGGAGCCTTCACGGCACAGACCTTGAGCGTGCCCCGGAGCTTGTTGACGACAAGCGTTGCTAATGCCTCTCCCTCAAGGTCCTCTGCGATCACGAGAATGGACCGACCGGATTGAGCAGTTTTTTCGAGAATCGGAAGCATGTCCTTCATCACACTGATTTTCTTATCGTGGATCAGAATGTAAGGGTCCTCCAGAACCGCTTCCATGGTGTCGGCATCCGTCACGAAATACGGGGAGAGATAACCACGGTCGAACTGCATGCCCTCGACGAGGTCAAGCACAGTGATGGCACTCTTCGCCTCTTCAACGGTGATGACACCGTCCTTCCCTACCTTGTCCATCGCATCGGCGAGGAGTTCACCAATCGTCACTTCAACGGTTTCCTCCAGTTTCTCTTTAGCCTCTTTGTTTGCGGCGATTCTCACTTTTTGGTTGTTCGCGGAGATGGTCCCAACCTGTCCGATTTCAACCTTGCTTTCCACCGGACGACTGTTTTTTTTCAACGACTCTACGACTTTGTGAACTGCTATATCAATTCCGCGCTTAAGGTCCATCGGGTTCGCACCGGCAGTAACATTTTTCATTCCTTCACGAACAATCGCTTGGGCAAGCACTGTGGCGGTGGTCGTTCCGTCACCGGCGACATCGGATGTCTTGCTGGCAACTTCACGCACCATCTGAGCCCCCATGTTCTCAATGGGATCTTCAAGCTCGATTTCTTTTGCTACAGTAACACCGTCTTTGGTTACAGTCGGTGCACCGAATTTCTTATCGATGACCACATTGCGTCCTTTCGGACCAAGAGTCACCTTGACGGCATCGGCAAGCTTGTCGACGCCGCGCTTTAATGCTGAACGGGCATCAGCATTGAATGTAATTATTTTTGCTGCCATAATGTTTCGTCTCCTTTTTAAGTTAAGTTATTGACAGTTATACAACGGCAAAGATATCACTTTCCCGCATGATCAAGTACTCATGACCATCGAGCGTGACTTCCGTGCCTGAATACTTACCATATAACACCTTATCCCCAACTTTGATATCCAAACCAATGAGTTTTCCATCGTCACCTTTCCTACCGGGACCGGCAGCGACAACTTCGCCTACGACCGGTTTTTCTTTTGCCGTGTCAGGCAGGATGATTCCTCCCTTCGTCTTCTCCTCGGCGGGGGAAGGCTTGATAACTACTCGATCTGCTAATGGTTTAATCTTCATAGGTAAATCTCCTTTAAATTATTTTATTTCAATACGTAAAATGAATGTTATTGGAAATGAGTCACTACAAAACCCAACCCAAAGGGTCACTTCGTGAAGGGATCATTACAAACAACGTAGTAACTGCCTCAATAATTAAAGCGCTAAAATATAATGTTTTTTTTGTAAAAAATCAAGATTTTAGCTCCCGACATCATCCACGAAAGAGTTCGTGGATGAGAGCCCCCGAACGACAAGAACGAACTCTCCACGGATAGACTTTTGTGAAAAAAAGGAAAGAACACTGGAGATTCTACCTCGAATTACTTCTTCAAAATGTTTTGTTAACTCCCTGGATACTGAAATTTCTCGATCTCCCAAAAATTCTAAGAGATCGTTCAATGTTCTTAGGAGTCGATGAGGGGATTCGTACAAAATCATCGTTCTATCTTCATTGCGGAGTTGTTCTAACTTTGTCTTCCTTCCTTTTTTCACTGGAAGAAATCCTTCAAACACAAAACGATCTGCAGGAAGTCCGCTAACAATAAGAGCGGGAAGAAATGCAGTTGGTCCTGGAATAGAAACGACAGAGATGTTCTCATCAAGTGCGGCGCGGATGATTCTAAAGGCTGGATCGGAAATTCCCGGTGTGCCGGCATCGGAAACGAGTGCGATGGATAAACCACTCTTCAATTTTGCTATAAGCTCTGGTGTGCGTCGTGCTTCGTTGTAACTAAAATAACTGACTAACGCTTTCCGTATCTGATAGTGATCAAGAAGGATTTTTGTTTTCCGAGTATCTTCAGCAGCGATCAGGTCGACTCTGGAGAGAATATCGATTGCGCGGAAGGTGATGTCTTCTAAATTACCAATCGGTGTGCTGACAATGTACAGGGTTCCAGAAGAAGAGTGTTCACCCATGCGAAGCGTTCACTTACAAACCCCAGTCTCTCGCATACCGGAAATCAACATTGACAGTACGGTGAGTAACTTTTGCAATGACGGGTGGACGACGCTTGAACTGGTTGCGCTGTACCATGACTTTTACTTTCTCAATGAAGTGTTTTTCAAACCCTAGATTCTGGAGCTCTGTGTCGCTCCGCCGCTCATCAACCATATAATAAAGCAATTGATCAACAAGCTTATAGCTAAACCCAAGCTCACCTTCGTCCGTCTGACCAACCCAGAGATCGGCGGTGGGTTTCTTTTCAACGATGTGTTTTGGCACGCCAGCAGCTTCTGCTAATTGCCACACTTGTGTTTTGTAAAGATCGCCAATGGGGTTAATGGCACAGGCAACGTCGCCGAACAGTGTTCCATAACCAAGCAAAATTTCAGTCTTGTTGCTGGTACCGATAACAAGTGAGCGCTCTCTACTCGAAAGATCGTATAACACAATCATCCGCATACGAGCCATGACGTTGCCCTTCCGGACATTGTCCATTTCTCCGTTTCTGCTGATGTATGCATCGACCATAGGACTAATGTCAACGATCTCGTGTCGTATTCCAAGCTTCTCACCGACAGTTTTTGCATCAGCAATGCTATCAGGAGTACTCGTCTTGTACGGCATCAGGACAGCAAGCACGTTTTCCTTGCCGAGTGCATCTGCACTAAGATATGTCACTAACGTTGAGTCAACTCCACCTGAGAGCCCTACGATACCTTTCGAAAAGCCAGCACTTGAAACTTCATCCCGTATAAAGTCGATCAGTAATTTTTTGACGACTTCTGTATTGAGCTTGAGATTTGCAGATGCTTGACCGGAGGTTTCCATACAGTTAAAGATACAGAAAAGGCTATCAGAATTCAACTCTTGATATTCACCAAAAATATCACGTTATTAGCTGAAGTTTGGTTTATCTTTTCGTTCTAACAGTAACTCTTTTTACCACACAGGGGAAACATCAGTGAAGCTGAAACTTTATTTGGTAACAATCCTTTCAAGCTTTTTGCTTGGAAGTCTATCAAATTTTCATGCGGAAACGCTCTATAAGACTAAGAACCAACAATGGCATTACACTACAAAAGGGCGTTGGGATCTCGGTACCGATATTCCTCGTGCACTCTACCATGTTAACTATGGTCCACTCAACGGTACTCCTGAGCAAGTCGCTCGAATGTATCTCCAAGACCATCAAGCGCTTTTCAGGATGATGGATGGCTTACCTGATCTACACACTCAAGCTATTCAAAAAAGCCCTGCCGGGCAGCATGTTCGCTTTATCCAAACATATCAAGGGATTCCGATCTATCGGTCTGATGTTGTCGTCAGTATCACTCGTAACAATGTCGTTACATTCGTTTCGAATAATTACAAGCCCGGCGTTGTTGTACCGTCTACTCTCCCTCACTTCGATCGTGTTGCAGCAGTTCAAAAAGCTGAGACCTACCTTCAAATCAAAGGACCCATCCTTGGTGAAGAAACTGCTGCGTTGATGGTCTTTGCTGAAGACAGTGTACCGCGTCTGAGCTACAAGGTCAATATCTCAACGACCGATCCGCGAGGATCATGGGAGATTTTTCTCGACGCTCAAACCGGTGAAGTGTTACAAAGTACGGACATCGCGGTCTACGAGGAGAAACAATTCAAAACAACTCCATCAGAGGTCCACACTCAAGCACGAGTTGATGGATCAGGTTATGTATTCAATCCCGATCCACTTACAACGGCAGGAGCGTTCTATGGAAGCACCGGTTACACTGATAATAACGATGCTGATTCACCACAACTCAATGCTCAGCGGGTTCTTGTTACTCTTAAAGATATTTCGTTCGACGGATCGACGTACCGCCTCATCGGACCGTATGTCTACATTGACGACTGGGATGTGCCGAACATTCCACCTGTGACGGCAACACACCCCGATTCCTTTCGCTTTACGCGATCTCAGGATGGGTTCGAAGATGTGAATCTGTATTTCCAGATAGACTCTTCACAGCGGTATATCCAATCATTAGGGTTCACAAATATTCAAAATCTTTCATTGAGGGCTGATCCTCATGGACTCAATGGTTTGGATAATGCTCAATACAATCCTTCGCTCAATGCCGTAACCTTTGGTGATGGTGGGACTGACGATGCGGAGGATGCTGACGTTATCTGGCATGAATATGGTCATGCAATTCAATGGGGTACAGTCCCTGGATGGGGAGGCGGTGAAGAAGGTGCCCTCGGCGAGGGATTCAGCGATTATTGGGGTGGAAGTTACTCACGGACAATTAATCCAACCTTCAGCAGAAACTTTTTTGCAACATGGGATGCAGGGTTTAACGGTTCCACCGGGCGGATTTGGTCCGGGCGACCACTTAACGATCCTCGGATTTATCCTGATACAGGTGTGGCAAGTCTTGAAGTTCATGATGCCGGACAAATCTGGGCATCTGTGTTGATGAGTTTATGGGATGATCTTGGTCGTGACGTTATGGATAAACTTGTGCTGCAAAGTCATTACTACATGAGCTCAATCGGCACTATGCGTGATAATGCAGCTGCGATTATTCAAGCTGACGCCGACCTCTTTGGTGGAGCTCATGAAACAATGTTACTGACACGTTTCTTTGAGCGAAACTTCCTTGCAAAGCCACAGATTTCTGACATCCCTCACAGAGATACTGAGGATCTAGCAGGACCATATCGAATTGATGCTACAATAACTGCGGGATACTTCCCACTTGATGAAGCAAACCTCAAACTCATTTGGGGACGAAACGGTGATTTCACAGATACATTGATCCTCCAAAGCTCCGGAATATTAGATCAGTACACAGCCTCCATCCCCGGTGACGGCTCAGAGGCAACATATCAATATTACATTGTCGCATACGACAACTTCGGCAATGCGGTTACTGATCCGAGAACTGCCCCGTCCTCGCTCTACAGTTTCTATGCAGGAGTAGATACAGTGGATCCCGTTGTAACATTTACTCCGTTATTCGATCATGCAGTAATCGACTGGCCGCCGAGCATCCAAGTTATTGCGAGTGATAATATTGGAATCAATTCAGTGTGGGTGGATTACGTTCGCCAGCGAGATTCACTCACAGGCACGTTCCAACTTTCTCACCTCTTTAACTCAACATATCGAGGAACATTTCCAATCGATACCACTCAGATAATTATTGGCGACTCGATTCTCTATCAAGTGTATGTAAGGGATGCTGCCACGATCAGTAATGTGGTGGTGCTGCCGAGCAGCGGATACTTTGGATTCATGGTGTCTCGTGCTAACATCTTGATTGTCAATAACGATACGGCGAGACCTCCGACAATCTCATCGCCCCAGCTCTTTTATTCAGCGTTAGCGTCAAAAGGATATTCACTTCGTACTGCCTCGTTTGGCCAAATTCCTATTGGTAATCTTCCAAAATATAATCTTGTGATCTTAAGTGCTGGGCTTAACCCAACTCCATTCACGATTCCCACTCAGCGGCAGGCAATTATTGAGAGAGTAGCGAGCGGTGGAAAGGTGTTAGTAGAAGGCGGACAGGTGGGCTGGCTCTATCGCAAGTCTGGTCCATTTGATGCCGAGCCACGTTTTCGCAGACAAGTCCTGCACGATAGCACCTGGTTAGATGATGTGACGAATTCAGATCTTTTGTTTGTACAGCCAGCACATCGAATCTTTACGACACCCAACGTACTGTCATCACCGATAAGCTTCACTACACGCTCCACGAGTGCAGATCGAGATGCTGTGGAGATCAATCCTTTCGATGTTGGCACAGTTCGAATAGGCTCCTGGTCTGAATCTCCAAACTCCGCCGCTCTGATCGTGCACATGCCATCCGGCAATCAGCATCCATTGACTACGTTCTTCCCATTTTCTGTGGGTTCGATTACTGATACGAATATGGCTAAACAGCTTATTGAAAACACCGTTGCTAATTTCTTCCCAGATGTTGGTGTGACAGACATTGGAGACGAGACTTTCTCCATCCCACAACGTTTTACGCTCGAACAAAATTATCCAAATCCGTTCAATCCGGTAACTGTCATCCGTTATGCGTTACCTGTGAGTGCGAAGGTAAACCTAAGGATTTACAATATTCTTGGACAGGAGGTAGCTTCACTGGTAAATCAAGAACAAAAAGCTGGAAGGTATGAAGTATCCTTCAATGGATCAAAGCTGGCAAGTGGCGTGTACTTTTATAAGCTTGAGGCGTCAAGCGACTATCATTACCAATCGTTCATTACTGTGAGGAAAATGATCCTTCTACAATGATAAACAGTGAAATTGACTTTCCCTCCAAACTTTACTAAGTTGCAAAAGCAGATACAATTTAGGAATCCATAGACGGGGGTTTTTGTGAAAAGAACTGTATTAGTAATCTCAATACTTTTAGCGACCATCTCGTCAGCCCTTGCCCAGCGCGAGGCACCGCTCGGAAAACTCCTCAACAGAGCGTACCCTACGCTACAAGATAATGATAGGGCACTCATCCTTGTCTGCTTTGTCGATAAGGGAAACATCCACCAGTATCGAATAAGCAAGGCAGAATCGTTTATCTCTGAACGTGCCATCAAGCGACGAATGAAAGTCCGTTCCAATACAACCGTCGTCGATGAGCATGATTACCCGCTCGAACAATCGTATGTTAATGCAGTTGCACAACGAGTTTTACAATTACGGCATCAACTCAAATGGTTTAATGCCGTCAGCGCAGTTGCAACCAAGCGGCAAATCGAGTCGTTGCGAAATCTTCCTTTCGTTAAAGAAATCGATTTGGTAGGAAGATGGAGGATCAACCGAGACTTAGAACGTGAAATTCCAACCAAAGAACAAGTTAGAGAAAAGTGGCAACCTGCTGGAGTGTTCACACTCGATTATGGTACATCATTTACCCAGCTCAATCAAATTAAAGTCCCAGATGTCCATAACATCGGGATTTACGGTCAGGGTATAGTGATCGGTGTCTTCGATGATGGTTTCCGCCGTCTTACTCACCAAGCGTTCGACTCGATGGACATCATTGACACTTACGATTTCGTTGATCATAAAGTCAGCGTTGTTCCTAACGATCCGACTGCAGGTGGACATGGTGTTAATACACTTTCGACAATCGGTGGATTCAGATCGGGTCAGCTTATCGGTCCTGCGTTTCAATCGAGCTATATTCTTGCGCGCACGGAAAATGATTCCAGCGAGACACCCGTTGAAGAAGACAACTGGGCAAAAGCTATCGAATGGGCAGACAGTATCGGCGTTGATGTTACCAGTACATCACTTGGTTACCTCACGTATGATCCTCCGTATACGAGCTGGACATGGCAAGATATGGATGGCAATACGACGCTGATTACTCAAGCGGGGGATCGAGCAGCAGAGTTAGGCATTGTCGTCGTCAATTCTGCTGGCAACAATGGCTTCAACGCTACCCAAAACACGCTCAGTGCTCCTGCCGATGGCGATACCATTATAGCCGCTGGGGCAGTGGATTCCTTCGGTGTACGAACGTCCTTTAGCTCTGTTGGTCCCACCTTCGACGGTCGAACGAAGCCTGATGTGATGGCGATGGGAAGAGCCGTGAAAGTTGCAAGTTCCCTGAATGACACAGGCTATGCACGATCAAATGGAACCTCATTCTCCTGTCCACTTTCTGCTGGAGTTGCTGCACTCGTCCTGTCTGCTCATCCGACTCTAACACCCTATCAAGTCCGTCAGGCAATGCGTCAGACTGCCAGCCAGGCAAATTCTCCTGATAACCTCATGGGTTGGGGAATCCTCAATGCACTAAATGCTGTAACCTATTATGTTCCACGTATTAGCGGAATGAAGTTTAACGATCTCAACGGCAACGGTGTCCGAGATGTTGGCGAGCCGGGCGTCGGAGGAGTAAAGATTAGACTGACAGGTACCATCACCGACTCGACATTGACTAGCTCATCGGGGGATTACATCTTCGATAGCTTGATCGTTGGCTCCTATGACGTCACTGAAGAAATACCCGCAGGCTGGATACAAACGTTTCCGCCCACAGGCAGCTACACAATCATGATTGATAGCCTTAATTCACATATCACTGGCAAAGATTTCGGGGATTTCCAGTTTGGATCCATTAGTGGCGTGAAATTTGAAGATCTCAACGGAAACAGTGTGAGAGATACGGGAGAACCCGTGTTGCTCGGATGGCAAATCATGTTGACCGGTGCTGATACGATGTCTACAACAACCGATAGCGCAGGAACTTATTCTTTCACCAATGTCACGCCCGGGGACTACACGCTAAGCGAAAGTCTCCAGGTCGGCTGGGTACAATCGGTACCCGTGGGATCGTATTTAGTTACAATGTATAGTGGGCTTGATACCTCAAGCCTTGACTTTGGGAATTATCGCCCTGGCTCAATCCATGGGGTGAAGTTTAATGATCTCAACCAAAACGGTATTCGAGACAGCGGTGAGGTTGGTTTACAAGGTTGGGGGATTCTGCTGAATGGAACAGCCTCTGCATTTACTGCAACCGATTCAAACGGAAATTACTGGTTTATGAATCTAAGCCCAGGAACATACACTGTAAGCGAGAGTACACAAACTGGGTGGGTGCAAACTCTTCCTCCTAATAACGGTTCTTATGCTATCACCCTCCGCAGTGGACTCGACACTACTGGACTCGATTTTGGTAATCATTCTAATCCCGCCATTATCTATCCAGTGTCCCAAGGATGGAATCTCCTTTCCTTACCACGGGAGGTTGTCGATAATCTTAAGAGTGCAATTTATCCAACCGCTGTTTCTCAAGCCTTCATGTACAACAGCGGATATATCGTCATCGATACGATCCCGAATAGTATCGGGTATTGGCTGAAGTTTAGCTCGACTCAAAACATCAAGATCAAAGGCGACGATCGCCTGCAAGATACAATCGATGTGAGCGCTGGATGGAATATCATCGGGACTCTTTCCTCGCCTATGCCTGTCGCCAACATGGGGCAGATTCCTGATTCAAATGTGATTTCGATCTTTTCTTACGACCCTAGATTAGGAACCTATGGCGGCGTTAATACATTCCTACCAGGAATTGGTTATTGGGTTAAAGTGAGAACTAATGGACAGCTCATCTTGAGTCAACAAAAGAAAACAATTTCAAAATAGAAACATCAATAGAAAAGTAATCAAGGGCTTCCCGAACCTTCCGAAGGTTTCAAACCTTCGGAAGGATTCTCCGGTTCTACGCTTTTAATTCTCGCAGCGATTGACTCAAGATCTCTATCCCCTCATCAACTTCTTCTCTTTTCAGGTTTAATGGTGGACGGAAACGAATCGACCTCTCTCCGCTGCCAAGCACGACTAAGCCTCGCTTGTAAGCCTCTTTTCGTAATCGCAACCGTTCGTCAGAGTTTCGGACATCAAACGCACAGAACAGTCCTCGACCGCGTGCATTGCTGACAATGGCTGGAAATTCCATCTGCAACTTAAGCAAGCCGTGAAGCAAGTACTCTCCAACAACACGAGCATTTTCAACAAGGTTTTCTTCGTGGATGATCTCAAGATACCGCTGCGAGCGAACCATGTCCGTAAGATTACCGCCCCAGGTGGAGTTCAACCGACTTGGAATTTTAAAAACGTTCTCTGGAACTTCATCGACTCGCTTGCTACACATGAAACCACACACTTGCATCTTCTTCCCGAAGGCGATCATATCGGGTTCAATGAAGTGCTCGTATGCCCACATCTTGCCGGTCAAGCCAACACCGGTTTGCACCTCATCGAAGATAAGCATGATGTCGTTCTCATCGGCAACGGTTCGAAGCTCAACAAGGAACTCTTTTCGGAAGTGGTTATCGCCACCTTCACCTTGAATCGGCTCGATGATGATGGCTGCAATGTCATCCTTGTTCTGACGAATGGCGTCTTTGATCTGCACAATTGCTGTTTGTTCAGCCTTTTTGACGGCTTTCAGATTGTCTTCATTTAATGGAAATCGGATTGCCGGATTGAGGATGCGGGGCCATTTGAATTTCGGAAAGAGATCGGTCTTTGCCGGTTCGGTATTGGTCAATGAGAGCGTATAGCCCGATCGTCCATGGAACGCTCGTTGAAAATGAATGATTTGAGTACCACGCTCTTCGATGTATCCCTTTGCAAAGTTCTTCCGAATTTTCCAGTCGAATGCAGCTTTCAGTGCATTCTCGACGGCTAATGCACCCCCATCAATAAAAAAGAGATACGGAAAGTTAGTCGGCTTTGCAAGTCGTGCGAACGTCTCGACAAACTCTGCAAACTCCGCAGTGAGTGCATCGGAATTTGTCGGCTTGTGAACGGCAGCCGCCGAAAGCTTTTCCAGAAACTCAGGCGTGTGCATCTTCGGATGATTGAAACCAATTGGCATTGATGCGACGCAGGTGAAAAAATCGAGAAATCGACGATTGGTTTTTGCATCGTAGATATATGCACCCTGACTTCGCTCTAAATCGATCACGAAGTCAAGAGCTTCCAGCAGCATGTATTTGCCGATGACAGCATGAACATCTGCTGGATGAATAGCTGAGGTCACAGCGTCTTCAACAGCCGTTCCGTCAAAAGAAAAATGTTTGAGAGCCATAAAGCACCTTTCAGAATAATTCGTTCTAAGAAATGTGATTTTCTAAACGGGAGAAAATCTGCTTCTTAGAAGAACTCTTGGTGCTCGTAGAGGGTAACAAGATAGGGTCTCCCTTTGGGCAAGAGATTATCCTTGCCCCTGCTATTGGTCTTATGGATAAAGGGAGATTTCATGGAATAAATATACGAAAAAAATGCTTCCAAGGCAATGGCGTAAAGAAAGGGTTGCTCGCAACGCCCGAGCACCTTGTCAAGACCGAGCGCATCCTCGGCACAAAGCCCCGCTCATTCGACTCGTTTGTTGCTGAGACTGTGAAGGTGTGGAAATAAACCCCTGAGAAACCCGCTATTAACCTGGAAAAATCAAACGCAAAGAGCGTAACGCTCGATGTTACCGGATATTACTCTCGCCCGGATATGTTTGAGTTGGTGGCACCTCGGAAACGAGTGTAGCAGACAATCATCAGATTGGCTATACGGAGCATCTCTGATAGCAGGCAAGTTGACTGATAACAGTCTATTACTTTCCTTGATTTTAAAGGGTCGAATCCTGATTCTTTAAGTACTCATACAAAACTTCGCGGGCAAAATAATAACCGCGCTGTTTAGTTCGTACCCAAGAAATGAATAGGATTAACAGGGATGATAATCCGATAAGTAGATTTGGATGATTAATAAGAATTATGATTGAAGATACTATGAAACTTGTGAAGATATTACGCGAAAATGCGTATGATGAATTAAAATCGGAAAGTCTAGTGTTGTGTCCAAAAGACATAGTTCGCATAGCAATCTGAAATAGTTCATCATTTGTTGGATTTTCTTTTTTACAGCTTCTAATTAAGAGTTTCTTCACTTCATCTGCTTCAAAAAATTTTACTTTCCAAATTGAATACCCATCAAGTAATCTACTAGATGGCTTACCGCCCCATGTCCAGTTCAATAAATTTTCAATCCAGCTTGAGATGATATTAACAACATAACCAA
>JACQVI010000028.1 GCA_016209795.1 Ignavibacteriota bacterium
CTACTTAATATGCATAGCTTACTAAAATATTGGTAGTCTTTGGAACACTGCTTGAAATTCCGTGAATCACGTAAGATATTGTTTGTGAATTCATAATGTTTCTTGTTTGCAATTTGATCGCAGGTACTTGTACAAGTCAGGTCTTTTGTTATATTGTATGACCGATGAGGATTTTCTCGTGGTATGTAATTATACTATCATTGCCTATTAGTCATGCAAAAGCTCAGGATGATTCTGTACGCTATCATTTGCCCGAAGTGACGATTACCGGTACTCGTTCAGAGGAATCATTGCTCGAAGTTCCACTTGCAGTATCTATCATTGATCAACATCAGTTTTCTAATACTCGCGGGGCAGGTTTGAATGAGGCGCTTTGGAGTGTTCCCGGAGTGATTGCACAGAGCAGGGCTGGGGGGACTGACATTCGATTAACCATTCGAGGTTTTGGTGCACGAGGTGCAGGGGAACGGTCAAATGCAGGGACCTCGCGCGGCATCAAAGTACTGGTCAATGGTATCCCTGAAACGGAGCCTGATGGTCGTACAGCCTTTGACATGATTGATGCTCACATTTCACATCGGATTGAAGTGGTGAGAAGTAATGCTTCAGCGTTGTATGGGAATGCTTCTGGTGGAGTAGTGAACATTCGGACACACACACAATTTACCCAACCGTATGCGGAAGTTGGATCATCGTTCGGAAGTTTTGGATTTATAAAAAGTTACCTAAACACGGGGACAATATTGGGTGAAAATTCCAGAATCGTTGCAAACCTTTCGCATAACAAATCAAGTGGATGACGGGATCACAGCTCGTCTCGACGGACACTTATACACACAGGACTGAGCACATCACTAGGCAGCGATGCTGAGCTATCCCTTTACATCAGTGCTGTTTCCAATCTTTATCATATTCCGGGTCCACTGACTCCGACTCAGTACGAACTTAATTCTCGTCAGGCTAATGCCGTGATGCAGCAGAGAAATGAACGACGCTTTAACCGTCAAGGGAGAATAGCTATTACATTTTCAAAAGATTTTGGTAACGAACATTCACTCTGGACAATGGGTTTTGTCACTCCCAAGGTGCTTCAACGATCCGAGCGCGGGACATTTCGAGATTTCAATAGGTACCACATTGGCGGAAGCAGCATCTATCACTGGCAAAAAGAGTTTTCATCTACCTTTAAAAATCATCTTAGCATCGGCTTCGATGAATCGTATCAAGATGGTTCTCAGCTCTTTTACTCATTGACGCCCAGTGGAGGTCGCGGTGATACATTGCGTCAGAATAAACGTGAGGCAGCAAATAGCTTAGGACTATTTCTACACAATGAAATTCGCATTGCCTCAAAGCTCAACATTGTTTTCGGAGTCCGTTATGATGTGCAAGGCTATATCTTTCAAGACTTTCTGAAGCCAAAAGACGATGCAAAACAGGTTTTCAAACATGCAACACCGAAGATCGCAATTTCCTATCAATTCAATCCTCAACACACAATTTATGCAAACGTTGGCGGTGGTGTCGAGACACCTGCATTCAACGAAGTTGACCCTCCACCCGATTCCTTGATCATCGCAAACGGCAGTACACCCATCGGAGGGTCGAATCCATTGTTGGACCCAACGACTTCTGTTACGTACGAGATAGGAACAAAAGGTTTCTTTTCTACAAAAGGTTTTCTCTCCTCATTGAGCTATGATGCTGCGGCATTTTATCTTACCATTCAGAATGACATCATCCCATGGGCTGGTGGAAGGTATTATTTCACTGCAGGTAAATCCCGACGCTATGGCTTAGAGGTTGGATTGAACGCACACACAACAACAAATCTTTTGTCGAGTACAGCACTGACAATCATGAATTCTAAATACATTGAGTATCAGAACAATCTCGGATCATTTGATGGCAATAAAACTGCCGGTGTTCCGCCGTTTTCGTTAAACGCACGGGCAAGGTATACGTTTCCATCAAAAGGATTTTTCGAGCTTGGCATAGAACACCTTTCTTCGTATGTTGCTGACGATGCAAATCTTGTTGATGTTCCTTCCTATAGTATTCTTCATACCACAGCCGGATATAATGTGATTATTGGCTCGATGTATGTGAGAATCATAGCCGGGGTCAACAATCTGTTAAATAGAACCTACATCTCTTCAGTATATATAAATCCTGAAAAGACAAGTGATGGATACTCAGTCTATGAGCCTGGTTTACCTCGGAGTGGTTTTGTGAATGTATCAGTTGGGCTGTAGGTTAGCGCGTTCACCTATATGATACGATTCTGAATTTCTTGATAAATTGTTTATATTTTTTTATGGTAATGAGTACAATGTCTTATTAATTATTGAAGAAAACAGATGTCAACAAAACCACCTTCGATTGTACAAGAATTTCCTGCTGATACGCTAGAGAAGATCGCTTACAATAGCGTCAGCTCGATTCCTACTGAAGAACCAAATGACCGCAATCGCCTTGGTTATCATCTCTGGCGATGGCTTCGAAACAGAGAAGGAACATTAGATGAGGCAGTTGCTGAATCGGGAGTACGACTGCATGTTTCCCGACAGGAGGCAATCAAGATCATCCGCGAAGCTCTCAGCAAACAAGGTGTTTCTTTGTAGCAAACACCAGACGTGCTGTTGAAAGTTGCATGCGTGCAGATTCACATGGGCTTTTATCTGAAGACGGATCAAAAGCAACGCTCGTTGTTCTCGGTACAGGATTTGCAGCATTCAGTTTGATCAAAGAGATCGATGTAGATGCATATGAGGTTACGGTTGTCAGTCCCCGGAACCACTTCCTTTTCACTCCGCTTCTGCCCAGCACGACGGTCGGCACGATAGAATTCCGAAGCATCATTGAGCCTATCCGAACTGCCCGCGAGAGGATTCAGTTTTATCAGGCATGGTGTACAGATATTGATATCCAGAAACGGACAATCCAGTGTCAGCATGCACTCGATAAAACAATGTTTATCTTACCATATGACATCCTTGTGATTGCCGTTGGGGCAACAAATAACACGTATGGTATTCCGGGTGTGGAGCAGAATGCGTTATTCCTGAAGGAGCTTGCTGATGCTCGTGCGATTCGCCAGCGGATTATCGAGTGCTTCGAACGCGCAAGCATCCCCGAACTTTCTGAAGAAAGGCGCAAACGCTTGCTTCATTTTCTCATCGTTGGAGGAGGTCCAACCGGTATCGAATTTGCAGCGGAGATGCATGACTTCCTGGTAGAAGACCTACGAGAGATATTTCCCTCGTTGATTGACGATGTTCGTATTACAATCCTCGAAGCTGCCGAACATATTCTGAGTACATTTGATGCGACACTCAGTGCTTACACAATCAAACATTTTGAGCGGCAAAAGATTGAGGTCCTTACGAAATCCGGTGTCGTGAAGGTGGATGCGGAACAGGTGTTCCTCCAGGATGGCTCAACGGTTCCGTATGGATTGCTTATTTGGTCGACCGGTATCGGTTCTACACTGTTAGTGCAGTCTCTTGCAGTTCTGAAAGATAAACACGCAAGGATTGTGGTTGATCAGTATTTGCGAATTCAGGGATTTACGAACCTGTATGCGCTGGGCGACTGTGCAACATTCCATGACAGAATGCTACCTGCGACTGCTCAAGTAGCTCAACAGGAAGGAAGATATGTAGCTCGTGCATTAAACCGTCTGGCGAAAGGAAAACAACTTGAACCATTCCGATATAAGGATTGGGGGATGCTTGCATATATTGGAAGTCATCGCGCGTTAGCTGACTTAGCTGCGGTCAAGGGTCGCGGCTTCGCAACATGGCTCTTCTGGCGATCCGTATATCTTACAAGGCTTGTAAGTTTCAAAAATAAAATCCTGGTAGTGCTTGATTGGATGAAAACGCTAATCTTTGGGCGAGATATTAGCAGGTTTTAATTCCTTGTTGACATCCATAGTGAAAACCTTTATATTAGCTCTTGACAAATATGTCATAGTATCTTTCATCTTTCGACAAAATTGGCATTATACAAAAGGCATCAACAATGAAATCAACATTAGGTGAACGGATTCGCCTCGCTCGTGAGTATAACGAGATTGATCAACATCGCCTTGCTTCCAAAATCGATGTGGCATCACGCACGCTTCAGCGCTGGGAAAAAGGTGAACAGGTGCCGGATAGTAATTATCTCTTGCGATTAGCTAAATATACCGGTGTACGCCCTGAATGGTTGCTTACAGGGGAAGGGGAAATGTATTCCTCAGGAAACGTTATCCAGTTTCACAGGGAATCCCTCTTGCGTAAAGTCAATCTCATCAATATTCCATTGCTCTCATCTATTCCGGCAGGGAAAATAGCTACGATGTTTCATCCTGACCATGTCGAACGATATGTGACAGTTGATAATATCAACGATAGCAGTGCTTTTGCATTAATTGTCAAAGGGAAAAGCATGTCCCCCAAGATCGAGGATGGTGATATTGTTGTCATTAGCCCGAAGCAGGAAGTCCGCAGTGGAGACATCTGTGTTGTCCGTGTGAATGATGAGGATGTCTTAAAGAAGGTGAAGTTTGATGATAACTATGTCCACCTTATTCCGCTAAACTCCAACTTTGACCCAATTACGATACGTAAACGGGATGTCACATTTATGTGGAAAGTCGTCCGAGTGATCAAGAATCTCTAAGGGCGTAATGGCATCTTGGAGGTTACCAAAGAATGTTCTTCAAAGCATCCTGTTTAAGTCGTTTAACCCGCTGTGCACGACTATGGGTGATTCCAATCACCATCCGAAAATGTTGAAGGTGATATATTTGAGTAAATTCAGTAGTTCAACAACTTCGGGATTGACATGGTTGAATACAGACAAAGTCCTAATGGTTTGAAGTTTGCCACAGTGTACCGGAAACCCATGAATGTAGGGCTGGTTGCAAAGATATGCAGGGTGAGCAAAAAAACTGTTCTCAACTGGATCTATAAGGGTGCATTAAAGGCATTTACGACCTATGGGGGCCATTACAGAATTTGGCCCGGTGACTTGAAAAAATTTCTTGATAAGGCAGGTATTGATGTTCCTTTCCAATATGTTGATGAACGCCAATCGACATTCCTTATTGTGGATGATGATGCTACATTCACGATGCTGCTAAAAGAAGCCATTTGCTCCGAATTTCCAGACGCTGACGTCATTACCACTGATGATGGATACGAAGCAATGCTACTCATCGGTGAAAGGAAACCAAAAGTGGTTATCCTCGATTTACGAATGCCAAAGGTGGATGGATTTCAAGTACTTGAGTTATTAAAGCCGCGTAAGAAGGATAATGCAATGAAAGTTGTTGTTCTCTCCGCGTTCATTGATCCTGCAATTCGGGAAAGGCTCCGTGCAACAGTGACGGACGTCGTATGGGAAAAGAGCAGAGATGTCCGTGATTTCCTCCAAGCCTTAAAAGAGATGTTGGACGACGTCAGTGCTTCTCGTAAACGCACAGCACATCATCTCTCAAGCGCAGTTTAAACCATTACACGTTTCAATATAACTCTTGTATGCAAAAAATACGAATTTTGTTGGTTGATAGTACCGACTCAGTCAAAAAGCTTTTAGAAGATCGTACTACCCCCACCGATTCTGTTCGGTTTGTTGTCACTCACATTAAGGCGCGCTCACTCAAGAAATCTTCCGAGCTTGTAAATGATCAGTTCGATGTGATCCTGTTCGGCGAAAAAGTGTCACAACTTTCCGTGATTCGGTCAACAAAAGCAATTCGTGCCACGGGTCTGATAATACCAATTCTTGTTCTCACGCGACAGAGTGAAGCGCGTGTGCCACGAAATTATCAAAAAGCGGGTATTGATGAAATGTTAAACAGTGCGGAGGTCAGTACGCCGCTCTTCACGTGGATTCTTATAAGCACGTTGAAACAGATAGAAACAAAAAAGAAAGTTCATAACTTTGACGTTATTCGAAACCGTTTGAGAACTGTGAATGAATCTCTTAAAACTCTGAGTCACGATATTAACAATCCGCTAAGCGTCATACGTCTTGCGTTGTATCAGTTAGAAAACCCTAATCTTCCAAAGTTAAAGCGAGAGCGATTTTTCAAATTGCTTTCTACGAATGTTGAAAAAGTTGATTCCTATATCAAGGAGCTACGGTTGATTCGTCGGCAGCTCGGTGAAGATACTACAACTCTCACAAACGTTTTATCCCTTAAACCACTCAAACGCATTGCAACAGAGCGATAAGTTTAGGCTCTGGCACTTTGTAAACTTACCAGATTTTTTCTACATTGTGGACGATTTCAGTTCATTGTAGACTAAATCGTTTTCTATATGGGATTTCATTGTGGAATTGTTGGACTTCCCAATGTCGGGAAGTCCACGTTGTTTAATGCCATCACTGCTGCGGGCGCACGTGTTGCGAACTATCCATTCACAACCATTGAACCTCAGGTTGGTATTGTTGCTGTTCCCGACGCTCGCCTCGATACCTTAGCAACGATTTTCAACCCACCGAAAGTGATTCCAACAACCATTGAGTTTGTGGATATCGCTGGTCTGGTGAAGAATGCAAGTAAAGGTGAAGGACTTGGCAATCAATTCCTTTCGCACATTCGAGAGGTGGATGCTATTGTCCATGTTGTACGATGCTTTAAGAATGACGATGTCGCTCACGTTGAAAACGACATTAACCCGAAGCGAGATATTGAAATCGTTGAGGCAGAGCTACTTTTCAAAGATTTAGAGACGGTCGATAAAAAGCTTCATGAAGCTGAGAAAAAAGCAAAAAGCGGTGAAAAGAAACTCAAGCAGGAGTGTGATTTTTACAGCCGATTAAAAGATCATCTCGGTGCCGGTAAACTTGCAAGAGTGTTTGCTTCTAACGAAGAAGATCGTGAATATTTCCATGCTCTCCATCTCCTCACGGAAAAACCCGTTCTCTATGTTGCCAATGTGGATGAAGATGGTCTCACACACGAAAACGAGTTTGTTAGAGCAATACGTGACTTTGCCGAGAAGAATAACTCAGTGGTTCTTGTGGTTGATGCGGATATGGAAGCGGAAATTGCTGAAATGCCCTATCAGGAGCGTGAGAAATTCTTGGCAGATTTAGGACTGTTAGAGTCAGGGTTGGATAAAATTATTCATGAAGGATATAGGTTGTTGAACCTGATTACCTTTTTCACACACAACGAGAAAGAATTGCGGGCGTGGACAATCGTGCGCGGGACAAAAGCACCTCAAGCAGCAGGGAAGATTCATTCTGATTTCGAGAGAGGCTTCATTCGTGCTGAGGTGATGAGATACGATGACCTAAAAGAACTTGGTTCGGAACATGCTGTAAAAGAAAAGGGACTCCTTGCTGTGCATGGGCATGACTATGCAGTGCAGGATGGTGATGTGATTTTCTTTAGGTTTAATGTGTGATGAGATGACAAACCTTGCGAAGGTTCTAAACCTTCGCAAGGTTAAAGTCTATTTGCCAAACAGTTCTAACTGTCCCTCAGGCTCATGCCGAAAATGTTCGACTGAAAACTTGAACTCTTCTTTGTTCAGACCGTACTTTTCACAGCTGAGATGGAATAAATCTCTAATTGTTTGAGCTATCTCACCTTCTCCTCGAAAACGACTACCCCATCGTGGGTCATTTAGCTTTCCACCGCGCACCTCTTTGATACGATTAATAATCTTTGATGCACGGTCGGGCAATTCTCTCTGAAGCCAATCAAGAAATAATTGCTCGACAGCACCTGGCAAACGCAGCATAACGTAGCCAGCAAACTTCGCTCCTCGTGCAGCAGCCTCTTTCAAGATGGTTGGCATTTCCTTGTCATTTAAACCGGGGATAATCGGTGCAGTGTTGACACCTACAGGAATGCCATGTGTTGCAAGTGTTTCAATAGTCTCAAGTCGCTTATAGGGTGCCGATGTTCTTGGCTCCATCTTGCGAATCAGTTCATCATCAAAACTTGTAATCGAAATCGTTGTGATGACAAGATTCAGTGCAGCCAGTTCTTTGAGAATATCGAGGTCTCTGGTGATCAATGCATTCTTCGTGATGATACCGACAGGGTTGCGGTACTTCAAGAACACTTCGAGACAGTGGCGTGTTATTTGTAGCTTGCGTTCGACGGGCTGGTAACAGTCAGTGTCGCCAGAGAAGCAGACCATCTGCGGCTGCCAGGATTTTTTCTGAAAAGTTTCTTCGAGAAGTTTGGGTGCATCTTCTTTCACCATGATTTTCGTTTCAAAGTCGATGCCAGCGGAAAAGCCAAGGTACTCATGACTCGGTCTGGCATAACAGTAGATGCAGCCATGTTCACAGCCGCGATACGGATTGATGCTGTACGTGAAAGGAATATCCGGACTGTTATTCTTCGCCAAGATCGATTTTGATGTGTCTTTGTAAAAGATTGTTGGAATGCGACGAGCTTCTTCTTCGTCATCCAGCTCAATCTCCAATGGTTCGAGATGAAGTTTCTCAAACCGATTTGGTGGATTGAACGCCGCTCCGCGACCTTTGATGGTTTCAGGCATATCTCTTACATGAACAGCTGACAATGATTTCTTGTATCGTACTATGACACCACTTCACATCTCCTGGTCAAACCCCGGCCGGACAAACCGTCGGGCAAGTGGGAAACGTCTCTCAATACTTTTTCTCAACCTGCTCAAATAGATGAGAATGTTCACGATGCTGTCAGAATGGTCTGCAAAGTGCTTCTGCAGTTCGCCCCATGCGCCGATGGAACGATCAATACCGATGAGCGCAACTTTTGCCGAGCCATCGGAATCCTTGGGGAGTTCCTCCACAACTTCATCCTTCTCCATCTCTATGTCAAATTCTTCTCCATTGAGCGCACGCATCAGCTTCACCCAGATCTGATCCTGATACCACCGAATTACCTCTACCGCATCAACAACACTCGCTGTTGCCGCTTGGGGATTTCCAATGTTAAGTTCAAATTGCTTCATCAGTACGTTCTGCTTCTCCTCAAAAAGACCCTCATGCTGTTCAAACCACTCTGTTACCATCTTTGAGTACTCGTTCGCAGCTTTCGCAATCGGATTCTCTTTCGCTTTCTTCCTCCGTTCCCTGTTTTTCTTTTTCTCTTCTTCATAATCAATGGCGTTCAGGTCAATGCCGTGTTCTTTTGCAAAGTCATGAAGCAACTCAATCGTCAGTTGGAACGACTGATGCAGTTCGTCCCAGAACTTTTTATTGTTGATGTCACGGCTTTCCTCATCAGAGAATGTTGTTTCTTCCATCGCGAAGACCATACACCGTTGGGTAAAGCCACACCGCTCACACTAGCGGTCGCAGTAATTGTAGATGCCCGAAATGAATCTCGGATTCTCCGCCAACTTCAGTCCGCCTGCGGCGGATGTCTTATCCATCATCCACCAAATTCTCTTTCTTATTTGATCAGAAGAAGTTTCTTTGTTTCCACGAAGTCTTTGGCTTGCAATCGGTAGTAGTAAACGCCGCTTGCAAACTGAGAGGCATTCCACTCCACCGACTTGTACCCTGCATCCTGAATCTCATCAACTAGCGTCTTTACTTCTTGACCAAGGATATTGTATATCCTGAGTATTACTTTACTGCTTACAGGCAACTGATATCTGATAACTGTTACCGGGTTGAAGGGATTGGGGTACGATTGCTCAAGAACGTACTGCTTCGGCAGATAGGTTGTCCCAAATGTTTCCAATGGGGGCGCGGGTGGCAGTTCTGAAGTCTGAATGATTCTGATCCTGTTTTCCTTGCTCAAAGAAGAATCAGAAGAAAGGATAATTGAACCTTGCTGGTTCACTTTGACCCAATAGCCTTTGCCGGGGTAGATAGTGGGATTTACAATGTAGCCTTGATTATAACCGAAGAATTGGGTTGTGACAATGCCGGGTGGAATGCTGCTGATGGAAGTAACTGCAACAGCCACAGAGATGGAGCCAACGATGTTCCAGCCTTGATTAACGGAGATCGTTTCGGAAAAGATAGGCAATCCTATAATGCTTAAGCTTTCTGCACTAGCAAATTTTAGCCAGTAACCAACTCCGTTTGAAAGCGTCTCTCTTTGCACATAACTTCCTTGATAAGCAAACACACTTGATGTTGCAGTGGGAAATAGAAAGCTTTTACTTGGATCGCTGACTCTTAACGGAACCGAGATGAGGTTCCAATCTGTCTCCACTGAGAATTGGTTTGTTATTTCATGAGGAATTGCAGTTAAAGATGACAACACGAAGATCCCATTGTCAATGTAGATGCTATCTCCTTGGGAATAGGTGAAGTTTACATCTGGGTATTCTGTATTTATCGATCGCTGCCAGACGCGGTAAAACATTTGTTCACCACTGTGTATGCCGTCCGTATCCGGCGTTTGCTCGTTGTCTCCCCAAACGGTCAGCGCATTACTCGAACCGGTCCATACCACCGCTCCAACGCATAGACCAGATGGTGTAAAGACGCCAATCTCATCTCCCGAAGCCAGAGGTATCCCGCCGATGTTCGGATTAGCCGAAGCAGGAATTCCTACAGTTGCATTTCTCCCCGTATTTGAAACGAAGGTGAAGTGAGTTTGGGAAAATAATCCCGTGGGCAAAAGTATAATGAAGATTGTTGCCGAAGAGTGAAAAAAGAATCTTGCCATAGTTGATAACCGAGTAAAGACCTTTAGTATTTTAGCATTATCGAATGATCAGCATCTTCTTAGTATCACTAAATGCGGTAGTATTAGATCCTTCAATTGGAAATGCTTGCAGCCGATAGAAATACACACCGCTAGCCAACTCTGTGTTTTGGAAATTCAATTCGTAGTATCCACCGTTCTGTTGTCCGTCTATGAGGAGAGAAACTTGCTCCCCCAAGATATTGAAAACTTCCAGTCGCACCCTTGAAGGATTAGGGAGACCATATTTCATGACCGTTGAGGGGTTAAAGGGATTTGGGTAATTTTGCAGTAGGATGAATGTCGAAGGTACTTCATTGTTCACTTTCACGTCTGCGATAGAGACAGCATCATCCTTGAAGCGATAGTCGTTGCTGACTCTTTCGCCAGTTAGGGCGTTCGTGAGTGAAACAATTGAAAGGGGTTTCTCTTGTTCGGCAGAAGTTAACCAAATTGTCAACAATAAGAGCTCCTCTTCGACAGCACCATCGATGACATCTTTCGTCATGCTATTATCACCCCAGATGGTTATCACAGCTTTCCCATTCTCGACGATTCCATTACCGCAGAGCGTTCCTTTCGATGTCCATACACCGACTTCATCGCCATCAGACAGTTCAGGTGATTTGACAAGAAGGATAGCGCTCGATCCTGTGTTTGAAACTGATGAATGATAGTGCCTCGCTGGTTCAACTTCTGCAACTGGTTGTTGTTTCGGCGTAGCGGAAAGTGGCACGACCGTATTTGCGGGATAAGTCAGCGTTGATGCCTGATTGAGATACATCTGGTAAGCTTGTCCTAATTGCATTGATCCGATTGTATTAATTCCAAAAGCGGGCCAGTAAATTTGGCCAAAATTATTTTTTGCAATCACAAGACTACTTGCGATACTTGCCAGCGCGGAATCAATACGCATTGGATTTGTACGCAAGTACGGTGCAAGATTCCAACCTTGGCCCAAAGAAATGGTTGTTGATTGAGGTATGATATCGATGCCTATATTGGGAAGTGTATCCGCTGTTTGCATGTAGATTTGATAACCGTGTCTAATGTTCCAAGAACCAATCTGGTTCACACCCAAGCTGGGCCAGAAGACTTGCCCAGCACCGTTTTTCATCAATACCATGTGCGATATAATCTCCGAAAGCATTGTTTCCAACACAGGATTGTTGGGTTGAATGTAGCTTGACATCATGTTCCATCCTTGGGGGAGCGTGAGACGGTGAATGATATTGCCAACCAACGAACTCAAGACATAAGTACTGTTGGTTGAATATGTTGATCCGCCACTCTGATATGTGGGAGACGCATCGTACTCGTACTGATTCATTGCATCCCATATTTTCCATCGGATCAGTTCACCTTCTGAAAAGCCATCCTTCAGTGGTGTTTGATCATTATCTCCCCACGCAGTGATGGACACATTGTTGCCCTCGATCCATTGAGTATAGCCCGCGCAAATTAGGCTGTCGTTCCTAACGAAGAAAACTCCAAGAGCATCTCCGGTGTGAAGTGATCGTGTTCCGATTTTCAGATTCGCTGAACTGGGTACAGCAATTGTAGCATTTCTTCCCGTGCTACTTGTGTATGCCCAGGACGATGGCGGCGGTGTAGGCGCATTGTATTTTGCAGTCATCGTATAGGCTGCATCGAGCGTCAGGCTGATCGTCCGATTGCTCGAATAAAAAACACCGTTTCGCTGCCAAGTATCAAAACTGCTCACGCCGACTGTAGATGGTCCTGTCAGATTGATCGTTGAGTTCACATCATAGATACGATTAAAGGGGGTAGTACCATCCGCTGAGCCGTTTAGATCAACGGGGTCGACAACGATTGATACCCCAGCATTTGGATTGGTGGATGCCACGTCAAGTCTACGAGTCACTCTGGGCGGTGGTCCGAGCGTTCCGTCTCCGTTTAGTTTTTGCGCATAAATGTCCTTATTCCCATTACGCTCATCAGTCCAAGCGATGAAAACTCCATTGGCACCGTCTGTTGTTATGGCCGGCTCATACTGATTTCCAGCTACAATTGTAACTGGAACGCCATTCGTCATCCACAGTGCATTGCCATTTGCATCTATACGTTGTGCATAAATGTCCAAGTTGCCGTTACGATTGTCTTGCCACACAAGAATTGCCCCACCAGCGTTGTCGCTGATAACTTGATGAGCATTTTGATCACCTGAAGCGGTTGTGATCACAACACCATTCGTTGTCCACCTCACCACACCGCTTCCATCGATTCGTTGAGCATAGAGATCATTGTTTCCATTACGATTGTCCTCCCAAGTGATGATTGCGCCGCCTGCGCCATCGCTGACAATCTTTGGATTAACTTGATCGGCGGAAGCTGTGCAAATTGGGACGCCATGTATCGTCCATTGCACTTGACCATTTCCATCGACTCTTTGGGCATAGATGTCGAAGTTCCCACTTCTAGAATCTTGCCAGGTCGCTATTGCGCCACCTGATCCATCTCCCGCCACAGCCTGCCCCCCATCAACCGAAGCTGTCCAAGTAATATGGCCCGTGGAGTCCTCGATCCGCCCAAGAAAGCCTCCCCGATAGATTATTGTCCCCCCTGCTTTGTCATCCACCAGATTGTGGTCATCATAGAAACCTAATACTGGTCCCCACAGCGGATCTCCGCCCATGTTGTATTTGACTAAGGCACGGTTCAATCCTACGATCACATTTCCGATGTTGTCTGAAATCATTCGTGCAGAAAAAGAGCACCCACTATAACAGTTGTAGAAAGACGATGGTCTTGACCACCCCACAGTGCCTTCCGGAGTAAGTTTATAAAAACTCCAGTAAAAGTTCGCGCTACAAAAATTAGCCCAGCCAGTTATAAAAAAAGCGCCTCCGAGGTCATCGCTCACAAGTGCATGATCAAAAGAAATGACGCACCCTTGAGGGTAAGGATAGGTGAATAGGAGATTCCCATCGACGTGCCAAAGGGGAATCCCGCTAGATTGTATTCTTTGAGCATACACTTCCTGCTGTACTATGCGATTGTCATCCCACGTCACTATGGCACCGTCTGTTCCATCGAATACACTCCGAGGGTGCTGCTGGTTGTTAAGAGCGGTGCAGATGGGCCAAGAGTTGTCAGTATTCACTGAATAATTGAAAGTAAGTGAATTCGCAGAACTCGCCCATTGAGTAACGACTGGGATAAGAACAATCTTATTGTTCCCATACCAATCAGTGAAAGTCGATCCACGGGCGTTCGCATCTAAGATGATATCCTTTTCATTCGATGGAAATGGCTCCCTAAAACTAACTACGGCTGCATTCCAAGTGTAGCCATCTTGCCCATCGAAGGAAATATCCAACCCTGGCGATCCGTCTCTAAACTCAATGAAATCCGTCCCGCCGGGCCCAGATGGATTATCGGAACCTTGGTTTCCAGAAGCAGGATATGCTGAATGAGTACTAAGCACTCTCGATGTGGGATAAGAACTCGCCTCTTGAAAGTGAAAACCGTCTGCTCTTGAACCAGTAAAATATCGCCATACAGCATACTCTTTCAGGGCAACGCCAAGATTAGAAGAAAAGTAATTTACAAGGGCCGAATCCATATCTTCGAAGGTATGTTCACCAGGGTTCGTGCCCATCCTTTCCCAGATTCTTCGCGGGGCAGAGCTGCCGTAATACTCGTGGAGTAATGTTGGCCAGAGAGCACCTGCATACCTGTATCTATACGGAGGGAAGGGTTCATCATACGAAATCGGGAAGTGTGTCGAATCTAACGGGTTAGCACCCAGGGTGAATCGGTAGGGAAGTGTATTCACATCGTCATAAATTACATTCTCCATGTAAACAGATGTGTTCTCATAAAACCAGATTTGCTCTGCCCAACTGTATCTTATTTGGGAAGCGTGGTGAAATTCATGAGCGACGAGTGCTCGAAGTCGAGCAAATTTGGGAAAAGGTTGTGCTAGGGAATCCTTATAGACTTCAACCCAACTGGTATAACCATCAGGGTAAGGAGGGTTAAAAGGCGGGGCCGGATTCTCTGGTTGAGCAACACCATAGTAGTCATCTACGAGGGTATTTCGGATGTAGATGTCGTACCGATCATCTCCACCATTGCCTCCGTCAGGAGGTGGCGTCACCCAGCCAAGGGATGAAATTGCGGTCCAACAGTGTTGAGCATATTCAGCCACTGAGTCAGCCCATTGCTGAGTTGTGGCGTCGGTACCAGAAAGAGTATAATGGACGATAAAGTTTGTTGTCTGGATGGTTAATTCAGGACCAGAAAGTGTTGGTCTTGATACAGCAGCTAGGAGATGCCTCTCCTTTTGGGCTTTAAGTCGTTTCAGGCTTCCAACAAATCCACATTCTTCACCGCTTACATAGTTTTCTGACTTAGATTGAATTGATGATGATTGCCCTATTGCAGCCTGTACGACTAGGATAATAAAGAAAGTAAAAGCACTGTATTTTTTCATGATAATTTCCTCAAAATGAGTTAATTACATCTCATACTTAAGTATAGAAATGGTTGCTCACGGAACTTTTCTGCGTATGTTCTGCCCTAGCACATGTATGTGAATTTGATAAATTCTATTCACGGTTGCCTCCTTCTCAAACCTCTCCCCCTCCTAGTACTGAATGGAATCCTTTGACCCATGTAAATCTACCAACCCATATGCCTGTGATAGATAGAGGTAAAAATAACGAATGTGAACCAGCGGTTTGGGTGCATTGTCCATTCCTTTATGAGGCTTTATTAAGGTAAGACTTTTGCTGTAAGATTGCAACACCAACCTTACCTAAGGTTGGGTTGTGAGAAAGTTATCATTATCCCCCAAAAATCTTATTGACTTCCAATGAAAGCTCTCTCAGTAGTGCCGATTTCAGTTTGTCATTTCCACGATACACACCCGACTCCGAAAATTTATTTCCCACAAGTGTGTAGACCTCAACTAATTTCTGTTCTGGATCAACAATCCAGTACTCTCTTACTCCAAACTGCTCATACATCGCTTTCTTTGCCGTGCGGTCGGTTTTCTCCGTGGCTTCTGACAGAATCTCAATCACAAGGTCGGGCGCTGCAATAATATTTTTTTTGGTTATAATGTTCGAGCGTTCTTTTGAAACGAAAAGAATATCAGGCTGGACAACACTGGTCATCGAGAGTACAACATCAGTGGGAGCGAGGAAAACCTCACCCAGGTTATTTTTTCTAACAAACTCATCAAGAAGGCGAAACAGTCGTCCAAGAATTCTTTGATGGTCGGTAAATGGTGCAGGAGTCATATAGAGTTCTCCCTCGATAATTTCGTAGCGTTTCCCGTCGGCGGGAAGGGTCAGATAGTCATCGTATGTAAAAACCACCGATGTTTGTTGCATTGATATGATTCTCTTAGATCAGGAGCTTTTCATAGGTACGAAAAAATTCCCAGAAAATCAACCTGTGGCTGACCAAAAAATCCCCGAATGCGTCAGTGTGAGTCACGAAGTGACGAAGCAATCTGACATTCCGGTCCAGATTCGAGGGGGTGAGATTGCTTCGCTCGCACTGACTGTCATAATCACTTTTTGGACAGCCCCAGTTGTCTTTTAAAAATCCCACTGCAGTCCGGCTTGAACGAGCCTCGGGCTGCCGGGGAGAATGCCGCGCGAGCGATCGGCAATGAACGTTTTGTTGAAGATGTTCTTCACAGTCACAAACGTCGTCAGAGGGAGTGCAGGGATGCGATAGTTGGCAGAAACGTTCCACAGCGTGTATGCGGGAATCAATCCTTGCCGACCGTTGGGAGTTGGCTCGACAGTGTTCAAATCGTCACTAAACTGATCGCCGATATACAGAATCTCTACCCTTGTGTCGAATCCCACTGGATGTGCGTATCCGAGGCTCACGGTTAGCATATGCTTTGGGGCATAGGTCAGTCGATTACCTGTGATTAACACAGAAGGATCGATGACACTATACCGAGTTCCTTTGTATTCTGCGGTTGGCAGGAACGTGTATGAAATATCTAAAACCGTCTCATGCTTCTGAACGTCTTGCTTTTCAGGCTCAGAGTCTAAGGGAACAGAGAACGTTGTTTTCAGCTCGATGCCCTGATGGAGTGTCTTGCCGGCATTAGTCAATGTAGTTCCGCTACCTCCCGCAAGCGATGCTGGTATAATCTGATTTTCAAAATCCATCCGAAAGAGCGTCATATCGGTGTTCTGCCAACGGTTGACCTTCAGGCGTGCACCAAGCTCGTACGACCAGCTTTTCTCTGCATCAAGCTCGATGCTGCTGCCATCGGAATTCGAGATCAGATCTTCAACGCGGGGAGGAGCAAATCCACGATGAACTCCTGTAAAGAGCGTAAACGTTGATGTTGGATTGAAGGTAACGCCGAAACCGGGTATAACTTCGGTCATTTTTGATTTACCGGATGCGCTGTTCAAATTATTGATTCGCTCGTAGTGAATATTCTCAACACGAAGTCCAGCAGACACAATCCAGACATCATTCAGAAAAAATCTGTTTTGGAAGAATGCCGAATATGCTTGTGCTTTCCTGATATTGTCTTCACGGATGATTCCAGTGCGTGCGGTCGGAGAGTTTCCTTCGATCTGCTTACGGTCCTGGTGTTCGAAGTGCGCTCGAATTCCAATAGTTGTTTCGTGCTCAATGCCGAGGAAAGCATGATTGATTTGAACACGGGGATCGATTCCCCACACAATGTATTCACGGTTGCGTCCGTCATTTCGGTTCGAATTAAGCATCGTGCGGACACCGGGCGTATTTCCCGGATCGGTGGAATTTGTCCCACCATTATTTCCCTGCCGCCACCAGTCGCGCTTGATGAAGTAGCCATACACGTTGGTCGTAAAGTGAACCATGCCATTAGCCATTGCATGGTCGTGGATCAGATGAGATCCAAAGCGCTTGAAAAAGAACCAATCATCTTTGAATTGATTCTGGAAGGGATTTTCCTCGTACTCTATTTGGGTAATGCCCGCATAGGTAAGATTCGATTCTTCATTGTAAATGTTCATCTTCAGACTGAGAGATGAGTGTGGTGTCATCTGCAACATCATCTTGGCATTGACATCCTGAATCGTAGTGGATGTGTTCTCACGGGCAAGATCTCCTTGCCTGCGGACACCATCCGCCAAGAATCCCATGCTGCCCCATTGACCACCATAATTCATCTGACCGAAGAAATAGTTTCGGTTACCCGACGTGAGTTTGATCGAACCACTTGGAATCTCCGGAGGTTGAGGAGTAATGTAATTGATTACACCGCCGATTGTCTGCGGACCGAATAAGATCTGGCCACTGCCCTTTAGAACTTCAATCCGATTGAATCTGCTGATGGGGGGGTGATAGTACGAGGCAGGATCACCGTAGGGTGCGAGAGCAAATGGGATACCATCTTCGAGCAGTAACACTTTTGTACTGCGTGTTGGAAACAACCCCCGAATGCCGATATTCGGACGGATGCCAAATCCTTCTTCTTCGCGAACATAGACGCCCGGTACTCGCCTGAGGACTTCATTCGTGCTGATTGGGTGAATCTGTGCTATAAGTGTGCTGGAGATGATTGCACCTGATCCGGGGATTTTTTGCAAAGCATTTGGTGCAGTGCCGATGATCGTCACCGATGGCATTTCATACACTCGGACAACAGAATCCTTTTTTGCAACATCTTCCGAGTCCGAATACGCAAAAGCGTTAATACACGACAGAAAAACTGTCAGGCAGAAAGTTGGAATTGTACATAGCATTAACATTGATGATTTTCCTTGTGATGGTTAGACACTCTTTGTTTAGATCTATTCTTCTGTAATGTCGAAATACTTTCTTTTCTTCCTTAAATCATTCAGTCCAATGACAACATTGCCATTTTCGATCTTTGATGGGAGGTAGATAGGAGAACAGCCGTTACCTTCCATCGATCCGCTATTTTCAGCATCAGGCTCAGGTTCATCGGCTGCCGCTTTTAATATCGACAGCGATGAGGGCGCATCGCACAGAGAACAGATCAATTCTCCCTTTTTGAGATAATACTTACCGTAGCTATAACAAGCATAACATGCATCAAACGCTGTTACAAATTTGCCAAGACCGGTTCGCAGGATGAAAAAACGTATCTCAAGGTTTTGATCTTTGATGGAATAGCGATGGATCTTTCCATCACCGACTGAACTTAACGGTATTTTTATGAGATCACCCTGTGGCACATCAATCCATTGTGAACTTAAATCCATGGAATAGTCAGTCGAGAAAACTTCACCCATCCCGAGGAAAAACACAAGACACATGGATACAATTCCTGCACTGAGCTGCCACCTGCGATACAAAGTTGCAGCAGGCATAGAAGCTTTTTTCTTCCCAGGTATTATGAGCATGAGTGCTGGAATACTGATAATAGCAAGAATGAACAAGGTATTATTTTGAACTATTGGACCAAGTATTCCCATCATCTGAGGATTAGCAGGGAAGATACCGTACTCATAAAACTCATGGAAGGCATTGAGAATTAATTGGAACGTAAATATCAAAAGTGTAATGGCGGTAACTTTTAAAAACCTTGGTATGTCAATTCTAGTACTTCCGCGAATGAAAAGGATTGCAAACATTGTTGCACAAGAAAGCCCAAGGATCGTTCCAACAATACTATGCCAAGCTCCAGTGCTAAGCGCAACTGCTTGGAGAAAGATTGCAGTTTCAATTCCTTCACGGATTATGATCAAGAACGTGAACATGAAAATACCGATATGGGCTTGCCATGGAGCCGAATGCTCTACAATGTTGTCAACTTTTTTCTGTATCTCTTTTCGGATTTTCTTTGCTGTAACCCACATCCAGATAATCATACTGATGACAAACAAGGCTGCAACGAGCATCAAAAAGCCTTCGAATGACTCATGGTCGATTGTAAATTTTTGGAGAAGAATTGCACCTCCTATGCTCGCGAGTATGGCAAGAACGAATCCACTGTAGACGGATTTAATGAGGGTTGAGTGTTGAATTGTTTTCAGATAGGCTATGAGGATGCCAAGAACAAGTGCTACCTCGATTCCTTCTCGCAGTGCAATAATGAGTGATTCAATCATATGATTCTGCCTTAATGGATCAGTGCATTGTCAGGATTTTTTTGATTTAGATTGGCATTTAGAACAAATGCCAAAAATCTGTAGTGTTGAATTATGCCACTTAAATTTTTTTTCTTCACATACTTCTCGTTGAATTCTGTCTAATTTTTCGTTAACGAACTCAATGATATCCCCACAGTCAAGACAAATCAAGTGATCATGGCGTGGTCTTCCGAACGCCTTTTCAAAGCGTGAATGATTCTCACCAAATCGATACTTAGAAATGAGGCCGCATTCTACGAGAAGTTCAAGGGTGTTATAAACAGTAGCTCGCGAAACCTTCAAGCGTTTAGCTTTTATTGATGCATATAACTCATCAGCATCAAAATGACCATTAGTCCGCATAATTTCTTCGAGGAGAAGAAAACGCTCACGTGTTGGACGCATTTTTTTCTCCTTGAGGCATTTGCTTAGGTCATCTTTTGCTGCAGTGATATCCACGATAGATTTATTATTTAGATTTAGTCTAAATATAAAGAAAATATTCATTGCTGTCAAGATTCACATGAATAATTTCTAAGGGAGGTTTGTGAAATATGTCTTCTTGTGGTTTTTATGAGATGGCTGCCTTGGTGAGTTCGAAGTTGATTAGCTGAGCTGAAGGAGGAG
>JACQVI010000029.1 GCA_016209795.1 Ignavibacteriota bacterium
ACGGCCAGCACGAGCATCAGTCACTGCTTCGTATGGAAACACATTGCGATTTGTTGGACGACTTTGGTGGATTGGAGTGGCTTGTCCGGGAATTTAGTAAAGCCTACTCGAAAGCCAGCAATTTTATCAATAGCCTCAATGACCTTCGATCGCGAGAACAACAACTCAGGGAACGACAAGCCCTGTATGAATTTCAGTTGAAAGAGATCGATCAGGTTAATCCCCACGCAGGCGAAGAGGAAGAACTTGAAACTGAATTGAGAATTCTGGAAAATGCTGAGCGTCTCTACAGCGCGACTGAGCGACTCTACCAGATGTTGTACGAGGGGGATCGTGCGATTCACGACCAACTTGTGTTAGCTCGAAATGAATTGGAAGATCTTGCAGCCATCGACAAATCGTTTGAGGAGCTCAGAAACGAGACAGCCTCAGCCGCCGCCATTGTTGATGAGCTGGCAAAAAGCATTCAAGGGTACAATTCAAAAATAGAATTTAATCCCGAGCGTCTCGAGGAAATCCGCGAGAGACTGGGACAACTATCACTGTTGAAGAAAAAGTATGGCGGCTCGCTTGAATCGGTCCTTTCCCACAGAGAAAAGATTGCTAATGAAGTGTCCTTGGCTGAAAATTTTGAAGCCGAGATTGCAAGGTTACAGCAACAGCTTGATGAGCAGCGACGTATAGCCTCAACCCTCGCACAACGATTGAGCGGAAAACGGCATGAGGTTGCACGAAAAGTGAATTCTTCCATTGAGAAGGAATTGAGTACTCTTGGCATTCCTCATCCGACGTTTGAAGTCAAGATCGCCCTTCGCCTGACCCCCTTTGACGACTATGCAATTGTGAAGCTCGGGAAGGAGTGGTATGCAGCAACTCCGAAGGGGATTGATAATGTTGAATTCTACGTCTCAACCAACATCGGTGAGGACCCGAAACCGCTTGTGAAAGTTGCTTCTGGTGGGGAAATATCGCGCATCATGCTTGCACTGAAAATGGTTCTTGCAAAATCGGATCGCTTACCGCTACTCATCTTTGACGAAATTGATATTGGGGTGAGTGGTAGAATTGCCCAAGCAGTTGGCCAGAGTCTGAAAAAATTGTCTCAATTCCATCAGGTTATCGCAATCACACACTTGCCGCAAATTGCCAGTCTTGCTGATACACATTTTGTTGTTGAGAAAATAGAGCAAGACAAGCGCTCGATTACTCGTATGCGTAAATTAGATATCGAAGATCGCGTTGCTGAAGTCGCGAAGCTCATGAGTGGGGAAGAGATTACGGAAGTGGGATTGGAAAGTGCACGGGAATTGATGGGAATGAAGTAAGCAGTGAGCTTTGAGCGGTGAGCGTGGAGCATGGAGCAATGAGCTGTGAGATGGTGTTGTCCGACCGAAGGTCCCTTCGGGAAGGAATCCTTCTGAGGAGAAATGGATTGATGGTCTATGACTCGTAGAGAATAATGGAGTTGTGAGTAGTGCTTCAATGATTCAATCTTAAATTAACCATTTAACCAATAACAAGGGCTTATGAATAAGAAAACAATTGTGGTTTTACTATTTATTGTAGGATGGGTTTTTCAATCCGTCGGTCAGTCGCCGAATCTCAGACCTCCAATAGCAAAGATCATCTCCAAAGCTGATACGCTTCATGGTGACATTAGAGTTGACAATTATTTCTGGATACGAGACAGGTCGAATCCCGAAGTTATCAAATACCTCGAAGCGGAAAATGCCTACACCGATAGCATGATGAAGAATACCATCGCTCTTCAGGAAACTCTCTACAACGAAATGCTGCGTCGGATCAAAGAAACTGATCTTGATGTTCCGTATCGTGAACAAAATTACTACTACTATACTCGGACAGAACAGGATAAGCAATACCCAATCTATTGTCGTAAGAAGGAGCGGTTGGAGGCATCAGAAGAGATTATACTCGATCAGAACGAGTTAGCCAAAAGCTTTCGTTATTTGCGCCTTGGGGCATTTAGCGTCTGCCCTGATCAGAGTATGCTTGCGTACTCGCTCGATACGAATGGTTCTGAGCATTTCAATCTTTCGATCAAGAATCTCAACGACGGCTCGCCATTGTCTGATCGTATTCCAGACATGGTTTCTATCGTCTGGGCAATGGACAATAAAACATTGTTCTACACAACGCGTGATTCTGCCTGGCGTCCATATCGATTGTATCGTCATATTCTTGGTACTGACCCTTCATTGGATGAACTGATCTATGAGGAGCAAGACGCTCTCTACGATATTTTTGCTTATCGATCAAAGAGTAACGAATTCATCTTCCTTGTGTCATCGGCAAGCACATCGGATGAGGTACGGTACATTCCTGCCTATCGCCCCATGGAACCGTTCAAGGTTATTCTTTCAAGAGAACCTGAGCATGAGTATGCTGTTGATCATCATGGAGAACATTTTTACATCCGAACAAATAAGGGCGCAAAGAATTTCAGATTGGTGAAAGCTCCAATCGCTGATCCGCAAGAAAAGAACTGGATTGAGGTGTTGCCTCATCGTCAAGATGTGACGCTTGAAGGGGTGGAGTTCTTTGCAAACTACTACGTCGTGTTCGAGCGCGAAAAAGGTTTACAGAAGATGAGAGTTACCGACATGCGCACAGGAAGAGTACATTACATCGAATTTCCCGAACCAGTGTATTCTGCGTTCAATAACGTGAATAGAGTTTTTGATACAAACGTGTTTCGGTTCAGCTACCAGTCATTCATCACGCCGAATTCCATTTACGATTACAACATGGATACTCGCCTGCGGACATTGATGAAGCAAACCGAAGTACTTGGCGGGTACGATCCTTCCATCTATCAATCAGAACGAATCTACGCTACAGCATCCGATGGAAAACAGATACCGATCTCACTCGTGTACAAAAAGGGAATGAAGCGGGAAGGCAACACTCCATTGCATTTGACAGGATACGGTTCATATGGTGCATCATCCAATGTGACGTTTTCATCGAACAGACTGAGCTTGCTCAACCGTGGAATTAGCTTTGCCGTTGCGCACATCCGTGGTGGAGGCGATATGGGGAGAGAATGGCGTGATGATGGTAAGATGCTGAAGAAGAAGAATACGTTCACTGATTTCATTGTCTGTGCAGAGCACCTTATCAAAGAGCAATACACCTCTCCTGAGCAGCTTACTATGGAGGGTGGAAGCGCTGGAGGCTTATTGATGGGTGCAGTCACCACCATGCGACCCGATTTATTCAAAGCAGTTGTAGCACACGTTCCCTTCGTTGATGTCCTGAACACCATGCTTGATGCATCGATTCCGTTGACAGTAGGTGAGTACTTGGAATGGGGTAATCCTAATGAGAAAGTATACTACGAGTATATGAAATCCTACTGCCCCTACACGAACGTAACAGCACGTGACTATCCCAATATTCTTGTCAAGGTTGGATTGAATGATCCTCGTGTTGGGTATTGGGAAGGAACCAAGTGGGCTGCAAAACTCCGTGCGATGAAAACTGACGACAACATCATTCTTCTCAAGTGCAACATGGGAACTGGACATGGCGGTTCATCTGGTCGATATGATCGACTCAAGGAGATAGCGTTTGATTATGCGTATATTATCACTCAACACAACATAAAGGAGTAATATCATGGTAAAAAAACATCTCACACAAATTGCAATGGTAGTAATAATTATCACTCTATCCTGCTTTAGAGTATACTCTCAAGAAAAAGTTCTCACTCCTGAATTAATTCTGACCATAAGAACCATTACTGAGGTACAACTGTCACCGGATGGGAACACGATCATCTTCCAGGCAGCTCGTTCACGACGAGAGGACGAGAAACCCGGTGCCTCTATTTCTGAACTTTGGAGAATATCCGTTGCCGGTGGCGAACCTGTCCGCTTTACCTATAATGAAAAAAGTGACAAATCACCGCAATGGCATCCCGATGGAAAGCTGATAGCTTTTCTTTCAACGCGAGGCGAATCAGACAAAACTCAGCTTCATCTTATTCCTGTGGACGGAGGTGAAGCAGTTCCGTTAACAAAAGCAGAGAATTCAGTTCTCGCATTCAAATGGTCTCCCGATGGGAACAGGATTGCCTACACAATGACCGATCCAAAAACGAAAGAAGAGCAACAGGATGAAAAAGATGGTACAGACTGGATTGTTGCAGATCAAAACTACAAACATACTCGTCTCTATGTTGTTGATGTAAAATCGAAAGAAACGAAACTGATAACAGTTCAACCATTAACGGTGCACGGCTTCGATTGGTCGCCCGATGCTAAACAGCTTCTGATTGCTGCAGCCCCCACACCGCTTGTTGACGACTCGTATATGCAAGTACAGTTGTATACAATCCCCTCTGAGGGTGGAGCGGAGAAACACCTGACAACAACCCACGGCAAATTAACACATCCTCGTTGGTCACCCGATGGAAAATGGATTGCCTGGCTTGGAGCAATTTCTCTCAACGATCCTTTTGCTGGAAGTGTTTTTGCAGTCTCTGCCGCTGGTGGTGCTGGTGTGAATCTCACGCCAGACTACGAGGGGACAGCGACGTGGCTTGGATGGCAGCCCGGAAAACCTGCTACTATTGTGTTTACTGCCATCGAGCGTCAATCAACAGTACTGAAAATAGTTTCCCCAACTGACAGAACCATAGGTGCGCTGGTGACTCAGCCAATAATTGTTTTTGGTGCACCCAGTTTCTCCCGAGATGGAAAATGGATGGCACTTGCAGCTAATACACCTCAGCATCCGAATGAAATATTCTATGGTAAAGTATTGAACAAACCGCTCAGGCGATTGACAAGATTCAATCCACAGCTTGATGGTCTTCAACTTGGCAAACAGGAAGTCATCAGATGGAAAAGCATTGACGGCTGGGACATCGAGGGCGTTTTGGTTAAGCCGGTCGGATATGTCGATGTAAAGCGCTATCCTGCTGTCATGCAAGTTCACGGAGGACCCGAAGCGGCAGATGTCAATGGATGGCTCGGAACGTATTCACGCTGGGGGCAAATGCTTGCGGGTCGAGGATTTGCGGTGCTCTATCCGAATTATCGTGGAAGCATTGGTCGCGGAGTAAAATTTGCAATGGCAGACCAGCGAGATATGATGGGCAAGGAATTTCACGATATGCTGGCGGGCATTGATTATCTGGTGAGCGAGGGTATTGCCGATCCCGATCGAATTGGCATCGGAGGAGGTAGCTATGGTGGATTTACTTCCGCCTGGGCAGCTACTGCCGGAAGCGAACGATTTAAAGCAGCTATCATGTGGATGGGCATCTCAAATAACATCAGCAAAATGGGAACCACGGACATTTTCTGGGAAAGTAGTCGTGTGCATTGGAATGAAGTTGTTTATGATAATTTTGATCTGTTCTGGCAACGCTCGCCTATTGCCCACATAAAGAACGCACAGACCCCGACGCTGATCATTCATGGAAAAGACGATCCAAGAGTCCCAATCAGCCAAAGCATGGAAATGTATACTGCGTTAAAGTGGAAGGGTGCACCGGTTGAATTTGTAACATATCCCCGCGAGGGGCATGGGGTATCAGAAAGAGCACACCAGTTGGATTTTATGAAAAGAGTGAACAATTGGTTTGAACGATATCTGAAAAATAAATTGACAGGTGAATAGAAATGTCTTTAAAAATATACAACAGTCTCACACACACAAAGGAAGAGTTCAAACCGCTCGTCAAAGGTCGAGTTGGTATTTACGTTTGTGGACCGACAGTCTATAGTCATTCCCATATTGGGCATGCGAAGAGCTATGTCTCGTTTGATGTCATCGTTCGCTATCTCCGATATCGTGGCTACAATGTCACCTACGTTCAAAACATCACAGATGTTGGTCACCTTCTTGGGGACCTTGATGAAGGTGAAGATCGGCTACTTCGTCAGGCGCGGCTTGAGCAGAAACACCCAATGGAGATTGCCGAGACGTATGCTCGCAGCTATTTTGAAGACATGGATACACTCAATATCCTACGTCCCGACATCTCTCCACGAGCGACAGGGCATATCATCGAGCAAATTGAAATCATCAAGACGTTGATCGACAAGGGGTATGCGTACGAAGTCAATGGTTCGGTTTACTTTGATGTTGCCAAGGATGCTGAGTATGGAAAACTTTCTGGAAGAAACACAGAGGAAGCTGAGCCAGGAACACGAGTAGAAGTCAGAGCCGAAAAGCGTCATCCAAATGATTTTGCTCTCTGGAAAAAAGCATCTCCCGAACACATCATGCAGTGGTCCAGCCCATGGGGAATGGGATTTCCGGGCTGGCACATCGAATGCTCTGCAATGTCAATGAAATATCTTGGCGAGACGTTTGATATCCATGGCGGTGGGATGGACAATCAGTTTCCGCACCATGAGTGCGAAATTGCACAGAGCGAGTGCGCAACGGGAAAGCCATTCGTCCGGTACTGGATTCATAATAATCTGGTGACAGTAGGCGGAAAGAAGATGAGCAAGTCGCTAGGGAATGTCATTCTCTTAAAAGACTTGTTCAAGAAATACCATCCTCTGATCATTAGGTTTTTCATCTTACAGAGTCACTATCGCAGCACACTCGACTTTACCGATGAAGCATTAGAAGGTGCTGCAAAAGGATGGGAAAAGCTCATGAACACCATGCGCAACATTAAGCTGGGACTTCTCAAAAAGGATGGATTGAAACGAGGCACTCAAGGCACACAAATTGATCTTAACGGATTCAAATCTGCTTTCTTGGAGGCAATGGATGATGACTTTAATACAGCTCATGCTATTGCCGTGTTGTTTGATATAACCCATGAGGTGAATAGTGCGTTATCAGAAGGTAAAGTGTCCAAAGTATTGTTAGAAAAAGTTGATTCAATACTTTCAGAATTAGGTGGAACAGTTCTTGGCATCATTCCAGTGAGACTTGAGCCGCAATCAGATGCTGAACGATCACTCGAAGCGGATCTTATTCAGCTCATCATCGATCTTCGTGATGAGGTACGTGCACAAAAACTCTGGTCGTTGTCCGATAAAATTAGAAATGGGTTAACAAAGCTTGGGATTGTTGTCGAGGATAAAAAGGAAGGAACAATATGGCGACGTACTCACTAGGAGGATGTTGAAAAACCTGTTTCATAAGGAACTCACCCTAAATCCTTCTCTTAGGAAGAGAGGGACCTTGTTGAATCCGAGCCGAACGCTCCCCTTCTCTTTGTAAGAGAAGGGGCTGGTCGACGACTCGACTCGTCGAGGGGATGAGTTCCAATACTGGCGAAGAGTTTTTTTCAACAGCCTGCTAGTGCCATGCCAACTAATTTTACCAAACAACGTGTACATAAAATTATCGCTGGAATGAGCATCCCGCTTGCCTCTGGCGGGATCAAGATCGCTGATAATAATTGGAGAAGCACTGGTTATGCCTTTCTCCACTCATATACTTCATAGCCATCTACAACTCTTCCAGCCGGCTCAAAGCCATTTCGCTCTGATAACGGCTCAATAACAGGCTTTGCTACACACACGCTATTGGGTTTTGCATTCTTTTGCATGTGGGCTGCAATATCAATCACGCGATCACTGATTTCCTCTAAGGGAATCGATTCATCGTAATAGACAAAACCCGAGTTTACACCGCAGCGTACGGCAAAATCCCGCCGCATAGTTTTTACCATGCGGTTGAAGTCGTCCAGACCATTGAGGACTCCTCGCGCTGCTTTGACGGCAGCGTCAACAGTTGTGAAGCAACTCATGACACCGTCGGGTGTCCACGTTGCATTTACACAGCCATGTGACGCAAGCGTACGCTCAATGAAGTGCTTGTACTCTCGAAAATCGTGTTCAATAATTGCTCGCTCCTCACCTTCTTTGATCCCCATAGAATCCACAACGTCGATGGAAAGGAAGGCGAGATCCCGACCCATTTCATCTAATTGCTTTTTCATCTCAGCAAATTCTCTGAGCAGTTGCTCTCGGTCTTTCCGTCTTGCAGTTTTGAGTTGCTCAAGTTTGCGGTTCAGCGGAGAAAGGATGATCGCGTTATCAGAAAGGTGAAGACGGGATTTCCATTCTTCTAAGTTTTCCCTGTAGAAAAGATATTCAGCCCTCTCACGAAATCGTTGGCTTGTTCGAGTACATACTCCGCTCAAAATGAACGTTCCGATTATGACAATGACTCGTGTAACATCCTTGCCACTCACCTTGGTTGGGATGTTCTTTTTGACAAGCGCACTGATCTCACGCTCAGCGATTAAAGCGGAGCGAATGAAGCGAAATGTGGCAGCATCATCCATAAATGGAATAACGATTGGGACGAAAAAGAGCAGCATGATCCCAATCATCACTCCACTAAGCACACGTGAGGTAATTGAACATACATTAAGAAAAAGTATCTTCTTTGATTTTTTGACTTCAGCTCTTGCCATTGACTCTCTCAGTGATGATGCGATGTAAAAATAGTGAAACTTAGGAATTCATGCAAGAAATTCTCTCACATGTGCTTCAACACTTGTTGCTAATGCCTGCAAATGATAACCACCCTCGAGCACTGAGACAATCCTTCCGTTGCAATATTTCTCCGCTGCTTCACGAATCATGGAAGTCAAAAGCGCGAACGATTGTTCTGTGAGGTTGATATTGGCAAGAGGATCATCCGTATGTGCGTCGAAACCAGCAGAGATCATAATCAAATCTGGGCGATAGCCATCGAGAATGGGAAGGATCTCATTTCTAAATGCATCGACGTATTCCTTCTCACCACTCCCCGCGCGCATTGGAATGTTGAGTGTGTATCCCTCTCCGTCACCACTGCCGCGTTCGTTGCGACTTCCAGTCCCGGGATAGAATGGGTATTGATGCGTGCTGATGTAGAAAACAGATTTATCATTATAGAAAATATCCTGTGTTCCATTCCCATGGTGAACGTCCCAATCAATAATAGCAACTCGCTTGACACCGTAGACTTTCTGGGCGTATCGAGCTCCAATAGCAACATTGTTAAAGAGACAAAAGCCCATGACAGCATTGCGTTCTGCATGATGGCCCGGAGGTCGAACGGCACAAAAGACGTTTTGCAGCAAGCCATTCATCACTGCATCAACGCCAGCTAACACACCCCCTGCTGCCAATAAGGCAACATCAAACGATTCTTTGCAGGCGTGTGTATCGCCTTGATCCAAAATTTCCTGTCCTCGCTTGCATGCTTCTCTCACGAATTTCAGATGGTCAGGTGTATGGGCTTTAAGTATCCACTCCTCCGATGCCCGATCAATCATAACGTGCTGAAGGTTATTCCAGAGATCCACTTGTTTAAGATGCAGAACGATGGCTTTTAATCGCTCGGGACGTTCAGGATGCCCTGGACCAGTATCATGATCCAAAAAGCGTTCTTGGAAGATAAATCCTGTCCTCGATGACATGGCCGTCCAAGATAGTGATAGTTTTTCTCAGCTTCAAGCATAAACGCTGTTGATTCTCAGAGAACAGGTTTCTATATTGAAGCGTATAAAATGCGTTCATCTTCTATTCTCGTATTCATGGCTATTACACTTCAAAGCGATCAAAAGATTCGTGATGCTCTTTCCTCGATCATCGAAGGGAAGATCGTTAAGCGTATCAAGCACGAGCTTCGCCATGAAGGAAAGGATCTTACTGCGATGTTCATCGAAGAATTAGAAAGGCATGGCTATCGAGCGACGACAGTCGATCAAGTCAATGTTCAGCCGGGAGAACGTGTCCCTGCGTTTTACATCGACAACGGTAATGCATACTTTGGCTGGGTGTTTTGGGAACAATTTACTTCGTGGAAAATCCGAAAGCTATGGGGCTCTGTCATCAAAAACAAGCGTGGAGATTGGGATATGCAAATCCCCGCAACGCGCAACACTATTATCTATGCAAACGAGTTGTTAAAGTTGGAGATGGATATTGATCATCCACCGGAGTTCTGAAACCAATCATAGTTAACGTGAAAGTTACAATTCCTGTTCCTTCTGATTTCAACTTCTGGCGCACGGTCTACAGTCACGGCTGGTGCTCGCTCCAGCCATTTGAGGTGAAGAAAGAAGAAGGCACCTTACGACGAGTCTTTGAATTCTCCAGCGGTAAGGTTCTCCTTGCTGAAATCAGTCACCCCGCTCGATCAGCTCTCACTATTCATATTGTCAACAGTACGACAACTCAAAAGGAAAAGCAGGAACTTCTTGAACAAATAAAAACGTGTTTACGACTTGATGAGGATTATTCGGAGTTTTATCGAGAGGCAGAGAAACATCGATCGTTCAGGTGGGTTCCAAAGCTTGGTGCAGGCAGACTTCTCCGGGCGCCGACAGTGTTCGAGGATGTCGTCAAGATGATTTGTACGACGAATTGCAGCTGGGCACTGACAGAGACGATGGTGGAAAATCTTTGTAAGAAACTAGGATACTTGATCCTGGATACTCGATACTCGTTTCCAAGACCTGAATCAATAGCGGACTGTTCTGAGAAATTCTTGAGGAAGGAAATTCGTGCAGGGTATCGATCTCCCTATCTGTTAGAGTTATCGAAACGGATTGCCAAGGGCGAAGTAAACATTGAAGAGTGGCGGACAAGCGCTCTTCCAACCGATGAGTTGTATAAAGAGGTGCGTTCCGTGAAGGGCGTCGGTCCGTATGCCGCTGCAAACTTGTTGAAGTTGTTAGGCTGCTACGATTATCTCGGCATCGATAGCTGGTGTCGTCAGAAGTTTTTTGGGATTCACAAAAATGGCAGGAAGGCAAGCGACCGAGTCATTGAGAAATTCTATGAGCCATTTGGGAAGTGGAGAGGACTTTTCTTCTGGCTTGATGTTACGAAACATTGGTATGAAAAGAAGATTCCATTTTGATAGATACCTTACGAAGGGTCCAAACCTTCGTAAGGTTCCAAGTGAGGAGATTTTATGAGCACTAAGTACATTGACGGCAACTATTATCATCTGTACAATCAGGGTGTCCATCGTTCAGCCATCTTTTTCTCCGATGAGAATTATTGTTACTTGCTTCGTCTTCTGAAGAAGTATTCCACCCTGTACAAGGTCTCGGTCATGGCATACTGTCTCATGCCAAATCACTATCATTTCGTGCTTCGACAGAACGAGCGTGGCTCGATCAGCCGTTTCGTCCAAACGACTTTTAATGCCTACACTCAGGCAATCAACGTACAGCAGAAGATAGGCGGTACTCTCTTCCAAGGGAGAGCAAAGAGTATCTGCATCGACTCAGATCGATATGTCTTACAACTTATCCGGTATATCCATTTAAATCCCGTGATTGCTGGACTTGTCAGAAACCCTGAAGACTGGCTCTTCTCGGATTACCGCGTCTGGATTGGGCTGGACGTTAACTCTCTAACGGATCGGAGTTTCAGGAACATCTACTTCGACAATGGTAGAGCATATCGCAAGTTCGTGGAGGACTATCGAAATGACATGGCACGATCACAAATCAAAAAGTATCTACTTGATGAGGATTAAGTTACCTTTAACCTTGCGAAGGTTGCAAACCTTCGCAAGGTTTGATGAGTACAAGCGCTCACTGAAAATGCCAGAGGCAGAGGAAACCTTCGACCTTGTTTTCTATCGGCCCCTTGCTTTTGTATTGGTGAAAATGATTTATCAACTTCCGATTACACCAAATGTCGTTACGCTGTTTTCCGTCATTACTGGAATTATCGCAGCATGGTTTTTTGCCATTGGAACATCACAAGCTCTTGTTGTCGGTGGGTTAATCTACATTTTGACTAACATTCTTGACTGCGCCGATGGTCAGCTTGCGAGGTTGCAACAAAGCGGAACACTTCTCGGTCGTGTCGTCGATGGTGTTGCCGACTATCTCATCAGTTTGGCAATTTTTCTTGGACTGGGCATCGGCTTGAGTATTGCTGGTTCGCAGGCTTGGTGGTTAGTTATCGTTGCTGGAATCAGCAGCGGAATTCATCCCATGTTCTTTGATTACTACCAGAGTGAATTTATTGCTGTGGCTCGCGGCGAACAAAACTTTCTTCAGTTCGAGATCATTCGTTATAGCGCAGAAATCCTTCAGATGAAAACAGGAAAGGGGAGTAGAATCAAAATCTTTCTACTCCGATTGTATCTATGGTATTTGCATCTCCAAAAACAAGCTGGCATGAAACTTCCACACACCATCATCGATGCTGATCAGTATCGTCAAGAAAATGGACGAATGATTCGCCGGTGGAGTTTGTTGGGACCAACAACGAATCGAACTTTCTTGATTGTTTGTGCACTTACTGGAAGAATCGAATGGTACTTGTGGATTGTTATCGTGGCTGGTAACGCGTGGCTTTGCACATGTTATCTTCTCCAGAAAAGAAGGAACCTTGCGAAGGTTTTGAACCTTCGCAAGGTTTAGTTATGCCCCGCCTTCATCCTGTCGAGTTCTTCAAACAATCTCTGAAGTCTCAATCGTACTATGCAGATGAGTTGATTAACATTTATTTGCTCCGACCACTTGCTGCAGTGATCGTCTGGATTCTTTATCCAATGTCGATAACACCAAATCATGTAACGATTGTAGCAGTCGTGGTTGGTTTGATAGCGGCATTCGCATACATGCAGAATACTCCAACCGCAATAGCAATCGCTGGATTGCTTATCGTTGCCAAAGATATTCTCGATGATGCGGATGGACAGCTTGCGCGGGCGAAAGAACTATACTCTCGCCGAGGCAGGTTCCTCGATTCCATCGGCGATGTTGTAGTGAATGCCGCTCTGTTCGGAGCCATCACATCCGTTGTCTATCAAACACATCCTTCCTCAATGACGATTCTCCTTGGCGTGCTCTCGCTTCTTGGCATTACGCTGCGTGTGTCGTACCATGTCTATTATCAGGTCTCGTTTTTTCATTTGGAAGATCAGTACAAGCTCAATCGGATTATTGAAGAGATCACGGAAGAAGATCGCAAAGGCGATCCGGTGGCGCTACGGCTGCAACAAATTTTCCTTATCATTTACGGGTGGCAAGACCGATTGATGTACCGCATCGATCAATGGTGTATGGGTAACAAATTCTTTCTCAAATCTCCAATCCCAAATCTCCAATCTTCAATCTCGGGAGAGTGGTACTCCGACCGATTTGGTTTGCGGCTTTCAGGACTCTTAGGCTTTGGGACGGAGTTTATGCTTCTTGCCGTCTGCTCGTGGCTGAATGAGTTGTATGCCTACTTGTTCCTGAATGTATTTTTAATGAATGGAATATGGATGGTGAGTGTGTTGTTCAGGAAACTGGTGTTAAGGAAGAACTTAGAATGTGGTGGGGCGCGATGAACCAGTTCAGCGCTTGGGTCTTCTCTTCCGCGGCTCGTACCAGATCTCAACCACATAACCATCAGGGTCCTTTACGAAGGCGTATGGTTCGTCTGGGGTGAAGTGTCCCTGTTCCAAAATCTTTCCACCCGCTTCTTCAACTTTTTTGATTGCGGCGTGAATATCCGTGGGCTTTCTCAGTCGAAATCCGAAATGGGCGATACCTCCCATCTTCCCGGGATTTGGTTTACCCTCAATGAATGATATGATATCCCGTTTGCCAGGGGTTTGGACTTCGATCCAGCCTTCTGACTCGTAAGTTACCTTCACACCGAAGACTTTTCTATAAAATCGTAACGATTCTTTTGCGTTGCGAACTGCCAGAGCTATATGTGTAAGACCGTATGTTGGAATCATTGGATTGTTTGTTGAACAAAACGGGCACAATTATCTTCTATGAGCGAGTGTCGTTGTTTGCCGTGATATTTCCAAAAAGGTCTCCCATGAGTCAGGAGAATTTCGTATGATTGATTACTCAATTAAATCACTGATTTCATCACAAACTCACAGGAGAACCCTATGTACTACACAGGAATCGATTTGC
>JACQVI010000030.1 GCA_016209795.1 Ignavibacteriota bacterium
GAGGACACTACACGATGCCGCCGTGCACGAACGAATAACAAGCAAAATAACGCCACTGGACAAAAAGGTCGATGAATAAAAACCCTCGCTCAATACTTTTGCTCACTCGAATGGCAATCAGATGTTCGCAAAAGTATTGCGTTATTTTGCCGGACGTTGTACGCAATGCCCTCTTCATATTATAGGAGATACGTCATGCAACACAAGAAGACCTTTTTGCTGCTCGTCCTGATTTCATGGATAATTATTGAGGGATGTAAAGCGCCGCCGATCACCATTACACAAAGTCAGATTGAAGCTGTTTTTACGCCTGGCAGGACCATGCGACTTTTTTGGGATAGCACCAGTCAGCCAGTCAATGTGGGAAGAACAGGTGGGCCAAACGTCTATGATTTCAGTACTCTCCCATTTGTCATGTACGATAGTTCCGAAATGTTTTCTGTTAGCCAAATTCCACAACTGGCGCCACGATATCCGTCCAACGCCGTGGCCGCCAGTGAAGAAGGGGGCACCGTGTATCCCGTGTTTTCATTCTCAAACAATAAGTTTTATCGCGAAGGGAGAGCTAGATTATCCTCTGCCACAACAGAGTGGTACCAACATATCATTCCCGCAGACGAATGGTTGAGGTTTCCGGTTACGTTCAATACCCAGTTTAGCCAAACAAATACCGTCGTAGTTGATACGACATACGTTAATGGCATACCCACCAAGACATCAGCAGATACCGGTTCCGGCACGAAATACGTAGACGGTTATGGGACATTGTTGCTTCCTGGAGGATTGGCTTTCAAATGCTTGCGAATGCGCCTAGTTGCGTCGTTCCCGAAAACCTATAAATCGTTTCAGTTCTGGACGCGAGAGGGGGCTGTAGTACTCATCGACTCAGAAACTTCTCAGCCTGATACCGGAGTCGTCCGGAGGGAATACGTCATCTATTTTTCTCCTCAGACACGAAATCAAAATACTCGTGACTGAAAAACTCTCGGCTCTGGAATTCGTGGCGACTGGAATGCGAACGGTCATCCGGGCGGGGTATATTTGTACCGCATCTAAGCTGGTGGCTTTCGTTCTGGCAAAAAACAATTCTACTGACATGAAAAGGGCACTGCGTATGACACTTACCAACATGCGTTTCATATCATTTCCAGTAACAGTCGCCGTTTTCTCATTCGTCGTCGTCACCTCAACAGTGTTTTCACAGCCTACCGGGCAGGGTGACTCTATCGCAATAGCCTCGCGGTTCGACTACTTTCAGCGGGCAATCTTAACACGGGATACGATGTCGATGGGTGATTTTTACACCGACGACGCAGTGAGCTTGCTACAGAATCAACAGGTGAGGCGAGGTCGTAACGCAATCGTGCAGCGATGGAAGAGTGCTCTGGCGAATCCATTCATCCTTCGGATTACCTCCGCAGGGATCAATGTCTCATCAAGCGGCCAAGATGCCTTCCAATTTGGCACCTTTGAAATTCATGCTGCTGACACAACTGAATTATTCTTAGCCTCAGGAAAGGTCATGTTCCTTTGGAAGAAACAAGTCGATCGGTGGAGAATAGCTCTCGAAATGGATAACTTCGATCGGTCTTCAAGTCCAACAAAAAAATGAGTGTGTTACACGACACGATGCAAACAGCGCATAAAAGCGGTAACACAGTTGAAAATGATTAAAGAGTTCTCGATGCGCCATTGCCACCAATTCATGAGAAAACAAGATCGTCATTCATAGTCAAACTATTGATAGGAATCTCTTATGAAAATCACCATATTCGCAACTTTCGCGTGCTCTCTTCTCATCGGTATAGCTGGTTGCATAATGCCAGAGGTCGTTCAGCCACTCCGATTATACGATTTGAAAGATGGTACTACAATCGAGGTTGTCCTGCATCCCACATCACGAGACCATGGGACAATTTCTTCCCAAGGCGATCAGAACGAACAATTTCAAGGTGAGTATGTGTTCTCCTTAGATCGTGTTCCTATTTTGGGTGGACAACTCCCTCGATACGCACAAGAAGGCAAGACACTCAGTCCTGATGAATCACTGCCTGATGACTTTCCGGGCGCGTATGGATTTAGCAAGTACTCGCAAGCCCGTCCGGTAGGAACGGGAATCATCGTTGGCGAGAATGGAACGGTGATTGAGATCGTCTTCTACAGAATTTCTCCCGATCTCCAGACAGGAGATGGAGTAGCAAGAGATAACAAAGGCCGATACTATCGAATATTCTTGAGCACTGAAGAGTAATAGTGTCATCCCAATTGGTGGGCAGCGTCGCTTAATAGATCCTATATTTTAAGGTATTGTATAGTTAGCTCAGTAGCGAAATGTCCCGCCCGTCGAACTCAGAGGTTAGCGCGAAACGTGGAAACGAATGACACAAACAAAGGAAGGATTCGTACGCAACTTACAGCGGCTCCCCGATCAGTCATCCAAGGATACATAGAGGCTTTGAACTGCGAGCCGTTATACCGCTTCAGCAGCTAATCCACTCTTGCGCTCCATGTTTACCTTGATCAACGCTGTTACGGCAAGATAGAGTGCGAGCACAATTAATGCAAGAGCTGCAAAAGCGTTAATCATCTCCACGCTCAATCCTTTGGCGGCTTGAAGATTAGCTATCGTCAATCCTCCCAACGACCAGAGTGTGATAGTTAAAACGAAAAGCATCGGAAGAAGTGTGAACCAAATCCGCTTGCCCGCCGACGTTCCTTTGGCGGGCTTGCCCGCCGGCGCTCTCCGAGCTAAGGCGGGCTTGCGAGTGCGGTAGAGCCACACTGTAATTGAGAGCAGCGTCAACGCCGCAAGAAGCTGATTGGACGCACCGAACAACGTCCAGAACTTCACCCACGAGCCTTCCTCTGCCAAAGTAATAAAATAGACCGGCAAGGCAATCGTAATCGCAGTTGCCGCAGCAGCTCCAGCCCTTGAGCGCCAACGGAACAGCTCCTGCAGGATGTATCTCCCCAATCGAGTGCACACGTCGAGCGTATCAAAGACGAACGTTGAAAATGCCATCGCTCCGAACGTGATGGCAAAGGGGAGGTTTTCTTTTCCAATAATAAGCGTCATGAAATTACCGATACCGTTTCCGTAGATTGTGCCGGGCTTGAGTCCTTTAATCTCGTCTTGCGTGACAATCATAATCGTCACGAGTGCAATCAGCGCAACAAAACCTTCGGCAAGCATGCCGCCATATCCCACGGGCTGAATGTGCGACTCACGGTCGACCTGCTTGGAGGTAGTGCCGGTGCACACAAGTCCATGAAAACCAGAACAGGCGCCACAAGCGATCGTGACGAAGAGAAATGGAAACAGCGAGCCTGTCATTCCACCAACGTCCCACGTTGTAAATGCTTCAGCCTTAATTTCATATCCGCCGAAGAACACACCGATAATCCCAAGCGTTAACGCAAGGTAGAGAATAAACCCTCCCAGATAGCCTCTTGGTTGTAATAACGACCAAACAGGAACAATCGATGCAACGGCGCAATATGCAAGAATCAACAGACCCCACGTCTTTACATCGAGCAGTAAAAGCGTTGATAGCTGTGTCCCAAGCCAAGCAACGAACAGCGTAGCAGGCACAAAAATGATGGTTACCAACCAGAGCGGCGGCTTCAGAAAACGCTGAACAAGTCCCATGACAACGGCTAAGAGAAGATACATGACAGCTGCCGAGGCAACTGCGCCCCCGGGATTGAAATCGATACTTGCGCCTTCAAGCTCTTGAATACGACTTGTAAAACTTGATGCAGTAATATCCGCAAACGCAACGATGACATAAATTAATGCGATCCAGATAAACGCCATCATCGCCCATCCTGCACGTGAGCCGAGATGTTCACGAGCAATGTCTGCAATCGAGCGCGCACCATGACGGACAGAAGCTGTGAGGCTGCTGAAATCGTGTACCGCGCCAATGAGCACAACTCCAAGACTGATCCACAGCACACACGGCAACCAGCCCCACGTCTGGCAGGCAAGGATGGGACCGGCAATCGGACCTGCTGCTGCTATGGCAGAGAAGTGCTGCGCAAAAAGATAGAATGGACGCGTGGGAACAAAATCAACACCATCTTTGAGTGCATGTGCAGGCGTTATCCTTGCGTCATCGAGTGTAAACTGCCGTGCTACCCAGGCACCGTACAATCGGTAGGCAATGAATAACAACAACAAAAAAAGAAATGCAAGAAGTGGTAAGCTCATAAAGGTTTGGGCTTAGAGGTTTGGGTGAGCGTCTGTGGCGCCATGGCGCAAGGCGCCAGTTTGAGATAAAGGATTCATGTTTACAAGATTCAGGATTCAAGTGTAGAGTAGATGGACTAAAACGCATCTATCAGATGTCGAATGATAGGTCTGTTCTTTTCATACTCAATGGCGATAACATCAAAGCGACATTCTCGATCATCGATATTATTCATAAACAAGTACCCATCAGCAGTTTTCCGAAGCTGATTCCGCTTTCGAGGGGTTACAGCTTCCTCTGGCTCACCAAAGAGCTTTGAACGGCGAGCTTTGACTTCAACAAATACCAATACACTATTGTCTTCTGCGATAATGTCGATCTCTCCATGCTCATAGCGGAAATTCCGCTCGAGGATACGATAACCTTTTTTCTCCAAATAATCAATTGCAAGGTCTTCGCCAAGTGTGCCTTGAGTTCTCTTATTCATTGCTCAATACGATTGCTGGCATACGGAAGCTTTTCCTATGGATTTCGCAGGGACCGTGTTTTCGAAGTGCTTCTAAATGTTGCGGCGTAGCATAACCTTTATGCTGTGCAAA
>JACQVI010000026.1 GCA_016209795.1 Ignavibacteriota bacterium
ACTCTATTTACGTCAAAAAGTCAAAATATAGTGTATTACTTCATTCCGCCCAACGGGCGGCGGATCAACTGCATGGAACGGCGGAAGCAAAGCTTACGACAGGCCATGTCTGTTGCATCCGATGGTTCGGCCGCCGCTGAAAGCGGTCGGCTGGAGTGAATGGTTAGGCTATTAACCTATCATATTCTGAGTGAGAACCTATCCAAAACCAAACAATTGCTTCGGACGTATCCACTCCAAGCGCTCTGTAGTATAAACCAATGCGAGCCGACCAAAAGCGTCCCACTTTCTTCAAATAAATTGATGGGTGATGTGGGTCAGATTTCATTAACTTAAAACATTGGTCCGCTTGATGCTGAATGTCAACTGGCAGAGCATGGTAACAGTTCCAAAAACGAGGAGAGGCTTTATGTTTCAAATGTCTTTACATTTTCCAGTCTTGAGCGATGACAATGCTTCATCTGCCAAGAAATCAAGTTTGCCAGAAGCAATATCTCGCTCTAACTGGACATCCCACATACGAGTATCAAATTCAGCAAACCATTTGCGGAAAGCTGCGAGCTCTTCGTTTGTGAAATCCCTAACTTCCTTTTCAACTAAATTAACTTTGTTCATTTTGCCCTCAACAACCTCTTTTTTACTTTCCAACTTGAAATATAGCACAAACTTTTGTATTTGTCAACAACAAGTAGGTTCATTTTCATTGCCGAACGACAGGATCGGTAACGGGTATGGAGCGCCAGCGGAATAGCCATCCACTGCATCCATTGATTCGCTGGTCCCGGTTTCCGGCATCATGGCTGTCTGACGTTCGCATATTTCCTAGGACGACATTCGCGCGAAGTGTTCTCGTCTTTGCTTCTGAATGATGAACGACCTACTTCGTGGGCGTCCAGACATATTTCCCTTTCTTGTCAATGTAGCCGGTCTTACGAATTGTTATCGTCTCCCCGATGCATACTCCTGCCAGTCCATTTCTGAAGTTCCCCGGGAAATCGAATTGCGGCTCGATTACTATGTTTCCGGACCGATTGATATAGCCGAATTTGCCACCACTCCCCTTGGGACAGACCCACGCCAGTCCCTCGGAGAATCTTCCAACATGATCAGAGCGCTCCGTCAAGAACTGAATCCCAATCACTGTCCGCCCCAATTTGTCGATGTACCTCCACTTGTAGTCATACCGCTGTATCTCATCGTACACATCGTACCCGGCCTTCACACGCATCCCAACGGCCGCGAGCCCTTCAGAGAAGTTATTAGCCGAATCGAATTGCGGAGGAATAACTGTATTCCCAGCCTTGTCTATGTAGCCATAGTGGCTATTATCCTTTTCACCGGGCTGGAATTTTGCCATGCCATCGTAAAAATTGCTAGCAAACCTCGACGCCTTTATCTTTACGGATCCTGTTCTGTCTATATATGCTTGGAGCCCCGCATAATATTCAACCGTCACCAATGCCAGCCCTTCATGAAAACCGTGAGCCTCGTGGAACTGCGGCTTGATGACCCACGTTCCCGTCCTGTCTATGTATCCCCACATACCTCCTTCTTGTCTTGTTTCCCCCTCGAGGGCCTCTCTAACAACTGCTAATCCCTCGGCAAATGCGCCAGCGTTATAGAACTGCGGGTTTATGACCATGGTTCCACGGTTGTCTATGAAGCCCCATCTCTCGCGAATTTCCACGGCTGCGAGCCCTTCTGAGAAGTCACCAGCCGAATCGAAATCAGGCCTTACGACGAAACTCCCAGTGCCGTCTACAAACCCCCATTTGCCACCCTTGAAACCATCTGCAAATTGACCGCCGATGCATACGCGCCCCAGTCCATGAGAAAAGTGGTGAGCGGACTGGAACTGTGGTGGAATTATGAGGCTACCTGATACGTCGACATAGCCGTCCTTACCTTCCATCGTAATGGGGAACAGATTGATAACTTTCTCTTCTATTTCCCTTGATGTCTCGCTATTTGGAATAATCAGTGGTTTCATACACTTTGGACATTCTACTTTTGCCCCAGCATAGTTGCTGTCAGTTATCAAATCTTGTCCGCACCCGTCACATTTCCACTCAATATCCATTAAACATCACCTTCCTTATACTTTGTTCTTTAGATGATACTTCTCTCTATAGACTTTCACCCAACTATTCGTGTGTCAAATGCAACCATTTGTTCTACATTCTATTTTATAAGGGAATCCCTATATCAAGACAAACCCACTTCTAGGATTGAAACAGCTTATTAGTTAGATGCCTAACGGGCGGCGGATCAACTGCATGGAACGGCGGAAGCAAAGCTTACGACGGGCCATGTCTGTTGCATTTGACGACCCGCTGAAGGACGGTTTCGTGTACCTGGTGGCCGCCTTCCTTTTTATATTTCAAATTATACCTATCCTCAGCGTGATTGTCAAGGAATTTTTACAAAAATTTGGATTTTAAAATGGGGGGTGTGGGACAACCTGGGTTTTTGTTTGCAATAATAATTTAGGGAGGCATGAAAGT
>JACQVI010000027.1 GCA_016209795.1 Ignavibacteriota bacterium
GGGGGATGAGTTCTGAGGGCAGCATACCTAAAGCCGCTGAGTTTCATTTGTCCAAAGTGGAAACTAATTATGCAACAACTATTCAGGAGAGTGAGCGGGAGAGTGAGCGCCTCTGGTCTACGACTCGCTGAGACGATAGACTCGTCGAGCGCCATGGCGCTCTGCGCCAGATTGTAGGTGAGGTCTGATCAAGGGATTTCATTTACAGAACTATCATGTGAAATTGAGACACCATCCAACTTCGTCCTACTGTTTGATGACCCCGTTCGGGTCAAATGTTTATAGCTCCAATATTTTCACCATTTTCAAACCCCAGCGGGGTGACATGTCACTCCTCTACGATCTACGATCCTTGATGAGTCGACCTACGGTCTCGTAGAGAGTCGTCGACCGTAGGGAGGGGTCGTAGAATCTGTCCGAAAACCATGCCCACCCGTCATGCCGACACGTGAGCGCCTTTGGTGCCATCCCGCGCTGCGGGACTTCAGGTCGGCATCTGTGCTTAAATTGCCATGTTCAGATTCTGAACAATCCCGCCAAAGGCGGGACAGAATGACGGGGGATGCATTGGGTAGTTCTCGGACAGACTCTTGGTACGCGATATCATTCGACAAATCTATCAATCTTCAATCCTTCTCTGGGATTTAAACATACTCGAATGAGTTCCGATAGGTTTACGAATTTTACTTTTATTCCGCTCACTTCTTTCGTATATGCGTGATCGACATCGTTCGACACGATGAAGAATTTCGATTTTGGATATTGTCGCTCAAAAGCGATAAGATTTGTTGGTTCAAACTCTTTTGAATTCCATTTACATTCAATGGCAATCGGAGGTGAGCCGCGTTGGGCTAAGATGAAATCGATCTCATGACCGCGTTTATCTCGCCAGTAATATATCTGGCGTGATTGTAAATTTGCATGGAGCTCGTTGAGGACGAAGTGTTCCCACAGTTGTCCCAGGTCCTCTTGTCGAAGGTCGTGCCAGCCACGGTAGTAACAGACAAAACCTGTATCGAATCCATATACTTTTGGAGCAGCAATTATTTCTGTTGCCCGACGAGTGGTAAATGGTCGCAGGATATTCACAACAAACGTAAGCTCCAAAACCCTGAGGTAATTGGTGATTGTACTGCGACTGACTTCGCATGGTCGTGTAAAGCTGGTCGCTTCGAAGATACCGCCGCTTTGTGCCATTAATAGCTCAACGAATTTCTGGAATGAGTATCGTCGTTCTAAGCGAAACAGTTCCTGTATATCCTTCGCCCAATATCCGTCCATCCATTCTTGAAAGTCTTGCTCTGGTACAGTGGATGATAGAAAAAATGGAGGTAATCCACCAAAGAGCAGCCTGTGTTTCAAATTTGTCTTATTGAAATCATGGAGATCGGTTAACATAAGAGGCGTCAACCATAACTCGGTCTTTCTTCCGGTTAAAGTGTCCTTGAACCTGGTTGATGCCCCTAGTGTTGATGAGCCAGTAGCCAGGACTTTGATATCGGAGAAATGATCTGCAGCGATTTTAAGCAACTGCGATGGATTATGAAGTCGATGTATCTCATCGAATACAATACGTTGCTTACGATGATCTTCAAAAAAGGATTGGGGATCTTCGAGCAAAGAGCGCACACGAGGCAGCTCACAATCAAAATATTCCGCTTCAGGGATACTCTTACTGAGGAATGTTTTTCCAACTCGCCGAACTCCCGAAAGCCAAACAATACTTCGCTTGTGCCAGAAAGATTCGATTTTTGATAGCCAATACTGCCGTTTTACCATACGAATGTAATATAGCGTTTGGTGCTACTAAATGCAAATCTATTAGCGTTTAGTACACCCTGTAACCCGCTGAGAATTATGATTCCTCGTCCATCGGTTTACATGGTTTTTGTGGAATTGTGACAAACGAAATAAACAACATGGCGTGAGAGCCTTGGCGCTCGAAATAGACTCTGTCTGACTTTCTTTTCTTCAGGAGTTTTCTTACCTTTACTCAGAGTATTTAGGAGTATATTTTTGTGACAACATTACTAAAACAAGCATTCGCAAGGGCATCACAGCTTCCATCCGATGCTCAGGACACGATAGGGGCACTGATTTTGGAAGAACTCGAAGACGACAAACGTTGGACGAAGTCATTTAAGGCGAGTCAAACTCAACTCGCAAAGCTTGCCAAAGAAGCTCAGGCTGAATACAAAGCTGGTAAAACAAGACCACTCGATGTGTAGTCCCCTCGATGCAATCACGAACAACTCGATGCTTTCGTGAAGCATTCGAAAAACTTCCGAGTGATGTAAAAAAACGAGCTCGTAAAGCTTTCAAAATCTGGAAGAAAAATCCTTCACACCCAAGTCTAAGGTTTAAAATCATTCAGGCTAAAGAACAAGTCTATTCGGTTCGCATCAGTCTTGGATGGCGTGCTGTTGGCACACGAACGGGAGATGTCATGACATGGTTTTGGATCGGCTCGCATGCTGAGTATGAGCAGCTTATCTCTATGCTCTAATCTTTTTATTTGCGGTTTCTTATCTCACCTCACTGGGAAATACCCAACCTTCGTTACAATCTCCTGTCCTTCCTTGCTCAATTGTCTTCACGAGTTTACCCATTCCCAAGGATTAGTTCCACATTCTCTGGAGAAACCGATGATAGCTATTGCAAAAGTTTTTTCCTCTTTGAGCAGGAAGTGCTTCTGGGGAACGAACTCACCTCGACGAGTCGAGTCGTCGACCTGTAGTGGCTGTCCAAAAAGTCCCAGAGAGAGTCTTTGCGAGGAGCGGAGCGACGAA
>JACQVI010000031.1 GCA_016209795.1 Ignavibacteriota bacterium
ATGGAAGCTTGATCATGAGCGGCTTTTTGTTATCAAGGCCGTATCACGATACGTTTGCAACCGTTGCGGCATTGTGACTGCATACTCTGCTCGTCAATGTTGTCCTCGCAAAGAGTGCGAAGGAAAGTTGGAGGCTTCGCCATTTAATCCAGCGAAGGAAAATATAATCGCCCGATGGGTAGCAGACAAAGGCGAACCAAAGTTCACCACTTTGAAATCCGAAGAGCATACCGCTCAAATAAGCAAGGATTTAGCCAAGACGATTGAAGATGAGTTCCGTGCTGAGGGAGTTAACTTACTCAGTAGCACTACTACCTTCGAGTTGGGTATCAACATAGGAGATCTCCAAAAGGTGCTGCTTCGTAATGCGCCTCCGACAAGTGCCAACTACGTTCAAAGGGTTGGTCGTGCCGGTCGTGGCAAAGACAAAAATTCCGTCTGTGTCACTCTATGCCGCCGAAAGAAATACGACGCCGATGCATGGAATGAACCCGCGCGCCTAATGTCAGGTGAAGTCCGAACACCAACGGTCTTTACGCAAAATAAATTCATCGCTCAGAGACATTTCAACGCCGTTGTCTTTGCAAAATTCCTACGGATCAAAGTTGCTGATGAGCGTGCCTTTGGCGACGTAAAACAACAAATTAGTTTAGCGGCTTTTTTGCCTTTGGGTTCGCGAGCGAATATTCCAGATAACTGGTTTCGCATTTGGCCAACTAATCTATTTTTAGACTTCTTGCAATGGCTTGAACAAGTAGGCGAAGCTGATATTTTTCAAACTGAAGCAGGACGTTCACTGCTTTCTGCAATCCTAGATTTTAATACCACTAAAACAGAGACACGCGAGAAGTATAAAAAGGTTCTTGAAGAGATTGCCGAGGAACTGACTGCACTCATGGACGAGCGTAAAAAACTATACAACCAGGGATTACCGACAGGAGATGTTGAGCAAGCAGTTCAAAATCTGTTGCGTGATGTCATCATAGATGTGCTGGCTAAACGAGGGTTCCTACCGCGCTATGCATTTCCTTTGGATGTTGTAACCTTGGAAACTGGCTGGAATCGTTGGTCGCGTGACTCTGATGTTGAATTGAGTCGTGACCGCGGTATTGCAATTGCAGAATTTGCCCCGGGCGCACAAGTCATCGCCCACAAAAAGGTTTTCACAAGTGCAGGACTTTATGTGGCAAGCAAGACGGATAAACCTGAACGGAAGTGGTATTCAAAATGTCCCAGTTGTGAGCAAATACGCACTTCACCCACACAGGACCCACTTGGTGGAAATTGTTCTGTGTGCCAACGGGCAATTACAACACAATATATCGATCCCTTTGTTGAACCTTCTGCTTTTAGCGTGCGAGTTAGCAGAAGTAGCGAGAGTGGGGCAAGACATAGGCGAAGTACGTTGATTCGGCAACGACAAACGATAACGCATTTTATTGATTCTGTTGAGGAAACTAGATTTCATGATGTTAGGCCGTTCCGTTTGGCGTTGAGTGAAGAAGGCAATTTATTTCGATACAACAAAGGACCTGGAAATGAAGGATTCATACTTTGCCCGGTTTGTGGCTGGAGTGAACCGAAACATGGGTTTAGGGCAGGCAAGAAACATAAAAGACTTAGGGAGTCCTTGGGATCAATGGATTGTACAAACGAGCAACCTTGGACAAAGCCGTTAGCCTATGGTCATCAGTTCCAGAGTTTTTGTCTCATTGCCCGTCCAATTACGGCCCCTCCATCTGTTGAATCGCTAGCTTTTGCTCTGCAAAGGGGTTTGTGTCTTGCTCTGGATATTGACTCATCCGATATCGGTGTCTCTTGGCGTTGGCAGGCTAATAAAAACAATAGGACTGGCGCTGAGATTATCCTTTATGACCGTACCCCCGGCGGTTCAGGGTTCGTAAAGGAAGGTTACTATAATTGGGAACAGGTTGTAAAAGAAGCACAAGAAGTTTGTGAAAAATGTACTTGTGAAAAGGCTTGTTACGACTGCTTGAAAAGCTATAGTAATCAGTCTTATCATGAAAGTTTAAACCGCAATGATGTCAGTAAATTTCTCAAATCTTAAGTGCAAAGTTAGGACATCTGGCTTGCAACTGAGGCGGCCGAATGTATAAACTAAATA
>JACQVI010000037.1 GCA_016209795.1 Ignavibacteriota bacterium
AAGTTTAACAACTTTATTGAGTATTGCTCTTTATTTTAAGGATTAAAATGATGAAGACAATTTTCATTCAATGTTGTTTTCGAAAAAAGGGGTAGAGGGATAAACAACATGAAATGCTGTGATGAGATGATTTACAACTAAGAAATGTGTTTGCTGCCCGGCGAGGATTCGAACCTCGACTACCTTGATCCAGAGTCAAGTGTGTTGCCAATTACACCACCGGGCAATCATCTAAAAGAAAAATTGATTCTCGAAAGGCGTTCATAATATAATGAACTATCATTTGAGTTGCAAAGCTCAACATTTATTTTGACTTTTGTCCGTATGCACTTTGTTTAATATTCCTCAAACGGGATTCGATTTCCTTGTTGTTTGGATCGAGAGTTAAAACCAGTTCATAGGTTGCCGCTGCATCGCGTAGGGAACCGAGTTGTTCATAGCTTTCTCCAATAACGCTTAGAAGTTGAGAATCGGTTGAAAACTTTTGACTGATTGTTCTCAATAACTCCAGACACTCTTTCTTACGAGTTTGTGCACTACAAAGCTCGGTAAAGCGTTGTATTCCTTCAGAGGCATAATCCGTAAAGCCGCTCTGGATATTTTTAGTGAGAAGCGTTTTTATAAACTCGTATTCTCGATCCTTTTGATTGAGACGATAGGCAAAATATGAAGCATAGTAGAATACCTGTGGACTGCTTTCGATTCTAAGCTCTTCATTGAGTTGATTGAAAGCGTTTGATGTATCTCCGAATTCAAAGAGACAGATTGCTTTGATAATTCTCGCTTTTGGATAATAGGGATTTTTTTTCAAAAGTAGATTAACATGATCATATGCCTCTTTATAGCTTGCTTGCTGTGCGAGGCTTGAAGCCAAGTACAAGCGTGCTTCTGCATGGTTAGGGTTTTTCAAGATCACCTGTCTGAGTTTTATTGATGAAGCCTCGATGTTGTTTTGCCATCGGAGGAGGATTCCTTCGAGGAAATTCTGTTCAGCAACATACCCGTTTACGAGATGAGGTATATATGATACCAGCCACACACTAAATATGAACACTGGCAAGTATCGTAGTTTGCTGAGTTGTTTAGGAAGATTCATTGAGAATGTGTAATTCTTTGTAGAGACAAACCGAAACGATATACCGATGATCATCCAAAAAAGAAGAGCAACAGGAACTGTGCGGAGGTTGATGCTTGCAAGGTTATCGATCAATGTAACGGCAATGCTTGAAAGCAATCCCACGAGGATAGTTCGATTATGCCCATTGGTTTCTTTTAGAGCGTGTCTGACAGCTTTCAGATAAAGAAAAAGTATTCCACCAAAGAAGAGAAAGCCGACGATTCCAGTTTCAGAAAGTATTTCCAGATATTCATTGTGTGCGTGAGGAACGATATCTTCAGAACGAACCATCCAATATTCGGATGAGCGAAATTTTGGAAGGAAAGCACGATAGTTTCCAACGCCATGACCTATCACTGGAGAATCGAGAAATGCTCTCCATGCACCTGCGTAAAAGAAATACCGTCGTGCTATCGTAGATTGGGGACCGAAATCTAAGATTGTACTGAGACGTTGCTTAAGCACATCACCAAATATGATTACAGTGAGAATTACAATGATGACAACGCTTCCCAGGGCAAGCCACCGCGTTCGTGATAATTTGAAATTCAATATCACCATGAGCAAACTACTCAGTGTTAACGCTACCCATGCACTGCGGCTTCCAGTTTTAATGATGAGGTACAGCATAACCAAACCCAGTACACTGAGCAACACCTGTCTGACTGGATAGTTTTTTGTTGCAAGAATTTGACTTAAAACAATTGGTGCCATCATGATCAGAAAACCTGCGAAGTAGGATCTGTTGCCGAGTGTTGAACTGATCTGCAGTTCCTGAAAGTAAGTTGGTTCCCCAGAAAAGGCGGTTATCGTACTGGTAACAACTGGCACTGCACATGTCAGTCCTGTCACGATAAGGAGAACAAAGATCGTTTGTTGGAAGATTTTTCCATGGGTCAGGTATTGTGCACTGGCACTGAAGACGACAAAGTAACAGATAAGCTGGAGTAAACTTTCTAGACCAAGACTTATATTGGCAGCATGCAGCAGCGAAACACCCGAGGCTGCGATGTACCCCTCAAAGATAATATGAATTAACGAGAGTGATACTTGAATTTTTTGTTTTGTGAATGCAACAGACAGTAAAAAAGCCAGCAGAGCTAAGGAGAAAATAAACACAAGCGGTAGTTTCAAGAATGTACTATCATTGACGTTCCAAATAAAGACGAGTGATGTGCCAACTATGGAAGAGAACAGAGCCCATCGAATGTAACGTTCAATTTTTTCTTCGTATGAATTCACCCTTAAAGAAGTATAGTTGACCGTAAAAAATTTTGAAGTGAAATGTCCTTTTGATTCTAAAAGATACCCTATCGTTCCTTAGTGAAAGTCATGGATTTTTCACACAAAGTCAAGTCATAATGCTTATAAAGCACACTAAATTTTAGGGTGTTGTTGACTTTCACTCGTATTTTTGTTATTTTGAAATGTCGATGAGGGTCATTTTGTAGATAATGAAGGAAGAAACTCAAGTCTTTGTTGAGGAGAAACCCTTAAGGGTTTCGAAGTCTGGAAGACGTGAAGTCATCGGGGAGCAGCAAGGAAAAAGCTTCTATCGTTCCGTAAAGCCTGACCACATCATTCAAGAATTTACAGCTCACGCCCCTGAGAATGGAAAGAAACGAATCAACACAAAAGACCTTTGTGCATTGAGAAATGACATTTCTTCTTACTTGTTTGAGTACCTCAATGGTTTTAAAATTCCAACCCATTTCGTCAGTAAGCTCTCCGAGACTGAAATGATGATCAAGCAAACGGAAAGAGTTCACATTACAGTCAAGATTTTCAATTATGCTAATGGAATTTTAGTCAAAAGATTCGGATTGAAATCGGGACGTGCACTTGAGTTTCCGGTGATTGAACATTATTATGCATGCAATGGAACTCTCTCGTGGGTTAACGAATATCACCTCTATATGCTTGGTGTACTGACACCTGAAGAATTCAAACAGATCAATCGTATCTCTTCGAAGACGAATGCAGTTCTTAGAGGTCTGTGCGATAGGAGGCAACTGCTTCTTGCTGATTTACAACTCGAATTTGGACGGCACAAAAATCAAATCCTGCTCAGTGACGAACTTTCTCCGCTTACTTGTCATTTCATCGATGGTGGTACAAACGGTCAGTTAGAAAAAGATAGATTTCTTCTCGATCGAGATGATGCTTTTCAGAGCATCTCTGAGCTACGGGATCGTTTGAAATTAAAAGTCTAATCTCATTGAAAGAATTAGGTGATCAGTCAATACGGTACAGGTGTTGTCCTGAAATCTTTATTTGTCGAGGGAGTTACTCTTGTCTTAGTGTTCACATTCATCAATACCGAGTGGTTACGATACATGATTGTTGGTGCTCTGTGTATAGCAACAATCCTGTTGTTGAATTTTTTCCGTGACCCCGAGCGGAGTACACCACAAGGAAACAATATCGTTGTCTCACCTGCTGACGGGAAAGTTGTACTTGTGAAAGTAGTTTTTGAACCAGAATATCTCAATCAAGAAGCAGTACAGGTAAGCATTTTTATGTCACCGCTGAATGTTCATGTGAATCGTTTACCGGTTTCAGGCAAAGTAGGATATTTTAAACATGTTCAGGGAGATTACCTTGTTGCCTTTAATGAAAAATCTTCGGAGCGTAACGAGCAAACAGTAATAGGGATTGAAAACAATAATGGTAAAATTTTGTTCAAACAAATTGCTGGTGCAGTTGCACGTAGAATTGTTGCGGATCTTACCCTTGGTCAGGAAGTAAGAATGGGGGAACGGTTCGGTATGATTAAGTTTGGGTCTCGTGTCGATGTCATCATGCCGAACGTGATACAACTAAAAGTGAAACTCGACGATCGTGTTGTTGGAGGTGAAACAATTCTTGCCACGTTTTCATAGATTCTTCATCGATGTCTAAGAAACAACTCCAGAATAATTCCGTGGAAGTCTAAATGAAAATTACTCGCGCTGTCGTTCCGAGTCTGTTTACCGTATTGAATATCTTCTGTGGTTTTCGCGCGATTGTCGAAACTGCGCAAGGGGCATATATCCTCGCTTCGTGGTTCATTGTTCTGGCTGCACTGTTTGATACTCTCGATGGGATCATGGCAAGGATTACGAAATCTTACAGCGACTTTGGTGTTGAGTTTGATTCGTTGTCTGATGTTGTTTCCTTTGGGGTTGCGCCGTCATTTCTTGTGTACAGTATTCACTTGCATACCTTGCAGGGGCTTGGTATGATCGTCAGCGCGATGCCGATGGTCTTTGGTGCAATGCGATTAGCTCGATTTAATGCGCAAGTAACAGGTTATGATAAGGATTTCTTTAAAGGTCTCCCAATACCGGCAGCAGCGGTCACGATCAGTTCATTCATTCAAACGTTTTATCATGAGGGAATTGGTATTCAGGGCATTGAAGCGTCCATCCTTGCACCGATGGTTGCTGGCATCTCATTTCTTATGATTAGTGTTCTTAAGTATGATAATGTTCCGAAATTCACTAAGTATGGCATTAAGCAGCATCCGCTGCGTTTCACAATTGGTATCGCTGGGTTGACAGCAATCCTTGTTACACAAGGACGTGCACTATTTCCATTTTTTGTGTTTTACGTAGCTACAGGACCGTTACGGTATATTGTGCATTTTATTCAACATGCACTCCATCCTGTCGAAAAGGTGGAAGAAGGACAAGATACTGAAGTGACTGGCATAGACGTTTAATCTTGGATGGTGATCGTTTGTATCTGGCGAAAATTATTGTTACACTTAGAAAATCGATTCTCGATCCCCAAGGCAAAGCGGTTCACCATGCCCTTGACAGTCTCGGTATGAATGCTGTCAGTGAAGTTCGCATGGGAAAGTATGTCGAAATGAAAGTCAATTCCAGCAGTAAAGAAGAAGCTGAAAGCGTCACGGAAAACGCATGCAGGAAATTGCTTGCCAATCCAGTGATGGAGGACTTTTTATACTCAGTTGAAAAGCTCTAGCACTGGATGAGGATTTGAGCATAAAAAATCTAACGAAGCCATGACAAAGCCTAAATTCGGTGTTGTAGTTTTCCCGGGTTCCAATTGTGACCACGATGCCTACTATGTACTGAAGCATATTCTTCATCAGGATACAGAATTTCTTTGGCACAAAGATTCATCGCTGCAGGGGTCCGATGTTGTCATTTTGCCGGGAGGGTTTTCATACGGAGACTATTTACGGTGCGGTGCGATAGCACAGTTTTCTCCCGTTATGAAAGAAGTTGTTTCATTTGCTCAACAGGGTGGGATTGTCATCGGTATTTGTAATGGTTTCCAAATATTGTGTGAAGCAGGACTCCTTCAGGGTGTTCTGCTGCGCAATGAAGGATTAAAGTTTGTTTGTAAGGTTGTGAACCTGCTTGTAGAAAATGCTGATACCCGATTTACGTCGCAATGTCAAAGTGGTGAAGTCTTACGTATTCCCATTGCACATGGTGAAGGAAACTATTTTGCTGATGATGAAACGTTGCAGCGACTTGAAGATAATAAACAAATTCTTTTTCGGTACTGTGAGCGAGGTGGGACCATCACGAAAGCCTCGAATCCCAATGGCTCTTGCAATAACATTGCGGGTATCATCAACGAGGCAGGCAATATCATGGGGCTTATGCCCCATCCTGAGCGAGCGGCAGATACAGTGTTAGGATATACAGATGGTCAGAAAATTTTTTCTTCTCTGATTGAGAGTTTTGTTGTACATGAACAACTCGCTGATTCATAGATGACTACAGGACTATTACCATGTTCGGAAATATAGGCACAGGCGAAATCATCCTCATCCTGCTGATCATTCTCATTTTCTTCGGAGCGAAGAAAATCCCGGAACTGGCACAGGGACTTGGAAAAGGTTTGCGGGAGTTCCGCAAAGCTGCGCGGGACATTCAGGATGAAGTTGAAAAAGCTGACGAGTCGAAGAAGATCGAAGGCACATAAATTCATTCTGCACATCGGTACATGACCATCGCTGTGCAGCGAGCAACGTAAATGGAGAGCGTGCTCGCCTCTATCATTTCTCATTTCAACCACCCTCATTCAAAAGGAGATTGGTTCACTGGAAGATTTTGACACTCTCCGGAAGCGACTTGTCTCCGGGCAGACAAGCTGTGAAAACATCGTCGAAGAGTATTTACAGCACGTTAAAGAGAAAAAACACTTAAATGCTTTTCGCTCCCTTTATCCCGACGAGGCGATCAAACGTGCAAGGGAAATTGACAAAAAATTCGCTGCAGGAACTGCTGGTGAACTTGCAGGCATGGTCATCGCAATCAAAGATGTCATCTGCATCAAGGGAAAAATGGTTACATGTGGTTCACGCATCCTTGAGCATTTTGAATCGCCCTATGATGCAACAGTCATCCAACGCCTTAATCGTGCCGATGGCATTATCATCGGTCAGACAAACATGGATGAGTTTGCGATGGGGTCGTCTACAGAAAATTGTGCGTATGGTGTCGTTCTCAATCCAATCGATGAAACACGTGTACCGGGAGGTTCGAGCGGAGGTTCTGCAGTAGCTGTAGCAGCCGGCATGGCGTGGACGGCACTTGGTTCGGATACAGGTGGATCGATTCGGCAGCCCGCAGCGTTCTGCGGCATAGTTGGTCTGAAACCTACCTATGGAAGGGTATCGCGATACGGTTTAGTTGCTTTTGCATCATCTTTCGATCAGATTGGTCCATTTGGTGGATGTGTGAGCGATGTTGCGCGCGTTCTGAAGGTCATTGCAGGTCATGATCCGTGCGATTCGACGTCAGCGCAAGTTCCAGTTCCTGATTATGTAAAAAGTCTCACAGGTGATGTAAGTGGATTACGGATTGGCCTTCCGAAAGAATACTACACCGAAGCGCTTGATAGAGAAATCAACGATGCTATCATGAAGAAAGTCGATGTCCTTCGTCTGCACGGTGCGATAGTTAAAGAGGTCTCGTTGCCATATACCGAATATACAATTGCAGCGTATTACATTTTGACAACAGCGGAAGCATCGTCTAACTTAGCGCGGTATGATGGTGCTCGGTATGGCAGACGGGCAAAAGGTGCTAAAGATGTCATTGAGCTGTATACCAGATCTCGCAGCGAAGGGTTTGGGGATGAGGTAAAGCGGCGCATTATGCTCGGCACCTATGTTTTGTCTGCAGGATATTACGAAGCGTATTATCGTAAAGGTCAGAAAGTTCGTCGGTTGATTAAAGAAGATTTTGATAAAGCATTTCAAGACGTGGATTGCCTGATTACACCGACATCTCCAACGACCGCATTCAAGATCGGAGAGAAAGTCGACGATCCGTTAACGATGTATCTTTCTGATATCTATACTGTGTCTGCAAATCTTGCGGGTATTCCGGGAATCAGTATCCCGTGCGGGAAAGATCATCAGGGATTACCAATTGGCTTACAGATTCTTGGAAAGCAGTTTGATGAGGAGACGATTTTACGAGTGGCGGATTTTTTAGAAAGCGATGAACGATGATGGATACTTTTTTTAATGCAATTCTCGGCCTTGTCTTCCTTGCGTTGAGTGCTTGTGGTACATTTTTGATGTACCATCTCTGGGGCTATCCGTTCGACCATGAGAGACTCAAGAGCACCGCACCACCCAAGCTCATGTTGCTGCATCATCTCATCGGCTATGTGTATGCAGCTATTTACATTTATCTGATGTCTCAGATGATTCCACGGTTGTGGCATTATCAAGTCGAGTTTCCAGCACGCACTGTTGCACATCTGATGTTAGGTATGGCAATTGGAATTATCTTGATAGCCAAACTTGCAATCGTTCGATTCTTCAAGCATCTTGAATCAACGTTGGTTCCTTTTCTTGGCACGGGCTTGTTTATCTGTACCTTTTTGTTGATCGGATTGTCTGTGCCATTTGCGTTGAAGGAGTTGTATTTACATCAAAAAGCTGTTGGAGGATCGGCATTCAGTCAAGAGAACATCGAGCGCGTCAAATTGTTATTACCTCGAGCAGGATTTCCACCTGAAAGAAACCTTGAGGAGTTAGCAGCAGTTCAAGCACTAAAGCAAGGAAGAGATGTGTTGTTATCAAAGTGTGTTCAATGCCATGATCTCCGAACAGTACTTGTCAAACCTCGAACGCCAGATAGCTGGGTGCAAACAGTAAGCCGCATGGCAGAACGTTCGATCATTGAGCCGATCAGCGAGGAGGAACAATGGTACGTCGCAGCATATCTCATAGCTATATCGCCTGAATTGCAGAAAGGCTTCCAACGAAAGCGCCAGCAGGAGATGCAAGCGAAAACTTTGTCAGACATCATGGTTTCTCCAATGATGTTGGAAGCAGCGTTGACAAAGAATTTTGATGTTATGACGACGAAGCTAATATTTGAAACAACGTGCTCGCAATGTCATAAACTGTCAAACGTTGAGAATGCACCGCCTTCGTCGACGAAGGAAGCAGCCGAGCTTGTTGCCCGTATGGTCTCCAACGGATTAAAGGCACCTCAAGAGGATTTAGAGCAGGTTGTTTTCTATTTGACGAAAACGTACGTTAAGTAAAAATTTACATTTTTAATTTTTCATTGATTCCATGAGCATCCTCGTCGATCAACACACACGTGTTGTTGTGCAGGGAATTACTGGCAGCGAAGGCACATTTCACACCCAACAGATGATTGATTATGGGACGAAGGTCGTTGCTGGTGTGACGCCTGGAAAAGGTGGCTTGCAGTACAAAGGGAGTGACCAGTTTCCCTTTCAAAAATCAGTGCCTGTGTTTAACACGGTTGCCGATGCTGTAAAGAATGAAGGCGTAAACGCCTCAGTGATTTTTGTACCTGCATCCTTTGCATCCGACGCCATCATGGAAGCTGCCGAGGCTGGCGTTCCACTCATTGTTACGATTACTGAAGGAATTCCAGCACGAGACATGGTGAAGGTATACGCATATCTTCTCAATAACGGCACGCGGATGATCGGACCAAACTGTCCAGGCATCATCACACCCGGACAATGTAAGATTGGCATCATGCCTGGATTTATCCATCGACCGGGAAGAGTTGGCATTATTTCACGAAGTGGAACACTCACGTATGAAGCCGTCTGGCAAATCACGGAATTGGGACTTGGACAATCGACGTGTATCGGCATAGGCGGTGATCCAATTGTGGGGACGCGGTTCGTCGACGCACTGCGCCTCTTCAAAGACGATGGCGATACAGATGCAGTCGTGATTATTGGTGAGATTGGCGGAACTGCTGAGGAAGAAGCTGCAGCGTATGTAGAGAAAGAATTCCAGATACCTGTTATTGGTTTTATCGCTGGACGAACAGCTCCGCCCGGACGACGCATGGGTCATGCCGGCGCGATCATCTCTGGTGGTAAAGGCACGGCAAATGAAAAGATCAAGGTCATGCGCGAAGCTGGTATCCATGTTGTCGATAGTCCTGCGCTCATTGGAGAAACGGTGAAGAACGTTTTGGGACGAACCGGAAAGTCCCGCTTTCAGCGGGATAAACGCCGATCTTTGAGCACCAAGCAGTAAGATGGAATGTTGGAATATTGACTCAATCAAATTAACCAATTAACCAATTAACCATAATCTGTAATCAGCAATCTGAAATCCAAAATATAAAAATCGAAAATTGCCATTGCATTATTAAGGAGAGGAATATTGGTAGAGCGCACATTAGCAATTCTTAAACCCGATTGTGTCAGGAAAAAACTTATTGGCGAAGTTACTGCCCGCATCGAGAAAGCGGGGTTCAATATTCTTGGCATGAAGAAGATACGACTGACGCAGGAATCTGCAGGAGAGTTTTATGCTGTTCATAAGGGGAAACCGTTCTATGACGGGCTGGTAGAGTTCATGAGCTCAGGTTCATGCGTTGTGATGGCACTTGAGAAAGAAAATGCTGTTGCCGATTTCCGAACACTTATTGGCGCGACCGATCCAAAAGAAGCTGCACCGGGGACGATCAGGAAACTGTATGCAGATAACAAAGGGGAAAATATTGTACACGGATCAGACTCTCCAGAAAATGGAGAAATTGAGATAAATTTCTTCTTTTCAAGTCGAGAGCTTTTCGCAATCGAATAAGCCACGTTAACAACTTTTTTGCGTCAACTTAACATCATAAAAAGTTTCTGTTTAGTCTTGACTCTCTCCCAAGACTAAATTATATTGAAGGTAATTTCAATTCATTTTTTACTATTAACCTATTCCACCGGGGACATCATGAAACGATTACCGACTATTTGTAGCGTATTAATACTCTGCATCGCATTCACATCCGACTGTGGCTATTCTCAAGAAAGTCTGCGAGGAATTCCTTCGCGTACCTATGTTCATCCCAAAGTGATACCCTCTATCCTCGATCTTGCTGCAGCAGAAGAGTCGAGTGCAGCAAGAACACGACCGCGCAGGGAATCTCGCTACCCTCTATCACAGTATACAGATGCAGAGATCGATTCAATGAAGAAACTTCCAATGCCGCCATTTCAGGGACCGGGCACGCTGACGATTGATCCGAGTAGTGCGATAAGTCCAGAGCCATTGGCTCCGTCTTTGGGAGTAAATTTTGAAGGAACAACACAGGACTCTTACTTTCCCGGTGATGTGATGGTTGCGGTCGGTCCCGATCATGTCGTCTCAGTGGGAAACACGACGATCCGTATTCAAAATAAGACAGGTACTGTTCTTCTTAGTACTCGTGCCTTCATGTTTTTTGGTGTTGGGGACAATCTGTTCGATTGCAAGGTCCTTTACGATATCCAGCGGGACCGATTCGTTATGTTGTATGATTATCTCACTAATACAGGCGTCTCTCGGTATTATGTAGCTGTTTCGCAGACTTCAAGCGCGATGGGCGGGTGGTATCAATACTTCTTTGATATGAAGATCGATGGAGGTGATTCACTCACCAGCAACTGGGCGGATTTTCCTGGATTAGGTATTGACGACAATGCACTGTATATGACAGGAAACATGTATACTTTTCCAGCAAACAGCTTTCAGTATGTGAAGACTCGCGTTGTTGATAAAAAAGCGATGTATGATGGCATTCCTGTAGCATATGTCGATTTTATCGGTGCGCCTGGCACCGGCATTTTTGAATTCACATTGAAACCGGTGCTTTCCCTCTCACCCACAACAACGGAATATCTCATCATCAATGCAAATACAGGACCTGCACTAGCACTGTACAAAATTACTGGAGCTCCCGCAACGCCAGTGATGACGAAAGTTACACAGTATTCCGTAACAAGCTATGGCATTCCACCCGATGCTCCACAAAAATTCTGCCCTGACCCGATCAACACCAATGATGCTCGTACCCATGATCCAGTGTGGCGTGACGGATTTTTACATGCGGTGAATTGCGTCGGAATGAATATTGACGGTAATAATGTCTGTGCAGTACGTTATTACAAAATTAACACAAACACAAATACTCTCGTCACAGATGAGACGTTTGGTGCTGGTACTCTCTATTATTACTATCCTGCAGTGACGGTTGATGTAGCTGGCACTGCGTACTTTTCTTTTGGACGTTCAAATTCTGGTGAGTTTGCCTCTGCATGGTATTCCGGGAAACGCAAATCTGATGCCGGTATTCAAGCTAGTTCGTTGCTAAAGTCTGGAAGCAGTCCCTACGATTGCGGCTCCATTTCTCGCTGGGGAGATTATTTTGGGATTTCCCTTGATCCTTCAGAAACGGCGAGTACTCAAAGCGCTGCATGGCCTATAGGGATGCGGGCAAAAGGCTCTTTAACGTGGGGTTCGTGGATCGGGAAGACGACATTTTTCTACCATCGTGTCCAGGGGACCGTTCTTGATGACTGCGATGGAGATACGACGACCACAGGAGATCGCGTTCCTGTCTCTCTTGTAACGGTGACTCTCCATATCGACACAACCACAGTAGCCACAACGACGACGGACAGCAGTGGGAATTATAGTTTTGGATATCTTGAAGACAGCGTATACAATGTCAGGATTACTCTCCCAGCAGGAGCCACTGCACTCGATGCACTGCCAGGCAGCGGAGGTTTGTCTGAGACCAAGATCAATGGGACGCACCTTCAAGTCAGTGTCACAGGAATGGCTGTTGCTTCTCAAACCTCCAGCGATAATAATTTCGTCATTGGAACCGCGCATCCTATTCCTGCTACAACGAGTCTTGCACAGGCAAAGAAGACGGTAGGAGATCCCGGGTTTACAATGACAATATACGGTTCGGATTTCATGCCATGTTCAATTGTTCGTCTAGACGGAAGTGATCGGGTGACTACCTATGTTAGCTCAACACAACTTCATGCGCTGATTCTTGCTTCGGATATGGATACTGTGGGAACCTATGAGATTGCCGTCTTTACTCAGGGACCCGGTGGAGGGACTTCAAACTCGCAGACGTTTTTTGTGAATGAACCCGTCGCAGGATTTTCTATCACCCCTTCAAAATTCTCATTTGGGAATGAGTTTGTTGGAGTACCAAAGACTGATAGTATCATTGTTTCGAACCCCGGAACCGGACCCGTTTTTATCTCGATGGTAGCCTCGGACAATAGTGACTTTGGTGTTTCACCCACTTCCGACAGTATTCCAAGAGATAGCAGCCGAACATTTTATCTTACGTTCACTCCGAGTGCAACAGGCCCACGAACGGGTAACGTTATTTTCACACACAATGCAACCGGCTCGCCCGATACGGTTATAGTGAATGGCAATGGCCTCGATAGCACGACGTACAGAACTGCGAAGTACGAAGATTGGGCAATGGCTGTGGATGCCAAAGGGAAGCGAAAAGCAATCAAGCGGAAACCTGACAAGGTTTTCTTTAAATTTAGTCTTGATGTTCCAACTGCCCCTCAGCTCAACCACGTGTTAGAATTGACATTTGCTATTCCCATCAAAGATCTTACTATTTATTCGTCCAAGGTGAAGGATAGTGTTATCGCCTTTTCAGCTACACCTGTTGATGGTGATAAGCGGAAGAAATGGCGATTCGATTTCAATCCGACTCCGCCACAACCCGGTTCTGAGATTCAGATCGATGGGCAGGGATTGAAGGGTAAAATTCCCAAGCCGAAGTACAAGTGGTTAAACAAGAGCGCAACGGAGAAAATTTCTGGCTCGGTTCCTGATGGTAGTAGTCGGATTGACGACCAACAGCTTGGATTACCTAAACCAAATCTGCACAATGTCGGTGAAGAACTATTCCCCAAAGGCTTTGGGCAGCCATCACCAATTTTCTCTGCTACAGCTCCTCTGCCTGTTGGCATCCCAAAAGGTGAAAAAGGCGCAAGTTCAGTGAGAATCGTGAAGTATTCCAATATCGTGAAATCCCTCCTCGATCAGAAGAGCGGATTGAAGCATGTGCAGGCGTCCAAGTGTTTAAACAGATTCATCACGGGAGACTCGATCAAAAGCCAGCAATCGAGTTTACCTCCAACAAAGCAGAACAACAAATTGTTTGGGGAATTGCTCGCACTGAAACTCAACGTTGCCGCAAGCGCTACAGGTAAATTTCCAATAGGGTTAGGTGAGTTGATGTTTGACGATCCATCAAGTCCATCGAATCCGTTCAATGGTCAGATGGTGAATGAGATCCTCAGAAAAGCGGATACACTGGTCTCGTGTCTGACGCTGACGTCGAAGGGACCGGCGCCTCCATTGGATAGCTTGTACAACGTGCTGCGCAAGATCAATGCTGCTTTTGCGGATTCAGTGGACACGATCAGCTTCTCAACCAAAACTCGTTTAACGGGAACGAAGCGGATAGGAGAAGTGCTGTTCCTTCACAAAGTTCCCGGTGTGGCTCCTGTGATCATCGCATCTCCATCAATAGCTTCAGGAGAGACACCGTTGACATACAACTTATATCAAAACTATCCGAATCCGTTTAATCCGGTAACGGTTATCGGTTTTCAGTTGCCAGTTTCCAGTTTGGTGTCGTTGAAGATCTATAATGTCTTGGGTCAGGAGGTCGCAACATTGCTCGATCGCGAATTATTAGATGAGGGAGAGCAGGAAGTGGAGTTCGAGGC
>JACQVI010000032.1 GCA_016209795.1 Ignavibacteriota bacterium
ACAAATAACTGATCACTATTAACGTTCTTCATGCCCGACATAAAACCTTTTCGGGGTATTTTCTATAATCTCTCAAAAATTGAACTTGCAAAAGTTGTTGCACCTCCGTACGATGTTATTTTTCCTGAACAACAAGCCGAGTTGTATGAACAGAGTCCATATAACGTTGTACGACTTATTTTAGGTCGAGAAGAAAATCGCTATCAATCAGCAGCAGCGTATTTCCAACAGTGGCGAAGTGAAAAGGTTCTGATTGCTGACGAAGTTCCTGCACTCTATATTCTTTCACAAACATTTAGTTTACCTGACGAGAGAACAGTAGAACGCCGTGGATTCATTGCAGCGTGTAAACTTGAAGAGTTTGGGCAGGGCACAATCTTTCCGCATGAAAAAACGCTCTCGAAGCCCAAGGACGATCGATTCAAACTCTTCATGGCAACACATGCCATGTTCAGTCAAATCTTTTCTCTTTATAGTGATCCTAATGGAATAGTCAATCGCATCGTTGAACCCGTGATGAATGAGACTCCTTTCTGCGATGTCGAGTTCGAAGGCGTGAAGAGCAGGTTATGGAAACTGATAGAAAGCGGAAAAATATTGACTCTTGCAGAATTTCTTAAGCGCCAGAAAGTCCTTATTGCAGACGGACACCATCGGTATGAAACCGCGTTACTCTACCGTGATGCACAGCGTTTAACAAATCCCAATCATACCGGCAAAGAGCCGTATAACTTTGTTCCAATGTTCTTCACAAACATGAGTGATCCGGGCTTAGTAGTTTTTCCAACACATCGACTGATACGCAGTTTGCCGGGTTTCGATGCTCAAAAACTACTTAAAGATTTGAAGACTTTTTTTGATATTAATAATCAACTCGATGCCACAGAGTTGCTGAATCAATTACACAGACACAGTATGCATGCATTTGGACTTGTCGTAACTCAAGCACCCCACTTTTTCTTATTAACCCTCAAACATCAACCTCCAATCAGATCTGCTGCAGCGCCGGAGCTTGTCATGCAGCTCGATGTCTATCTCCTTCATAAACTTATCTTAAAGGATCTTCTTCATATTCTGGATGAACAACAGGAAAAGAACTTCTATCTCGAGTTTGAGCGAGATGAACTTCAAGCGATCCAGCGCGTCATGCAGGGTCAGGCACAGGCTGTCTTTCTTATGAATCCCACACGTGTGGAGCAAGTCCGTAGAGTAGCTGAAGCTGGATTTACGTTACCGCAAAAGTCAACCTATTTCCATCCAAAGTTGCTTTCTGGTCTTGTTAATTATTCTTTTGTAAAGCTAAGCTCGGAATGAGATCAGAAAAATTACTCGTCGCCGGAGGTTTTGTTTTGATTTCCCTTATCTGGGGATCAACATGGCTTGCGATCAAGGTTGGCCTCGACAGCGTTCCACCTTGTTACGGAGTAGCAATACGATTTACAGTTGCCATAACCATTCTCTTGGTGATTCTGCGAATTCGGAGGGAAAAATTCGTTAGCGACCAAGCCTCGATCCTCTCTTATACTGCTCTTGGTGTGTTGTCATTTAGCTTTCCGTTTGCTTTGGTGTACTGGAGTGAGCAGCATATTGCTTCCGGGCTTGCTTCCATCTTGTTTGCAGTTTATCCTTTTGTCGTTGCCATTGGCTCACATTTGTTCATACCTTCTGAGCCACTCACTCTGCCAAAAATTATTGGCATTATTTTGGGATTTACAGGCATAGTTGTTATCTTTTGGTCAGATATTCACATTGGTGGGACAGCAACACTCGCTATGGGAGCAATACTCTTAAGCACTATTATGCAAGGCACGTCGTTAATTATTATCAAGCGAATAAGCACACACCTCAGTCCAATCATTCTCACGTTAGGTGGTATGATTATTGGTACGATAATTATGTACCTCATGGCGTTTCTGTTTGAAGATTTTTCCGAGATCAAGTTAGATGATAAAGGCTTGGGGTCAATACTCTATCTTGGCACGTTAGGTACAGTTGTTACGTTTATTGTCTATTTCTGGCTATTGAAGCGAGTTCAGGTTGTATACCTTTCACTTGTCTCCTTGGTAACACCAGTGCTGGCAGTCATTTTGGGGACAGTCTTCCTCGATGAAAAACTTTCTCCTCGAGTGTTCACCGGTGCAGGATTGGTGTTAATTGGAATCTTGATAGCAAATGGCAAAGATTTACTTGAGACATTCCACACCCAAAAAAATCACTTCCTTGCAAAATTCTAATTTCCGTTCTATGATTAAAAAGCTTTCTCACGTTGGTATTGCAGTCAAAGACCTTGAAGCATCGGTACAACTTTTTTCAAAACTATTTAGTATCCAGAATGTCGAAAATGAAGTTATTGAAGACCAGAAGGTCAAAGTAGCATTCTTTCGTATCGATGGCACTTCTGTCGAATTAACTGCAGCAGTAACGCCAGACTCAGTTATTGCTAAGTTTATCCAGAAACACGGCGAAGGTGTTCACCACCTTTCATTTGAAGTTGACGATATTCGAGCCGAACTATCACGATTGCGAGCCGAAGGCTTCCAGCTCATCGATGAAGAACCTCGGAGAGGTGCAGGAGGATATTTAATTGCATTTCTTCATCCGAAGTCGACCAATGGAGTCTTGATAGAGATAAGTCAGAAACTGAAATCGTGAACGAATACCCAATGCTCGTCATTTACCTCTTTGTCATTTCAGTGTTACTCTGCCCAAGCTCGTATTCACAACAAGATTCATCCGCCTCACACAATTCAATAATTCTTTCTGATCTAACGGCACTATGGCATCATAGTGGGGATATTCTAACTTCTCCCACCCACTTTTCAAAAAAAGAGTGGTTAACCGCAAGTACAATCATTGTAGGAACAACTGTTTTATTTACAGTCGATGAATCAATACGATCCATTGCTATGCGTAATCAAGCTCATTCATCTGACAATCTGTTTGAACTTGGGAAACACTATGGACGTGCAGTAAATGCTTTTGCATTCTCGGGAGTCCTCTATCTTGGTGGACTGGCTTTTCAGATTTCCGATGTTCGTTTAACTGGCTTGATGCTCGTTGAGGCACTGGCATTATCAGGTATCACCACAACTGTACTTAAGTCAGTAGCAGGAAGGAGAAAGCCGTACCTTGAAGAGGGGCCATACAGCTATCAGGGCTTTCAATTCAAATTTGAAACAAGCTCACTATCATCGGGTCATGCTACTATCGCCTTTGCAGTCTCATCCGTACTTGCTGAACGCATTAAAAACATATATGCCGCCGTGGGATTGTATTCGCTGGCAGCATTGACCGCAATTTCTCGCATCTATCACGATGAGCACTGGTTATCTGACGTATTCTTAGGAACTGCTATTGGGACAGGTTTTGGTGTTTCAGCAGTAAAGCTCAACGACTTTGTTCATGAAGGTACAGCATTTCGGATTGTTCCAACATTGAATGGGTTGAGAGTAGAGGTAGTATTTTGAAGTAATAGTCCTTTTAAGATTCATTTCTCATTGACGATATCTTATCTGTAGCTTCATTACACGAAACTTCACTATGCGTAGCGCTTCGTGAAGCATAACGTTTTATGAAATGCAGTTGCTTCGTTATCCATTTTCAATTATCTTTTATATGGTGATGAAGATTGCTATGGATCAACAGAAGATCGATATCTCGATCAATATTGTCAATGAAGGGATTTCTCTCGACGAGAAGTTAGCAAACTTACCAGCAAAGCCTGGAGTCTATCAATTCAAAAGCTCTGAGGGAAAGGTGCTCTATGTTGGAAAGGCGATGAATCTCCGAAATCGTGTTCGACAGTATTTTCTCAAGTTCCAGCGTCCTGATCCACGACTGGCAGCAATGATCTCAAAAATCTCAGATGTCGATCTGATTGTGACAGACTCTGAAGTGGAGGCACTCATACTCGAGGCTACACTCATCAAAAAGTTGAGACCACATTACAATGTTGAGCTCAAGGACGACAAAAGCTATCCATATATTGTTATCACAAACGAGCCGTTTCCTCGTGTCTTCGTTACTCGGCGTATCATTCGAGATGGCTCGAAATATTTCGGTCCCTATACCGATGTTGGCACGATGCGTGCATCACTGAAAATGATTCGTGAAATCTTTAAAGTTCGGAGCTGCAATTATGTTATTGACGATGAGGTTATACGAAAGCGCAAAATTAAGGTCTGCCTTGATTATCATATTAAAAAATGTGAGGGACCGTGTGAAGGATTGGTTTCGAGTGAGAAATATAACGAAATGATCAACGAAGTGGCTCAAGTGCTGAAAGGGAAAACTGCAAGTTTGGTGACTGTATTGAAAGAAAAAATGAACACAGCCGCAGAGCAACTCCGCTTTGAAGAAGCTGCAGAACTCAGGGATAAGATTCAGCAACTCAGCGTGTACAGTGAGCGGCAGAAAGTCATTGACTCAGCAATGGCAGATCGGGATCTCTTTGCAGTTGTAGTTGAAGCCGACGATGCTTGCGGAGTCGTGTTTAAAGTTCGTGATGGGAAAATTATTGGCAGGCACGATGTCTATATGCACGGCGTTGAGGATAAATCTGAGGAGGAGATTGTCGAGCAGTTCATTGAGCATTATTACCTTGAAGCAGAAGATATCCCGGAAGAGATTTTCCTTTCTGTTGAAGTCGATAATGCTGGAACACTTCAGCAGTGGCTTATGCAGAAACGAGGACAAGCTGTTGAAATCTCCGTTCCCAAAATCGGCGATAAAGCTAAGCTGATGGCAATGTGCAAAACGAACGCACAGTTCTTACTTGATGCGTTGAAGATTCAAAAGGCGAAACAGAAGGATTACATTCCTCACTCGGTAAAAGCATTGCAGCGAGACCTTCGTCTTCCCAAGCCACCTCGACGGATTGAGTGTTTTGATATCTCGAATATTCAGGGTAAAGATTCCGTTGCATCGATGGTTGTCTTCATGGATGGACGACCGAGGAAATCTGAGTATCGGAAATTTAAGATTCGCTCTGTAGCTGGATCGGATGACTTTGCCAGCATGCGAGAAGTCATCGAACGACGATATTCACGATTGCTTGATGAGCAAGGTGAGCTTCCTGATTTAATAGTAGTTGACGGCGGTAAGGGACAGCTTTCTTCTGCAGTGGAAGTATTAGTCAAGTTGGGACTGAGAAAAGAAATAGCTGTGGTGCTTGACAACAATAGAGAAAGGGAGCAGGGGAGAAGGGTAGAGCTCTCAAACCTCCCCGTCATTGGGCTTGCAAAGCGTCTTGAAGAAGTGTTCATTCCTGAAACATCGGAAGCACAGTCAATTCCAAAAACATCCTCGGGATTACGATTATTGCAACAGATACGCAATGAAGCTCATCGTTTTGCCATTACCTATCACCGTAAGCTCAGAGAAAAACGAACGCTACAAACAGAGCTTGATCTCATCGAAGGCATAGGGAAAAAACGGGCAAAAGAGTTGCTGGAAGTCTTTGGGTCGGTGCAGGGAGTGAAATTTGCTACTGAGGAACAGATAGCAGAGATTGTTGGCGAAAAAATCGCAGCAAAAATCAAAGAGTATTTTATGGAGGAACAAAGTGTAGAGGTTTGATTTTCAGGAAGATTTTTGTAGATTGGAGGTGCTTTTGGGCGCTTAGCTCAGCCGGTTGGACATGTCCGCCTCCGGCGGAGCGTACGCCTTACACCCGCTTGCTTCTGGACGATTAGCTCAGTTGGTTAGAGCGTACGGTTCACACCTGCCCGACTTTGACTGGACGGTTAGTTCAGTGGTAGAACGCTCGCTTCACATGCGAGAGGTCGCAGGTTCAAGTCCTGCACCGTCCACAACCGCCAAAGTCCAGTCAGGCGGGTCCGTAAGGTCGTAGGTTCGAACCCTACATCGTCCACACATTCGGCGGGCAGGCGCGTAAGGTCGCAGGTTCTCAGCCGCAGGCTGATCCGCCTGTGGCGGAGAGTCCTACATTGCCCACAAAAAAGCCTGAGAGAAACCCCTTCGAGGCTTTGTGTTTATTGAAACTATTTGATCAACAGCAGCTTCTTCGTATCTAAGAAAGAGCCTGCAGAGAGCCTGTAATAATACACCCCACTCGGCAAACCACTCGCATCAAACTCCACCGACCTGTATCCCGCTTCCTGAACTTCATCGACAAGTGTTCTTACGGACTGACCCAGTAGGTTATAGACATTCAGCCTTACCCAACGGGAAACTGGCAACTGGAAACTAATAACTGTCACTGGGTTGAACGGGTTGGGGTAGTTCTGCTCAAGTCTGAACACTCTTGGAATCTTATGACTTTCTGATAGCAGACCTTCAGGTGGTGGTGGCGGAGAGTCGTCAATGGGGACAATCCGTATTCGATTCGGCGTGAATATGCTAAAGGCGGATGAAAGAATCAATTTGCCATCTTGATTCACCTTTACCCAGTAGGCTTTCCCCGGTTGAATTGTATCTGATGTAACATAAACTCCATTTTCGTACCCAAAGAAATCTGATGTAATCAGTCCTTCGGGCATACTTCCTATAGTCGAAACCGATATTGGATTTGAAATCGATCCGATCAGGTTCCACCTTTCTGAGACCACGATTGTATCAGAGGTTATCTTGTGTCCAAGCAACAAGAAAGGTTCAGGAACTGTAGCTTTTATCCAATATCCTCTCCCTTGTTGTAATGTATCTTGTTGAACGTAGCCAATTGCGTATGCAAAAGCATCAGAGGTTGCTTTGGGGTACAGAGAGGTTTTCTCATAAGTAAATGTGTAAATTGGGAGAGATACCAGACTCCATCCAACATTCATCACCGATTGAATGACAGATGCTGAATCTGAGAGCGCACGGAGCCAAAGACCGTTGTCTGTTCCTGCATATAGGAAATCATCGGTTCCAAGTAAAGTGTACGGTGTGATGTATTCTGAGAATCCCTCATTAAAAGGGTACCATGAAGATCCAAAATTCGTGGAATGATAGACTCCACTGCTTTCGATTGCAGTAAAGATCACGCTTTCGCTAAACGAAAATTTTTTTATGTTTGCTCCTATCGGAATATTTTCAGAACTCTTGGTAGCAACAGAATCACCAATCAACTGTGTATAAATGCCTTTATCAGTGCCAATAAAAATCACAGAATCTCGAATCCCTAACGTAAGCGGAAATGCGCCAATGCCTTCAATGCTCGGTGTCCACGCCCATGTCTCACCATCATCTGTAGAACGAAATACAGCACCCAGACCGGTGGTAAAGATGCCGAGATTGTTAACTGTTAGACCGTTGTGGCAAGAGTAAAGCAGTTCTTGCCATGTCTTTCCGGTATCCTGCGACCGAAGAAGACCGTAGTACCAACAATTTGGTACCGGCTCCTGTAGGGCGAAAATAGCACTTCCCGTTTGTTCCAAGGCTACAATTGGTATAAATGTCGGACATGCGGCTGCCCAATTCAACCCGTCATTTGTGGAGAAAAATAAAGAGCACTTAATCTCATTGTAATTCACCCCAGCTATTAGTGTATTTCCTTTTTTAAGCAGAGAAAGGACAGTCCTCTGTGCAGGCAAGCCTGAATTTATTTCACTCCAGAAGATTCCATTGTGTGAGGACCGGTAAACCCCATTGTTCGTACCTGCATATAACGTGTTTCCATCTGCAACCAATGCATAGATTTGCTTATCTACCATTCCTGGATGCCGCACCCACTGCGCACATAAGCTATTCAGACTTGTGAAGAGTAAAAAGAAAAACATGAATTGTTTCATAAAACCCTCAATGTGCTGTTAATAAATGCTCTAAAATCTAATAATTGCCTCAAATCATTTGATACTATTTAATCAGTAATAACTTTTTGGTATTAGTGAACGCACCAGCAGTCAATCTGTAGTAATACACCCCACTCGGCAA
>JACQVI010000033.1 GCA_016209795.1 Ignavibacteriota bacterium
AAGTAAAGAAAGTAGCGGATATTTGTCGGGCAGCAATATGCATATTGAGGACAAATTATGTGTTACGCACTTCTCAAGTGCGTCGTACCTATCTTGCTTTAGTCTCTGCTTTTCACCAGTGTCCTCAGCACATACTGCAATATCCCATCATGCTTGTAATAATCTACCTCCATTGGCGTATCGATACGACTAATGACTGTGAATGACTTAGTCTTGCCGTTTACTTCACGAGCGGTAACCTTGAGTTTCTTTCCGGGGTGAATTCCTTCTGCAACTCCTTCAATGTGATAGGTTTCGAAACCTGTGAGATTGAGCGATAGGCGATTCTGCCCTTCTTCAAATTGAAGAGGCAAGACACCCATGCCGATGAGGTTACTGCGATGGATGCGCTCAAAGCTTTCAGCGATGACAGCCTTGACACCAAGAAGTCGAGGACCTTTCGCTGCCCAGTCTCGTGACGATCCTGAGCCGTATTCTTTACCTGCAATGACAATGAGCGGAACTCCTTCTGCTTTGTACTTCATCGCTGCATCATAAATGGGTATTGGATCTTTGGAAGAATGGTGAATTGTCCAGCCGCCTTCGGTGCCGGGTGCGAGGAGATTGCGAAGTCGAATGTTAGCAAAAGTCCCTCGCATCATCACCTCATGGTTACCACGTCGAGAGCCATACGAATTGAAATCTTTCGGGTTGACTCCTTTGGAGATCAAGTATTGCCCTGCAGGAGTTTTCGCTGGAATTGATCCCGCAGGTGAGATGTGATCCGTTGTTACCGAATCTCCAAGCATGACCAGCACTCGAGCGTCCTTGATGTCTTTCAGTGGTGAAGGCTCGAGAGGCATATCTGCAAAGTACGGCGCAGCCTTGATGTAAGTCGATTGTTCATCCCACACATACCGATCTCCTTTTGGAACCGGCATGTTCTTCCAATTCTCATCACCTTCAAACACATTCGAATATTGTCGGCTGAACATCTCCGATTTCACACACAGGCGAATCGTCTCTTCAATTTCTCTTGGCGAGGGCCAAATATCCTTGAGGTAAACCGGTTTACCATTTTTTCCAATGCCGAGCGGCTCAGTCTGAATGTCAATGTCCATCGTGCCTGCCAGTGCGTAGGCAACAACAAGCGGAGGTGAAGCGAGGTAATTTGCCCGAACTTGTTGTTGAATACGACCCTCGAAGTTGCGATTACCAGAAAGCACAGATACGACAACCAAATCATGTTCTTGAACGGCTTTCGAAATCGGATCGGGTAGTGGGCCACTGTTTCCAATGCACGTTGTACAGCCATAGCCGACCAAATGAAAACCCAGTTTTTCAAGAGGCTCGATTAAATGAGATTCACGTAAATAATCCGTCACAACTTTAGATCCTGGAGCTAAACTTGTTTTCACCCATGGTTTTGATTCGAGGCCACGCTCAAGAGCTTTCTTCGCTAACAGACCTGCCCCAACCATGACAGATGGATTCGACGTATTCGTACAGCTTGTAATCGCAGCAATGACAACCGAGCCATGGGAGAGCTGGAATTCGGTACCGTTCTTCCTTACAGATACAGATTTCAAAAAGCTTTTTACACCGACATTTACTTTGGATTGGACAGCTACTTCAGCATTGCTTCCGCCTTCACCCAGCCACGTCGTTAAGGATCCTTTATTGATCTGTTCACCTTTTGCTTCCAACATCTCGATGAGGGCATGACGGAATGATTTTTTTGTTTGTGAAAGTGAAACTCGATCCTGAGGACGTTTGGGACCGGCAAGACTTGGCTCAACGGTAGAAAGATCCAATTCGACTCCATCTGAAAACAGTGGCTCTACACTACTCTTTGTGTGGTACAACTCCTGTTCCTTACAGTAAGCCTCAACAAGTGCAATCTGTTCTTCAGCACGCCCAGTGAAACGGAGATAATGTAACGTTTCGCTATCAACAGGAAAATATCCCATCGTTGCGCCATACTCAGGTGCCATGTTAGCTATCGTTGCTCGATCTGCTACACTAAGTGAAGAAATGCCGGGACCAAAGAATTCTACAAATTTTCCAACGACACCTTTCTTCCGAAGAATTTGAGTAACGGTTAAAACAACATCAGTTGCAGTAGCGCCCGGCTGCAGCGTGCCGTACAGTTTAAATCCCACAACTTGAGGAATTAGCATCGAGATTGGCTGACCGAGCATTGCAGCCTCAGCTTCGATTCCACCGACTCCCCATCCCAACACACCAAGTCCATTGATCATCGTCGTATGTGAATCAGTGCCAACAAGTGTGTCAGGATAAGCAAACATCTCACCATTTTCCTGACTTGTGAACACAACTTTAGCAAAATATTCCAAGTTGACTTGATGGACAATGCCAGTATCAGGCGGCACAACACGAAAGTTTTTGAATGCTTGCTGAGTCCAGCGTAGAAATGCATAGCGTTCTTTGTTCCGCTCAAACTCTTTCCCCGCATTAATCTTGAACGACATCGGCGTTCCATACTCATCGACTTGTACCGAATGATCAATCACAAGATCGACAGGCTGGAGTGGATTGATACGTTTCGGGTCACCACCCATACGAACTATCGCATCTCGCATGACAGCTAAATCCACTGCACACGGAACACCAGTGAAATCCTGAAGTAAAACTCTTGCTGGCATGAAGGAGATTTCTTTGTCGGGTACTGCCGTTGGATTCCAGTTGATGAGTGCTTCAATATCCTGAGGTCGCACGTTCTTTCCATCCTCTATCCTGAGAAGATTCTCAAGAAGAATTTTCAACGACATTGGCAATCGTTCAATAGATTTGCCTAAACGTCGAAGAGAGAAGATGGAAAAAGTTCTATTTCCTACTTTGATTGAAGTGTTAGTTTGGAAAGAGTCAAGATTGTGCATCTATGTTCCTTAATCAATTGTTCGAGATAAGGTCAATATAATTTATGAAAAAAATATGAGAAGAGAAAACAATCAGCAGTGAGCTACGAGCCATGAGCATTGAATATGGTCTGTACTCAGATTGACACGGCTTGTAGATAAAAGTACACAATAGCAAAGCTTCATTTCTTAATGTCATGTTGAAATCAGCAAAATAACACGGGTAACAAAGTCCAACTTTTAATATGAAAGAGTTTAGAATGGCATTATTGTTGTCGTGAGTTTACATATCCAATATTCTGAGGAGATCAACATGAAGAAGACTTACATACTTGTAACCATATTATTGTTTTGTGCATTCAGAGACCAAATCCGCAGTCAGGATGTATTTTCAATCGATCGAGAGTTATCGCTGCTAAGAGGTCCTTGGGAATTTCACACATACTATGATAAATGGGAATTGGTATTCCAGTCTGATATCAAGTTAATCGTTGACCGAGAACAGGTTACCTATCAACTTTCTCCTGGAAGAATCCATATTAATGATACAGAGTTAGAGACTCCGTACTTATACACACTCAAAAATGATAAATTAACCTTGACTTCTCCTGACGGCAAGCAGATAACGTATCACCGAGATGATCCCGGCGAGAATGAACAGCGTTTTGACGGTCAGTATACGTTTTCCGATTCGACAGTTCAGTACACAATCTGGTTCTCGGAGGGTCGTGAGTTCTCTGATTTGTCTGGGCGGCATGAAGATGTAGCCAACAATACTCAAAGACTGATTAGTGCACATGGGTTATATCGAGTTGAGGGTGATGTCCTTATTCTTACGTTTGATGATGGAACTACCCATGAGGCAAAAATAGGTGAACGTGATCAGGATGGAATGGTCCTCAACCTAATTTATCATGAGAAACTGTTCCAGAAGGAAAGCCCTTCGCCGCTCGTTGAACAGGATAATAACCGTCATCTATATACCTCCCAGTCCACCACCTTGCTTGAACTGCACCTCTTTTCCTCCTCCACCTCCGCCCTGCCCTGATCCTCCTATCTATCAGCCTGTCTCTCCAAAACCACATGAAGATGGTGAGTCTGCTAAACCGAAGACAGACAAAGGTCGAGATTTTGGAAATACACGAACGGGTAGAGGCTCAATGCGGTAGGGATTTTTGGCTCAAAACATCAAGTATCCAAGCATCAAGCACTGTGTACAAGCCACATTTACTGGACACGCATCAACTTTTGCCTTTATATCAATAAAAGTGTTACATTCTTTCCCCATGCTTTTATTTTATCCGTTCTTGCTGTTTAACTTCAAATGTTAGTGACGCCCACCAGCTTTCCCAATCAGCCTCTTTCGAATTGTTAAGTGGAAGCATGTGAACAGTACGAATGAGCCAAGGTCCGACAGAGGTGAGATGGACGCCGACCACACCGTTACTATCCGTTCGTGCCGATTGATGATAGGTATCGGGCTTGTCAGTAAAGCCAGTATATGTGCCAGATACTAAAGCGTGTGCGAGTGGTTTTCCTTTGAACATGAGCTTGACGTGGAATGTATCGCCAACTGTTTTGTGATAAGGATTTTCCAGCGGGATCAACTCAATTGTTTGACCCACTTCTTTGCTGGCATTCTCCTGACGGCTAGATTGACAATCTAATAAAGTTTTAACATATCGAGAATAGCGCTCTCGACCCGGTTTGTTTTCTTCATTTCGTTCCTTACGAAGGTTGAGGATATGGTCAAGTCCTTCGGAAGTAAGGTACTCACGGTATTCATCTGGCTTTAACTCGATAAGCCGTGCTGACCAGTCGAGAGCGAACATGTGGAGTCCTGCTTTTTCAAATTTCACATTAACACCTGATGAATCACTTAATAAGCTATATTTAAGAGTGTCAATCTTTTGGTGATTCCACCAAGCTTCAAAACGTAGAACTCGGCTGGAATTCCACTTTGTAGATTTTCCAGGAAAGACATCATCGACATGAATTCTTACTATTACAGAGTCACCACGCCTGCAATGAAATGATGAAGGGAAAAGAAAGAAATCGTGAGCAGATGCGGCAGGAACATAAATGAAAAACAAAAATGCAATCCACCGATATTTCATCGATGCACTCAACACTTACCCATTTCTAATTTTCCAAGTGTGATCATGCTTTCAAGATCTCTTATGCCTTCTGGTTCATAGGATTGAAACACTTGTCGTGTTTTATCTAACGTAGAATCATCTGCCTGTCCTAACATTCGGGTGATATCAGCAAGGTCTTGCACTCGTCCTGATTGAAATTTGAGAAGCACAAGAAATCTGAACGGTAGGATTGGCAAGCCTTGTTGATCCCGATTCGATTGCGACTCATGCAATGCTTCCTCCAGCCATGGTTGATCTCCTTCAATCACATCAATTTGATCTTTCGTTGGAGCGAGCCACACAGCTCCCCCGATCGTCAACTCATTTTGGAAAACAAAACCAGCATTGATTAACTTCTTACGAGCTTCTGAACGATCAGCACGATTGATAATGACATCCAAGTCCTTGGTCAATCGTTCAGGCATATAGTGCCTCGTTGCAACTGCACCAATAACTGCCCATTTAATAGGAGAAAGGATAGGTGTGAGATTAATCCATTTCATAGTAGCTGTCCTTGTGGATAAGAAGGTTCGGTCGGAGCCTGATCCCGGTCGTTGGCGGCGTTTAGCTATATCGAGAATAATCTCTCGAGTTGAGCGCACCTCGATTTGTCGCTGTGCCACCTAACTCATCTCCATCATTCGCTTGATCGGCAAATATGCTCGTTGGATGAGGTCCTCGCTGAGAACGATTTCAGGCGAGCGATGCTGCATGCAGAGGTAGAGTTTCTCCATCGTGTTGAGTTTCATGTAGGGACATTGGTTGCAGGCACAGCTTTCTTCTGGCGGTGCCGGTATGAACACCTTATCGGGACAATGCTTCTGCATCTGATGGATAATGCCGGTTTCAGTTGCGACGATGAATTCTTTGTCGGGACTGTTTTGTACGTATCGTAACAGACCACTGGTAGAGCCAATGAAATCAGCCTGATTCAGAACGACCTCTTCACACTCAGGATGTGCTATAAGCTTTGCAGTAGGATATTGGGTTTTCAAATGAAGAATTTTCTTATCGCTAAACGTTTCATGTACGATGCACGTGCCTTGCCACAACAACATGTTCCTCCCGGTCTTCTTGACAAGATACTTCCCGAGATTCCGATCAGGAGCAAAGAGAATTGGTTTATCCTCTGGAATCTGTCTGATAATTTTTTCAGCATTGCTGGAGGTGCAAATAATATCGCTGAGCGCCTTTACTTCTGCCGAACAATTGATATACGTAATAGCAACATGGTTAGGATGCTGCTCTCGGAATTGTTTGAATAGTGAAGCTGGACATCCTTCAGCTAGAGAGCATCCAGCATTTAAGTCTGGTAGTAACACTTCTTTCATGGGACTTAAAATCTTTGCTGTCTCCGCCATGAAATGGACACCGGCAAACACGATAACATCAGCATCAGTGGAAGCTGCTCGCCGAGAGAGTTCCAAACTATCCCCAACAAAATCAGCGATATCCTGAATTTCAGATTCCTGGTAATAGTGGGCAAGGATGACAGCATTCAACTCTTTTTTAAGACGTAGTATTTCCTCCTCCAGATTTAGGGGAATCTCAGTCCCTGTAGAATGTCCAATTTCAGTAATATCTAATACCTGGTCTGTCATCTTCTATAAGATAAACATCTGGCTTAGAAGAATCAATTCCTTAAATCCTCTTTAAATCAGCATTATTTGGTAAAGGGCATGTTCTCATGGCTTCATCTACAGAGATCGTGTCTATAATTGCCATTTCTAACACAATCATAATGATTTTGTTTGCCCTTTGATCCATGACTGTGGATTGATGGAACCAAAAAGGTGCTAACACTGCCGATCATGTAGCTGCTGCACTTCACGCTTGCACGCTGAAACGCTTCAGCGTGCAGGCACGAAACGTTTCGTGTAGTGAAGCTACATGTGTCAAACCAGCATCGTTTCTAATAAACAAGGCAAGTTGATCAACTATCTTGTTTAGGTTTTTCAGAGTCTGTGTCCGCCTTTGAAGAGAGGTCTTCGAACTCCGCATCCTGAATGTTCGAGAATGGCGTCGATGACTGATCGAGAGGATTTTCACGCTCACGTGGAGAACCAAAGCGTGGGCGCTGGAGGAAAAATATTTTGATGAGTTTCCAGAGAATAAAGAGTACGATGAATAATAATAAGAGACGGAAAAAACCCATGATTTAACCTTTCAACGGATTCATGATGGCAGGGTTGTAGTATTCAACCGGAGCCTTGTCCGGCCTAAAAATTTCATAGACTAAATCTTCGAAATGATTATCGTTGCTGACAAAATCAATCTGCGTTGCATTCACAATAAGCAATGGCGCTGCTTTGTAACGAAAGAAGAAATAATTGTATGCCTCATTCAGATCACGAATGTATTCTTCCGAGATATTGCGCTCTATCGGTCTTCCTCGTGCTCGGATATTTGCCATCAAACGATCCACACTGCACTGAATGTACACAACAAGATCAGCAGTCGGTATTGAATGCTCAACTGTCCCAAGAACCGTTTCATACAGCTTCAGTTCATCATCTTCCAATGTAAGGTAGGCAAATATTTTGTCCTTTTCAAAAACATAATCAGTGATTAGAAACCTGTGGAATAAATCCGCCTGTAGTAATTCCTGCTGTTGTTTGTATCTATTTAACAGAAAAAACAGTTGAGTCTGAAAAGCATATCTGTTTTGATCCTCATAGAATTTTTGCAGAAAGGGATTTTCCTCAAATTTTTCAAGAACGACTTTAGCGTTCAGTCGCTCACCAAGTTTCGTCGCAAGGCTTGTCTTTCCAGCACCAATGACGCCTTCGATGGCGATATGCCGTATGGTTGTTTCTGCAATAAGAGTATCAAGCGACGGTTGCACGATTCAACACTAGTTTGACTGTATCCGTTCAATACCTAATTCAGTTTTGTCGACGTGACTCCGATCTTTGCTTTGCTCAAGAAGCGTTATAACAGTTTTACCTGAAAGTGGGTGAACTACTCCCGGTGCAATTTCGGCAAAAGGTGCTAACACAAATCTCCGGTTACAAAGCTCTGGATGAGGAACTGTGATTGTTTCGTCTGTATATTGCATTCCATCGTACAACAAAATATCGATATCGATTTCACGATCCTGTAAGTGGACCATTGAAGTTCTTCCAACTTGCTTCTCAATCACTTTAAGCTTTTCAAAAAGTTGCCGTGGGCTTATTGAAGATTCGATTTCTATGACCATGTTATAAAACATGCGCTGGGAATTCATCCCAACTGGGGCAGTCTCATAAATAGACGAGAGGTGAATGATTTTTGCAATATGGCTGAGCTCGTTTACCGCTTTGGATAAATACTCAAGACGATTCCCAAGGTTCGACCCTAATCCTAAAAAAACTCGGTACATGGCTCATCCCCGAGTGTGCGATACCTCTGCCTCAACATAATCAACAACTCCCTTCACACTTGGATGTGGCTTTCGTACACGGACTGTTATGTGCCCAATTACTGAAAACTCCTTCAATATTCCATTAGCAATGGAATTTGCCAGTGCTTCTATCAAATAGTATTTTTTTGATGTGACAATTTTTTCAATGAGTGAATATACAGCTTCATAGTTGACGGTTCGCTTCAGACTGTCGCTTTCCATCGCTTCAGAAAGATCGCACCGTAAATCAACATCCACTTCGAATTTGCCACCAAGGTTCTGCTCTTCACTGATTGCACCGTGATAAGCATAAAAGGTAGCATTTTTAATTCTGATAATATCGTGGCGAGGCATGGTGATCCTTGCAATGCTCAAGAATATATTGCTTTATGGATTGAGAAGCAAGAAAAGAAGTCAGGCGGTTCTATAGTTATGATTTTGCTGCTTTTTCAATCTTAGTCCACGTATCCCGCAGCGTAACAGTACGATTGAAGAGGAATCTCTTAGGAGTAGAATCATAGTCAACGCAGAAATAGCCAAGGCGCTCGAACTGAAATCGATCCTGCGGCTTTGCTGTTGCTAAGCTTGGTTCTAATTTACAAGTGGTTAATACCACAAGAGAATTTGGGTTGATAAAATCTCTCCAGTTGTCACCACTGGGATCTTCTATCATAAAAAGTCTGTCGTACAAGCGTGCTTCTGCATTGACGGCATGAGCCGCAGAGACCCAGTGGATTGTCCCTTTCACTTTCCGCTGGCTTTGAGAGGATCCGCTTTTTGTCTCAGGGTCATACGTGCAGTGAAGTTCAATGACTTCCCCACTCTTCTTGTCCTTCACAACATCAACGCACTTGATGATATAAGCATACCGGAGCCGAACCTCATTGCCGGGCGATAAGCGGAAATATTTTGGAGGAGGAACTTCACGGAAATCATCCTGCTCGATGTAAATGACCTTTGAAAATGGAATCTTCCGAGAACCCATGTTCGGATTTTCAGGATTGTTGAGAGCATCAAGTTCTTCAATTTTATCATCGGGATAATTATCAATGACAACTTTGAGAGGCCGTAAAACAGCCATGACTCTTGGTGACCGTTTGTTCAAATCTTCACGCAAACTATCTTCAAGAAGAGCAACATCAATCATGTTTTCTCTTTTCGCAACACCAATCCGATCTGCAAAATAGCGAATAGCTTCTGGAGTATAGCCACGTCGTCGTAAACCCGAAATCGTTGGCATGCGTGGATCATCCCAACCTTTCACATAGTCTTCTTCAACGAGCTGAAGCAGTTTCCGTTTACTCATGACAGTGTAACTCAACTCCAACCGGGCAAATTCAATTTGCTGCGGGTGATAAATTTCAAGTTCGTCTAAAAACCAATCGTACAATAGCCGATGGTCGGCAAATTCAAGTGTACAGATAGAGTGTGTTATGCCTTCAATCGAATCACTTTGACCGTGTGCCCAATCATACGTTGGATAGATGCACCATTTGTCACCCGTTCTATGATGCGATGCATGCAGGATACGATACATCACCGGATCACGCATATTCATATTCGGATGTGACATATCGATTTTCGCTCGCAGCGTTCGTGAGCCGTCAGGGAATTCTCCGTTCTTCATCCGCTCGAATAATTCTAAATTTTCTTCGTCTGACCGATTGCGATAAGGACTCTCTTTGCCTGGTTCAGTCAGTGTCCCTCTGTATTCACGTACTTCATCAGCACTAAGATCACAGACATACGCTTCACCTTTCTTAATCAGTTGGATTGCATACTCGTAAAGCTGATCAAAATAATCGGAGGCGTAATACTCCCTATCATTCCAATCAAACCCAAGCCAACGAACATCTTCCTTAATCGATTCAACGTATTCGACTTCTTCTTTGGTCGGATTCGTATCATCAAACCGAAGATTGCACAAGCCGTTGTAATCCCGGGCTATGCCAAAGTTGAGGCAGATAGATTTTGCATGACCAATGTGCAAATAGCCATTTGGCTCGGGAGGGAAACGAGTGTAGACTCTTCCATCATATTTGTTTGTCCGCAAGTCTTCGTCGATGATCTCACGGATGAAGTTCGTTGCCTTCTGAGAACCTTCCAGAGCCAATTGCGGATTGTAGATTGCGGATTTCGAATTTTTGATCATACCGACTTGATCTTTTCAATAGCTGTGTTGATTCGTTGCACGCTTTCTTCTTTGCCAAGAATATACAAAATATCATACAACCCCGGCCCGGCACCAACGCCTGAGACAGCTAATCGGGCTGCGTGAATGAGCTGACCATTACTAATCTTGAGAGACTCAGCGGTCCTGTGGAGTGCTGTTTCATAATCTTCTTTTCTAGGATTTTGAAGCTGTAAAAATTCCTCAACAAGTTTCTTCAAATGATTCGGGGCATCTTTTTTCCATCTTTTCTTGACCACTTCTTTATCATATTCGACTGGTGCCTCAAAGAAGTACGGGCTTTTTTCAATAAAATCATTGATAAAGGAAACTCGATCTCGCATTGCTGTGATGACCCTCTGTAAGTAATCATCATCAAAGTGGACATGCTTGTACCTGGATTGAGCTAATTCACTTCTTAACAATTGAAGGACGTCTTCATCTGACTTTTTTCGAAGATGTTCAAAGTTCATCCAATTCAATTTTTCGATGTTGAAGATTGCACCGGCTTTGTTGACATGCTCTAATAAAAATTGATTTATTAGCTCGTCAAAATAAAAAAACTCTTGTTCAGTGCCCGGATTCCATCCAAGAAATGCTACAAAATTGATGAGCGCTTCAGGAAGGTACCCTTTGGCACGGTAGTCCTCGACGGCAACATCACCTTGACGTTTACTTAACTTCGAGCGATCAGGATTTAACAGTAAAGGGAGATGAGCAAACACTGGCAATTGCCATCCAAAGTGCTGGTAGAGTAGCACATGTTTAGGTGTACTGGAAAGCCACTCCTCGCCACGAATCACGTGCGAGATGTCCATAAGATGGTCGTCGACAACATTTGCAAGATGATAGGTTGGATAACCATCGGATTTCAACAGCACCTGATCATCTAACATTTCGCTTGCAAACTCAACTTTCCCTCGAATGATGTCATTGAATTGTATCGTAGGTACATCGGGTATTTTCATTCGGACGACAAAAGGGACTCCTTTGCTCAGATTTGCTTGAATCTCGCTTTGAATTAATTTTAGACATCGACGATCGTACTTTGAAGACGCTCCGATCTTTTCTTGCTGCTTCCTCATTTCCTCCAATCGCTCTGGAGTGCAAAAGCATCGATAGGCTTTTCTTTTTTCAAGCAGCATGTCAACATGACGTTTATAAATCTCCAACCGCTGAGATTGAATATACGGTGCATAAGATCCACCCTTCACCGGTCCCTCATCATACTCTAATCCAGCCCAGTGGAGGGTTTCGATGAGATTCTCGACAGCGCCTTCGACATATCGAGTTCTATCAGTATCTTCAATACGAAGAACGAAGACACCCTTGTGCTTTCGTGCAAAGAGATAATTGTACAGAGCAGTCCGCAAGCCACCAACATGCAGATAGCCTGTTGGGCTTGGTGCAAAGCGGACTCGAATTGATTTCAGATTAGCCATAAATCACAAATAAAAAATCCCCAGACGTCGGGGACAAGCATACATAATTTCATAACTATAAAATCGACAATGTGGCGGAGAGGGAGAGATTTGAACTCTCGGTAGAGGTTTAAGCCCCTACGGCGGTTTAGCAAACCGCTGGTTTAAGCCACTCACCCACCTCTCCAGGGAAATAGCTTCACGAAATTCGAATTTAATGTAGCAATTTCTTCCTTGAGTAGCAACTCCCCATCAACTAAGCGTCTGAACTTTCTGTCGCTTACTACCTCCCACCCTTTTGTTTCGCTTCTTTGAATTTTTGGAGCTGCCTCCAGTAATGATCGTTGGCTGGATCTTTAGCTACCAGCTCTGATTCAATAGCGATTGCTTCCTCATAATGACCGAGACGATAGTGGCACTCGGCAAGTGTATCGAGGTATGAGAGTTTGCCAGGAGCAAGCTTAACTGCACGTTTAGCAAGCTCGAGAGCACGTTCTCTGTCGATGTCATTGCTTGCAAGCGTCCAGGCGACACGATTTAAGACTTCAGGATCATCGGGTCTGTTACGAACCTCAGCATTGAGATCGTCAACTGCACGTTTCATCACTGTCTCGGCTGCAGAGAACTTTCGTTTCTTGTTTAACAGCTCCACCAATCTCATTTGAGCATCGGCAAGAAATGTTTGCTTCCACAAGTTATAAATCCTCCGCAACTCCACAAGCGGCATCGAATCATCATCAACTCGAATATCAATGAACCGATCATTAAACCCAGAATATCCACCACTCTCCCGTACAACCAGCAATGCAGCCGATTGGCGTCCTCGCTTGTCACCGCCCGCCTTTTCCGCCGCTTCAAGACTAGACAGCAAACGTTCTGCAAGATCACCAGAAGTTATTTCAAACGTCCGTGCCATAGCTTTGACAACAAGATCGCTTGCAAGGATATTCCCCTGTACCGAATACCCAGAACCTGTGATATGACCTGCCCATTCCTGGCAACCAGAGCCGGTGTAAGCAAAGGCATTTCCTCTCGCATCAACAACCGCAACCTGTCGTTGATTGGCACCAGTGTCACCGCTAATCAACATTTCAACAACCTGCTGTGCATTCATACCGCTCTCCAACATTTCCACACCACGAGGTCCGTACGTCGTATTTGCCCACGCTTGTGTTGCAATGGCTCCTATGCCTGCTTTTGCGTAAGGAACAACAGCCCCAACAGCAAGGAACTTTGATTGAACTGCCACACCTACATCACCCGTAATCGAATCCCACGCAACAATGGAGTATGTTGAAACATTTTCAAATCTTTCTTGGGCATAAAGATTACTGAAACAAATTATTGTTAGACATAAAGCTGAGATTCTTCTCATAAGTACTCCTAAATTCTTGTTAGAAGCATGATGTTTGGATCGAAAGTTTAAATCGTCGTATGACTTTGTTTCCCGTATCTGCGATGTATAATGTGCAGTCGTTTGAAAAAGCGACACCTTGTGGATTGTCGAGACCGGGGAATTCATTTGAAGCAGTCTTGTATTTTCCGAACGATTCTTTACGAAATTGCCCATTGCGATTAAACTTCACAACACTATCGAGTTGAGCATCGACGATGAACAGTTCTCTTCTCCTTCTATCGTATGCTGCAGCAGTCGCATTCAAAAACCTGTAGGGACGGATGAAATCAACGATTCGCTGTTCAGGTTTTGAGGGGTCATACTTAGGAATCCAGCCGTCAAAATCAGGCGTCTTCTGGTAGATCATCCAGATTGCTCCATACGCTACCCCTTCACTACTCTGAGTAAGTACAAAATCGGAACTTGATGGGAAGACCATGATCCCCGTTAGCTGATTGATGTCGGTGATAAATGTTCCGCCAGAAGGACGAGTCGCTAAATCTGCCAGAGGACGTGGTGGAAGAGCATCAGAGCGATGGAAGAGAAGAACACGAGTATCAGGATCGACAAAACTGCTGTTATCGGGACCTGTACGAGAAACCAAATAATCATTGCCCGGTAAAATACCAATTCCCGGAAACCGTCGCTTAGGATGAGCTGGCTCTTGTCGGACAATACGAACAGGTGCAAGATCAAAATTATGATCAGCAAAGAACGATGTGTCTCTCACAATCGGTACAATCGTCGTATCCCCGAATGGACCAATGATTGTATCAATACGGGCCACATACGTCGTATCAAACCTGACGAGATACACTTTGTAAATAGAGCCGATTGTGTCTATTCCGTTGGGTGCAATTGTTTCGCCTCCAATGTACAGATCAAGCTTGGAATTTTGCGTAAGTGAGATAGGATGGAGGACATTCAACGTATCCAAGAAAGCACCGCTGGCATCCAACATGAAGACTTTGTTTCTGTCATAATCAGCAACGTAGATGAGATGATCGTTGCCGACCATCACGGCACGGGGATTTTCAAATCCACCCCACGGAGGGAAGATTTCGACATAACTCGTATCGCCAATAGTTACTATCTCTCCCGGATCCGGTAGAACAGAAAGATCAAACCTCTTCTCGCATCCGAGTAAGAAAAAAACCACCAGAGCGCATACGATGAATGAATATGTCAAGAGCGCTTTCATGTCTAATAGGTCAGCCCTACTGAAACCCGATGCACACTACCAAGCACGTTGAAATTTGCAAATGCGTAATCAACGTTAATTTTCGTGAAAGAAAGTGGTGCAGCTACACCAACGCCGAATGTCACATCGTTGGAACTGGAATTGTCGCGTCCTAAAAGCCGCTCGCCAATCGTGCGCTTCACTCCTGCACGTAAAAAGAGCCATTGATCCCATTGGTATTCAATCCCAAAGTGTAAATTCTCTGCGTTGTCGTTGGGATGGTTTAACTCAAATGACGTTGTTACACGCTGATCATCTCTCTGCACTGGATCCAGCGCAAAACCAATTTTGAATTGTGTCGGCGGTGAAAACGACTGAAACGAACTCACCGTTTCACCACTATACAGCGTAGCTACACCAGACGGCGCCACATCAGCGCCAAAGTTGGAGACAACAACCGCAAAGCGGGACGAGCCAATTCCAGTCCAGTAGTATGTCCCCAAATCTACCATGAAGCCTCTCATCTTGAGAATATCGAGCGTCTCCTCAACATAGCGGAGTGTTACCCCAAAGCTAAATTGGTCAGTCATCCTCCTGCTATAACTCAAACCAAGTGCAATATCACCGAATGTGAAGTATCTCCCAGTCCCAAATGGCTGTGTCTCTGTAGTAATCTGCATTTCATCCATATGGAGTGCCGTGATCGAAGCCCCAATGGCATCATTAGGTGTAAGACGGTATGATACACCGAAGAATTCATGCTTAATATCGACAACGTATTCAGTATGCGCTATCATCACTTGATTGTCAGGGAACTGCACTAACCCAGCAGGATTCCAATAGAGCGCCGACGCATCATTTGCAATGGCAACAAAGGTTTCGCCAAGCCCAATCCCCCGTGCACCAACACCAATTTTAAGAAATTGAAATGCAGAAATCCCAGCTCGCTGTCCACCCAAATTTGGAACAAGCTGGGCTCGATTATAGCTTATCATTACCAATATCAGGATTGTAATGCAGATAAGCCTAAATGCCATGACTCGATATGTAGACATCCGATTCATTCTTAAAACTCAAATGACATCCCAAGTCGATACGTTCTTGGATTTAAGTACCGTGCAGGGTTATATGGATACGGGTCGACTGGATACGTTAAATCAGGATATAACGGATCGTTTACGGATTGGAGTGTCGGGTCTCCATACTTATAGGCACGTCCAGTAACAGGATTAATGATCTGTGCATTTTTTCTATCGAGCAGATTCTGGATCTCAAGTGAAAATGCAAGCTTACCAATTCCAATATCAAAGTATTTTTCAAAGTTCACATTAGTATAAAACCACGGATCAGCAAGCTCGGAAAGAGGGTTCTTAAAATCGGGGACATACATCGGTCTTCCATTCACGGCATCGTTTCCTACAAAAATTTGCTTTGTATATCGCTTACCTGATTGGTAAAATATCCGGATGAAAAGATTATAATTTTCCAGGATTCCTCGGCCAAAGCCAAAAAGCGGTTGTCCTTTCCTTGAGCTGAAATTCAGATTCACTCCAAGTTGAATGGGTCTACTGAACACCATAGGGGTTTCCTTGATATTTTCTTCCAAGCCCTGCTGAAGGTTAAAGAGCGCCTCCGTAGATGAAGAACTCTTTCCAGTTGCAATGGAATAGGAACCCGAAATCGTCCCTCTAAACCAATTACCGATTCGTGTTTTATATTCAACCTCTAAACCTCGCACACGGGTATAGTCAAGATTGACATATGTTGTGTACGAACCGCCTGAAAACCGTGTGCTTGCAGCTCGAACAGTTCGTGAGGTGATATAATCAAAAATATCTTTATAGTACGCAGTTACTGTCAGGACATCGCTTTCACTGAGCTGATTGCGCAGCCCGAGTTCGTACGAGACAGTTGTTTCAGGATTCAGATTTGGATTACCGATAGTTTGGAACGTCGACCGTGCGCTCGATCGTGCAAGTTTTGCATAGACAAATTGCGGTCTGGGAAGCTTGGAGAAATGACCGTACGAGAAGAACAATGTTTGATTGTCAGAAACTGGATGTGAAATACCTAAACGAGGACTTAATCGTGCTTTCCATCTTCGACCAAATAGACTAAAGGTATCATCGAAGTATGCTTCCTGGATAGACTTCGCAACGTTGATGGATTCGGCTGGGAGACTGAGTGTCTGATCAACAAATTTTCCCGGTAACCAATAATCAAGTCTTAAACCGAAGTTGAGAATCATCCCCTTCAACGTAATATTGTCTTGAGCATACAAAGCACCGAGTGACGGTCGGACACTGTAAATATCGTAGTTTAACCCAAGCGGTTTAAACCATGGAGCAATCAAATCCACCATCTGTAAATCTTGAAACCGCATCTCGAGGCCCGTTTTGAATTTGTGCTTCTCCGTAAAGTGATGAGTGAGGTCCCCTTTGTACGTGTACTCACTCAAGTAATGATCTCGCCAGCGAGATGGATTGCCGATGTCATAAAATCCATCCCCGGGAATAATCCCAATCGTGTCTGTTGTCTTGTTGTAGTATTCGATCGGAAGGGTGATAATATCTTTTGGTTCGTTGTACTGATTGAAATAGTTTCCATTAGCATCCCCGCGTACGTGGGCTGTGTAATGACTGAATTTTAATTCATAAAATGTTTTCGAGCTTAACGTATGCGTTAGTGAAAACGAGTGCTGTATACTGCGCTGCGTATACACATTAGAACTATCAGGCAACCTCAGAAATTCAAACTGAAACCCTGGATTTGGCTCAACATACTCGAGCGTTGCCTGGACACTCTGTGAGTTTTGATCGATGGTGATGGAAGATGAATATGTGTAAGAAGTTTTTATCGTTGTTATTGGTTTCCATGTAAATTTAGTAAGCCACGACCAGCTATTGCTTCGACGTGGAGCCAAGAACGTCTCGCCTCCAAAGAGTGATGAGTATAGTTTATTCGGGACAATTGTTTCGTACCCAACAGGCTTACCCTCAATAATTTTTTCTGCCCAGCGAGTGTAGCCAGCGTTCTGGGTATAACCATCGGTGAAGTGGGTGTAAAACGTTCCAAAAAATGTGAGATCGCCGGGGATCCTCGACCCGAGTGCCGGCAAAGCGTATGTCGTGAGAGGTTCAGGACCGCTTAAGCTCATCTCATATATATCAGTATTGGCATTCGAGCGAGAATCCTTATTAAAGCCAAAATGATCCCTCTTATATCCAAATGAACCATTATACCTTTTTGTACCTTCTTTCGTCGTGATATTCACGATCCCTGACGTTGCTTGTCCGTATTCAGCATTATATCCACCCGTTATTACCTCCGCCTCTTGAATCGCTGCGGGAGCGAGCTGAAGACCAAATCCCGTGCCTGCAAGTGGGTCTTGGACAGAGACACCATCTAAGAGGTAGGCATTCTCATATGTTCTTCCGCCACGGATATGAATTTCGTTATCAGCCTGGACAACGCCCGTTTGCATCGAGATGATATCTTTCACACTCTGAACTGCTGCAGCCTTGATATCTTCACTGCCGATGGAACGAGTACTCTGTGTTTCTTCGAGATTGAATAGTGGTCGTTCACCGATGATAACCACTTCCTGACCAAGACTCAGAACTGTTTCCTCTAACTTAACATCAAGTGACATTTCTTCTCCCGCATTAACTTTGACGCCAGTAAACTGAACGGCTTTATATCCAAGAAGCGAAACCTCAACTATGTACGTACCTGGATTGACGTTCGCTATCATAAAGTTGCCATCGAGATCCGTAACTGCACCGTAATACGTTCCCTTGATCGTTACGTTCGTGCTGGCGAGCGGCTCTTTTGTCTTGGCATCGATTACTTTTCCAACAATTGATCCTTTGGTTGATGTCTGAGCATCGATGGATAACACTGAAGAAAGCAGTAAGACAATTACAACGGAGCTGTTCACAATTACCCTTACTACGCTACCCAAGTTGACCGTTTGACTTGAGGGCATGTGAAAAACTATTGAAACGCTTTGCAACCCCTGTTTCTTATTCGATAACCCACAACTTACCTGTCCGCCGTAATAAGACTTTGGCAGGCGGGAGTCATGGGTTAGAAAGTCATAGATACCTCTCATGAACCGCTTTAGCGGTGTCTTGACGGAAGTGGTCAACGTGAGTACGTTACGTCGATATGAAACCATTCCGTGCATAGGCTATTGTCCAAATTCCCGAAGGAGAACATGTTCAAGGAACAATTTTACTGGTGCATCGAATGCATTCGGTTGTCTATCGCCATTCAAGATATGCAGTGGTAAACCGAGAAAGACGAATGTCTTCGTTCCATCGATGACAGCGACATTCAGATCGCCATCTGGTTGAGTTATCCACATTGAGCCACCGCCGTTGGTGTGAAGGATTAAGCCGCCGCCCGGAGTACCATCAGGAAACGTAGAACCTCCTACGATCAAGCCTTCATTTGAGTTGGCAAACGCAATGCCATCTAAATGTTGGGTCACTCCACTGCTTGCTGAACTCCAGCTACTACCACCGTTTGCGGTTTTATAGAGAGTGCCACCTTCACCACATATCCAGCCATTGCTTTCGTCAAGAAAATATAACGACCGAAGTTCACTTCCTGTAAAGGTTGGTTGTGAAGTCCATGAGAGTCCACCATCTGGTGATTTCAAATTAACTCCATTTGCTCCTACTACCCACACGATTGAGTTATTGATAAATCTTATCCAATTCAGTTTACGGTTAGTTCCGCTTGGAACTTGCTGCCAACTTGCACCTCCATCGGATGATCGAGTGATAACACCACTATCTCCTACAGCAATGCCAATCTGATCCATGAAATGCACAGACCGTAATGTTTGGTTTGTTCGACTGTTAGACGAAGTCCATGAGCTACCGCCATCTGTCGTGCGAATGAGTAAACCTTTTGTCCCTACGACAATGCCATTAGTTGGAGATGGAAAATGAATGTTTAACAAATCCTCATAGGTTAGCACAGATTGATTCTCCCATGTTGAACCGCCGTCATTGGTTTTTAATATTGTTCCATCTTCACCGACAATCCAACCCATATTCTCGTCAAGAAATTGAATAGAATACAGCGAGAACGATGTTCCACTTGCTTGGTCGTCCCACGTTTGTCCAACATCATCTGTATGAAAAATAACACCATTCATTCCACATGTCCATGCTTTTGTATTGATCGTAGCAAGAGATCGCAACTCATATAGTGTAGCCAGATATGTATAACGAATGAGCGGTGGAATTGTTGGACCTCTCGGCACATCCTTTTGCATGTGATAGATATATCGTGCATCGGCGCGTTTGAAGATGGGACGCAGAGAAACAAGGTGTGCAAATAGATTCGTGTTAAATCTGAGAGTAGGATAAATGTTTGAAGGCTCAGATGAATCGGGATAGACGTAATATCCCCCAGGGATGCGACTATCACCATAGGTAGGTAAAGGACGACCACTAACAAGGTTAACAACACTCACACTATCAATCGGTGCAAAATCTCTCAGTAAACCACGTGGGTCTGGACGAGTTCCAAACGTCGTCGAAAATATCACTTTCCCGCGCCGGCCATCAAAAATCGAGTTGTAATACTGGAAGAGTGATAACTGAGCAACAGGAATGCTCGGGTACTGATCGGTGTACCAAAAAACATAGTCATACAAGAAAAGTGTATAAATGAACGCTGGATCAATAAATGGGGGAACCAGGGCACCAAATCTTGGATTCGATAAGCCTGCTGCTGCATTCTGCTTATCAGTAACATTAATTCCTCTACCGATATTGATTTCATCATAATTGCCTAAATTTCCACTCGGTAAATTGATTTGTGAAAATGCCGCTCGGTAGGCTCTTCGTGCAGATTCAGCGTCCGCCGTGATGTAATCGATCACCGCAAGCAAACGGCTGCTCGGCTTACGGACATACCAAAATCTCAGCCCAGCAGGCAGAGAATCGACCTTGCTAAAATCACCTGCGACATCTCGCGCTTGAACGTAAAACCTATTGAGAGCATTCAATTTTAGACCGGATAGTTGACCAAGGAATTGCCGAGAGAGAAATTTTCCACCGTACAGATCTGCAGTGACTTCACTACCTGCCGTATCACTCCGAGAGCGGGGAACATACAGTGAAATCAACGAGATATTGCCCGGCAGTGAAACCCATCTCGATGAATCTGAGGGATCGTTGAGTGCAATGCGGTATTCTGCAATTGTCTTATCACCGTCAGGATCAGTACCAACCCAAGAAAATGTTGCTGTTGTATACGTCGTCTCAGGTTGCTGCATAATCTCTTCAGGTTTGTTTGGATTAGGGGCAAACGTTACTGACGGTGGTTGATTCAACAGTGGTATTCGCAAGGTTGCACCCCTTGGATCTGCTGCATCTGCGAGAGATGGAAGCTGCTCATCATCTCCATCAAATACTCCATTATCATTTTTATCGTGATAGACAAACGGAACGAATCGGATCACAGCCTGTTCTTGTAAGTTCCCTGTAAAGGTGTTATCAACAGCACGTACAGCAATTTCAAACGTATCCCTTCGAACCAATAAGGGAAACGCTACTATTGAATCGTTTACCGTTACCCATCGCCATGTAATCGTATCCGGTGAAGGCAATTGACCGGCGGCATTCAAAAATTTCCCAGCCGCAAAGAGATATCCCTTGATCACTCCGTCAGGGTCTTCACCCCACCACCTGATGTGCTGTCGACTGTTACCCTCATGTATTGTTGAATCCGGGAACAGCCACATGAATGTTCTCGGCTGTAGATTCAACACGGGATTATCAGGTATCTCTTCTGTACAGCTCGATAAAACTAATCCAACAAGAACACTATAAATGATAAAATGTTTCATCACTAAGAGTTATTTAACGATCATAAATTTGCCACGTCTGATCGCGCCTGTATCTTTATCTTCAACAGTGAACAGATATAACCCTGTCGCAATTGCTTGGTCATGCCGTGTAATGAGATCCCAGGCATGTTCACCACCGGCAAACTGTACTCGAGTTCTTGGATCACCATACTGGTTGAACCATTCTATACCCTCACCGCTGTTCGATGTGGCATCATGATCAAGTACAGCGATGACATCACTCGCAAGTGTGTAAATCGTAATTTGACATCGTGCCGGAAGGTTGTAGAAATAAATTTTCCGTAACCGCTCACGGCTCCCATCCCAATAAGCATTGACATAATAAGGGTTAGGATATACGCCAACAGATACTGAGACATCAGAGCTTGGTGGAGTTCCGGGTATAACACGACTTAACGTTTTTGCACTTTCTAAACTTGGAACGTTGTTAGCTGAATCTCCACCATCATAAGCAGAAACTCCATAAATGTACTGCCAGCCATTAAGATGTCTAATTTCCGCTCCCACGGGTGGAAAGCGATACCAATACTGAACTGTATCGGCTGGAAATATCTTTGGCGAATCTAAAAGGATACGACCAAAACCTGTATTATAGCCAATGTTGTTATCAGCTCGATCAAACTCGCCCACCAAAGCAAGATTTAAGAGAAAGTCTTCAGGTCGCTGGAAATCTACTCCCGCATTGGAGCGATAAATTCGGTAGCCCTCAAAATCCGTTTGACCAGTAATTGGATCAACTGATTCTTCTGCTGATTTCTTATCCCAATAGACAACAACAGACTGATTTTCAACTTCCACTCGTGTTTTTGGTTGACGTGGAGGAGCCGGCAAGAGGTAACGTGTGATAACGCCATCGGGTTCATAGCGTAAGCCTACCTCCGTTGGAGAAACAGAATCACGTCTGGCGATATCTTCACCTTCATCGAGTTGATTGTTGCCGTTGACGTCTTCACCATTATACGCTTGTTGAGCCCAAGCAACGTTGGTGTATAGTGTCCGTTTCTGAGTTGAATCGTCTCGAGAGGCTGGGGCAGAACCAAACTTTTTTGCACACACAACAGCAAAGACAACTTCAAGAGAGTCACCCGGATTGAGGCGACTGAACGGTCCTGTCGAAAGAAGATATGTCATATTTCTTGCTGCTAACCTCAATGGGTCAATTTTATCTTGAGGAAGGGATTGAGTCATTCGAGTATATCGACTGAGGTATCGCTGACCTTCAAGGTAATCATCTGTCGGTGAGAAATATGCCTCATCACCGGTGAAAGCTCGAAATTGCCAAGCATTGTAATACAAACGTTGATAGAGGTTTCCAAGTGAGTCAACCTCAGACGGAAAGGGAGTTGTTCCCAGCAGTGTTATCGCCACGTAACTATTAGCAGGGATGCTGCCAGGAATTCCGTCGAAGTCAAATGAGTACGCCATCCGTCGACCAGGATCAAACCCATTTGCTCCATGGTCAAAGTATCCGGGAGTTCCCGGTTGCACACCGCTTTCTCGACTGGTATTACGAACAACGGCATTATTCCAGAACCCTACATAGACGGAATCTAATGTATCCACGCCAGCGTTGGTGATGACAAAGCGTAGGATGACAAAGAAATCGGCGAAAGGAAAGTTCCAAGCATAACTCTCCTGGTGAACATTAATATTCAGTGGCGTGTGGTTTAGAATCGAATCGTTCGTCGAAGGCACACGTGTGAATCGATCTGTATAGTCGGCAATAAAATCTTGATGGCTAACGGCAAGTGGGCTAAACCGAGATTCTGGAGGACGGGCATCTGTGAGAGACGAAAGCTCGATAATCGAATCTCGCCCAGCCGCATTTAATTCATACCCTTCCCCTATCGCGCGAGATGACGTTGAGCGATCACTCACTCCTGTCGTAACCAGGATTTGTTCATCTCCGCTTATGTCTTTCTTCACGGCACCCACCCATACGCCACCCTGGTAGATATGCTCAATAAGAGAGCCTCTGGGATATTCGCATGAAGGCTGGCGGGGCCAATAAATATTTCTTGTCCCGATGGTGCCAAAGTTGGTGATAGTTAACCCGATATTGCCAACCGACGTATATTTTCGATCAATGTCATCTGCCACCGTCCGACCCAATTTTGAGTCGTCTGACAAGTGAGAAGGATCGCTAAAAGAGTTAGCAAGGAAAAGAAAATTGAATAACAAAACCCAGAATCGTCTCATTCAGTGAATATGTGAGAAAAACAAGAAAAGAATCTGTAAAAATAGCGTTTGAAATATAAAGTTATTTCAACAAAATTCAAAACATTCGAGACAACTTGAGTTGTCTTTATCTACAACTGCTAATGTTAAACACAATGCTTTAGAGGATTCTAAAGATAATTATTAAAATATTCTAATGTTTGGCATCTTGACAGTTACCGCTTGTTTAAGTACAATATTGACGAAATTCACTTAAACTTATAGCCACACTGCCTGTGCTTCTTCCCTATTGGCATAGGCAGCTTCCAGACAAATGCTCAGGACGCCCCCGACCTGAGCATTTCTTTTTCACGATTGTTCTAAACCTTATTCCGTTCTTTTTGGTATGGCATCATCGTTTTCAATTCAATGAGAATTCTAGTATATTTTATCAGCTCAAAAAGATTTTTACTTTTGTGCCGAAGGCATCCTTCGGGATATTTTTTTATTTTGCTTTGACCGGAAAGGTGCAGGAGCGGTTTAACTGGCACGCCTGGAGAGCGTGTGACCCTTTACGG
>JACQVI010000035.1 GCA_016209795.1 Ignavibacteriota bacterium
AACAACGCAAAGAAAAAAACTATTTCCTATATTCACTCTCAGTCCGAGAGTACCAATTTGGAGTAGATTCTTACATGAGTCAACAGGGAGAATCATTTTTCGGGTTCAGCGCCCACACAATTTCCCCGATGCTATCGATCACCTCGGCGGCTCGTTCAGAAATCTGCTGCACCTGCTTTCCGGCTTCCTCCGGTTTTTTCTTCGCCAGCTCGGAGAGAATTGCGATCTCGGTCAACGTGGCCCCGACTTCATCGTGCATATCCTGGGAAATGCGGGCGCGCTCCCGCTCGAGCGCCCGCTCCTGCTCCAGACGCTTGATCCTCCGCTTCAGTTTTCGCGTCTCGACATACCTGAGCGTGCCGCCAAGAGAGCCGACGATCAGTAGCAAATAAAGAGCATAAGCCCAGGTTGTCCGCCACCAGGGCGGCAGAATGCGCAATGTGAACGTGTCACGCCAGAGAGGGAATCCCATGCTGGCAATTGAGACATCAATGCTCACATCAGTATTGAAAGGGTACTCGGGATCGATGAACAGTTTATAATACCCGGCTGTTGTCGCCGTTCCCCCAACACTAATGTCGCCATAGGTAGGGGACTCTGCCGTAATTCCCTTAAGCCACGAATCCTTAGTAGACAACGACGCGGCAACCGAATTCGCAACAGTGAACGTTCCGTGATTACCCAAAACCAGCTTTACGACGACAGTGTCACCCGGATTGGGTGTCTGGTCGTCAACATACATCAAGCCATCGACTCCTATTGGCCCGATCGTTGTGAAGACTCCCGCATTATTCATTTCGAATCTCGGGTTGCCTTTCCCGTGGAGTCTGAGTTTGAGATCCACCAAATAGTGGCTTTCCTCTCTCGGCAGCCAGCGATTGGCAAAAAGACCGTCACCCGCGAGACTGTCGCCATGGACACCGTCATCGAAGAGTTCCATCTGATCGACTACGTTGCCGTCAGGGGATTCCATCTCCGTCGAAAAGGAGAACCCCGACGGATCATGCACGCGAACACTCACCAACACGCTGTCTTTCCCGGGAGCGACATACTTGCGGTCAGCGGAAACTTTGACATCTGTGCCTTTCGGTGAAATCGCATACCCGCTGCGGACGACCGAGCCACCGACGCCACCGTACCACATTCGATAATTTTTGCCGTCGAAAAGAACATCACCGACGAACGCCGCCCCGTCATCCCAGGAACCTGGTGGTCCGGGAAGGAGAACCGGGTTGTCAGGATGCTTCGTCCAGTGAACCCCGTCGTATGACGTTGCATATCCGGTCCGAGATGTCTGCTGCATGCCCTCCGCTGTTCCACTATACCACATTTCGTAAAATTGCCCGTTATAAAGAACCCTGGATGTAATCAGCTGGCGACTATCCCACAATCCTTCACCGCCCGTCGTCAGCACAGGATTCGGATTTTTTTCCCAGGACGTCATATCCTTCGAGGTTGCATATCCAATGTTATAATGATAATCCTTTGGGGCTCCGGCATACCACATCTTGAATCCTCCCGCGCTGTCAGGCCCCATTACCGCTGGCCAACCGACTGAATAACCATCCCATTCGGCTGGTCCGGGGGTGAGTACAGGACTTACTTTATCAGCCTTTGTCCACGCTAATCCGTCTGGCGAAATGGCAAAACCGATCCGTGCGACTCCTAAGGTTACACCGTGATACCACATGTAGTAATTCGAACCTTTGAAGATGACATATCCCATTACTGCTTCACCCCGCTCCCACCAAAGGCCCCAATCCAAGACCGGCTTTGGACGTGCTTTCCAAACGACGCCGTCGGGCGAAGTTGCGTACCCCATCCTTCGGGTTCTGCCGTCATTTGCGCTATGCCATGCTTTGTAAATCCCATCATCAAGAATGACTCGAGTAATATAGACACCGGCGTCCTTCCATGAACCCTCTGGTCCAACGTCCAATACTGGATTGCCTTCGTACTTGAACCATTTGGTTTGAGATGAGGCGGGGACTGTGCAGGCGAGAAAGAGCATAGGCAGTCCAACCCGGAGGGTGAAGGCAAAGAACCTACCATACCGAAGAGCGATCATCAAGCCCTCTCGTGAAATGATGGGTTTGCGAATAATGTCCGTAATTATGTGTAAAAACCTTCAACGTTGTAAGGATGCGAATACATTTTTCTAAGGTAGTGTGCAGCATGGAGGAGTCAAACTCGCATCAGCTATCAGAAAATAGTAGCTTGGCACTGCTGCAGGGGTAATATAGCCAATGGGCGACTCAACTTCAACTTAGCGATCCGCAGAAATCTTGAAATTCTTGCATCTTTTCGATCTCATTAGTACATTGAACGTGTAATATGCAATTCAGGATGAGCTCGAATAAAATTTTGATAACAATTTTTTTGTGCTTTTTCTCTGCGACGTCAATCTTGAGCCAAGAAATCTTCCCACCCTTTAGTCGTGGGAAAGAAGAACTTCGCTTACCAGACCAATCTCCCCTCGTTTTGTTTGACGTCCTGAATTTCATCTCTGAAGAGTCAGGGAAAAGCAGGCTCGACATCCACTACCGCATCTCGTATGATTTTTTTGTCTTTGTGAAAAACATCCCCTTCAACGCTTCCTCACCATACATAGCAAGAACAGAGATTGGCGTAGAAATTCTTGATAAGAATAACATGTCCGTCGCGCGTGAATTCGTTCGCAAAGAAATCAAGTTACTCGAATCACCCTCTCAGACAACGAAACAACAATTTCTTGAGGGAATGTTGTCCTTGAACCTTCCTCCTGGCGAATACTCCTTAGTTACCGAGGTCAACGATCTCGAATCGACTCGAAAGTATCTCGACACCAAGAAAAAAGTCACTCTCAAGAATTTTTCAAACGATAGTCTTGAAGTTTCTGACATCCTCTTTTTGGAGCTGCTTTCTCGAAACGATTCGACTATCTTGACGCCCATAAATCATGGTGGTGATGTCCCCTTCGGTCGAAATTTTGATGGGTATTTTGAGGTTTCACTTGGAAACCACTCTGACGATTCTCTCAGGATTGAGTACGCTCTTACGAAATACTCCTCAGAACGCCGTTCTTTCAACCCAGTCTTGGGAAACGAAGCCAATGTTTATTCACAAGATACCTCAATCAGACTGGAACATATTGAAGATGAATTTCGCTATAGTGCCGCTGGTTCTTACCGAAAAGGAAAATATGGCTGCTGGTTACACTTCAGGGGAGATACATTGAGACTGGGCGATTATGAATTAGAGGTAAAGGTTTACACTCCAAACTTTTTAAAGTCAGAAAAACGTAAATTTCGTATTCGGTGGTTCGATATGCCTCTATCGTTGCGTAATTTACAATTCGCAATCGATGCATTAGAGTACATAGCGCCGGATTCAATCCTTGAGCAACTTCGTAAAGCTCGTGGTGAAAAGCAGCAACAACTGTTCGAGGAATTTTGGCGGCAGCGTGATAAGACACCAACAACCACCTTTAACGAGGTGATGGAGGAATACTACAGGCGGGTTGATTATGCCTATATGAACTTGAATACGATTCGTGAAAGGAATGGTGCGAAAACTGATCGAGGGAAAGCCTATATCCTCTATGGACCACCTGCTAAAATTGTTCGCGAGTTTGCTCCATCGCTACCACCAAAGGAAATTTGGTATTACCCGAATCTTCAGAAAAAACTTATTTTCATCGATGAAAGTCGCAAGGGTGAGTACAAACTGCTGACGACGGCAGAGTTATAAATGACAAGGATACGTCAAGCATACCGTAATAAACCCATCATTGCAATTACCATGGGTGATTATAACGGAATCGGACCTGAGGTCACCCTCAAAAGCGTCTGCTCACCACAAATAAGAAAACTTTGTATTCCTTTTCTTGTTGGATCACTGAAAGTCTATGAGTTTTACGCGAGACGGTGTCGTATCAGAATTAAGCTCAAAGAAATCGAATTCTTTCCAAACAGGGAATCAAAAGATTCGATAGCGCTGATTGAGCCCGGACATGTTTCTGCAACAGCAGGTAAATATGCCGGAGAGTCGATTGGAATAGCCTCGCAGCTTTGTCTGGATGGTCTTGTCGATGGCATGGTGACAGCGCCAGTATCCAAGCAAGCGATGCACAGGGCGGGATACTTGTATCCAGGACAAACTGAGATGCTTGCAGAACTAACTCGCACATCACGAGCAGCAATGATGTTAGTTGCTAATAATTTCAGAGTTGGACTTGCGACTATCCATGTCCCATTGAAAGATGTCGCAAAGAAGATATCAAGAAAAAGGATCGCTGAACAAATCACAATTATTCATCAGTCGCTTCAATCTGATTTTGCAATTCGATCCCCAAAGATTGCTGTGTTGGGATTGAATCCTCACGCCGGTGAGAATAGAGTTTTCGGTGAAGAAGAAAAGAAGTGGATCGTGCCCACCATTCGTCAGGCACAGCGAAAAAAAATTGATGCATCAGGTCCTTTCTCCGCCGATGGCTTTTTTGGATCCGGAGCGTACACCAGCTACGATGCTGTTCTAGCAATGTATCACGATCAGGGTTTGATTCCGTTAAAGATGAAGGGCTTCAATGTGGGTGTGAATTTCACTGCAGGGCTTCCAATTGTCAGAACATCGCCTGACCATGGAACAGCGTTCGACATTGCCGGCAAAGGCATCGCCGATCCAAGGAGCATGATCGAAGCAATCAAGCTTGCTGTTACAATTATCAAGAATAGAAGAAAGACTTTGCGATAAAGATTGTCGTATGATTGATTTCAAAAATGTTTCTGTCTCGTTCGATGGCCTGCCTGTTCTTGTTGACGTGAATATTCACATCAAGCCAGGCGAATTTGTTTCGCTCATCGGAGAAACTGGAGTAGGTAAAACGACATTCCTTCGGCTGATTTATTTTGATCTTCTACCAGAAATGGGAACGGTTACTGTTGGTGACTTTAGCAGTACGACAATTAGGAAACATGATATCCCGTGGCTTAGGCGAACGCTTGGTATAATCTTTCAGGATTACAAATTACTCGAAGATCGGAATGTGTATGATAACATTGCCTTTGCATTGGTGGTAACTGGAGTACAGCAAAGTGAGATTAGCAGGCGTGTCTTGAGAGTTCTCGCTGATGTCGGTTTGAGCCATAAGCGAAATAGTATACCCGATGAGCTTTCGGGTGGTGAGCAACAGCGAGTGGTCATCGCTCGAGCGCTCGTCAACGAGCCTCGCGTTCTTCTAGCCGATGAACCCACAGGAAACCTCGATGCTGGAACGGCGATGGAGATTCTTCACTTGTTGAAGACGATAAATTCACGAGGTACAGCTGTGGTTTTAGCAACGCATAATTATGAATTTGTGAGAAAGTCAGAAAGTCGAGTAATACAGATTAAGGAGAATAAAATAATCGACATTGATCATCCTCCTACAGGGTCTTAACCCGTGAGAGGTTAAATCACTTCCCCATCACAGCTTCTACTCTCTTGACTTCTGGCGCACACTGGAGTATGGTTCGTTCAACGCCTGCGCGTAATGTCATGCGGGACATCGGACAGATAACACACGTACCTTCGAACATTATCTCAACAATCCCATCCTCGCCGATTCTGATCAACTTGACGTCACCGCCATCGGCTTGGAGGTAAGGTCGACACATTGCCAGCGCTTTTTCAACCTTTTCACGAACTGATGTTGTATCCCCCCATGGCATTGGAAAGCTTATGCATTCAAACTAATCTCAATTTCCGGTTTAGCAGCAGTAGTAAACTGATGGATGCTGATTTGTGCCGCCATGTTTCGAGTGATCTGTCGGATGATCTTTGATTGATCTGCATCTGGTTCCATCACCACAATCGGCTTACCAATATCGCCTCCAACTCGAATCGGCGTATAGATTGGAATTGCCCCAAGGTACGGAACGCCAAGCTCTGCAGCTGCTTTTTCCCCACCGCCGGTTGCAAAAATATCCTCTCGATGACCGCACTTGCTGCAAATGTAGTAGCTCATATTCTCGATAATTCCAAGGACTGGTACATTCACTTTTTGAAACATCGCGTACGCTTTTCTTGCGTCGGCAAGGGAAATATCTTGCGGTGTTGTGACAACAACGGCACCAGAAAGTGGAATGGTCTGAACAAGTGTAAGATGAATATCACCAGTGCCTGGTGGAAGATCAAAGACTAAATAATCTAACTCACCCCAATTAACATCCGACATGAACTGCTTCAATGCTCCACTGACCATAGGTCCACGCCAGATCACCGCCTGCATTGGATCAACCAAGAACCCAATGGACATAACTTTCACCCCATGCGCTTCGAGCGGTTGTAACTTCTGATTTGTAAGCTGTGGGCGGTCATTGATCCCCATCATCAGTGGGATACTTGGTCCATAAATATCAGCATCGAGCAATCCAACGTTTGCACCATCGAGTGCCAGTGAGACCGCAAGATTCACAGCGACCGTCGATTTCCCAACTCCGCCTTTCCCGCTTGCGACAGCAATGGTATTTTTCACCCCGGGAAGAAGATTCGCTTTCTGCTGACCTTGACTCGTTCGGACGTTTGACGTCATTTCCACTTTGATGTCTCTGACAGCATCAATCTGATCACGAATGGCTTGCTCGGCTGCGGCTTTAAGCTCGTCTCGCACGGGACAAGCGGGCGTGGTTAACTCGATCGTGAAGCCGACAGAGTTGTTGGCGATTTTCAGATTCTTGACAAAGTTAAGTGATACAATATCCCGATGCAAGTCTGGGTCTTTGACTACACGCAATGCTTCAAGTATGTTTGCTTCTGTTAATGGTTTTTTCATTGATTCGTTTTTAGTATAAAGTGTTTCGACGTATTTCATTCCCCAACTTGGAGGGAACTTACTTAACTTACGAAAATCTTGCGGGAATCTCAAATAAAGAGGAGACTTGTTCGATGAAGGGTGTAACTTCTGCAACAAAAATGTCGTTGCGAAGCGAATTTTTATTGACAAATTTCTTGTGAGCGGAGCGATGGTTCATTTTGCATTTTTGTTGCTGTTAGTTGCCGTGTTTAATCTCTTTTTGTATTGAGCGTGGTATCAATTGGTTGTACAGCGTTATTCTTAAAGAGAGTATCAAGAGCATTCTGCTGCTTGGTCTCCCTTTGTTGATTAGAGATACTTGTTGGGTTAGCAAACAATTCCTCCCATTTTGATTTTGCGATCGCTATACCAACTATAAGGGACCATATCGAAATAGCAACTATTAAAAACCAAACGATGACTTCAGTAAACTTTGCTAGACTTCTAAGTTTGTCCCTTTTCTTAATCACCTCCCGTAGTATTTCATCAAAGACTTTCTGGTGTTCTTGAGGTTTCAGAGGGAGTGACTGAAGGCCCGAATCCAATTCGTCCTTGATTGTAAAAAATCTATCCATCAATGAGTCATCGAACAATTGAGGGTCCCGGTAAAAGATATCCTCTATCGTTTGAAGATGAACCATCTGTGGGGCAGCAGGTATGGTAGCGCCCTCATTGAATGACCTGAGAATCTTATTAAGGGAGATAATTAACCGATCAAGCCGGACAACCTTTTCCGAAATTGTCTTTGTGCTATGCTCAGTAGCAAGTTTGATTACAGAGTCTATTGGATCCATAAATTTCCGAGTAATATGGAATGTTGTACCAAACAGCTAGAAATCCTTTGCACCTTCCTTTGCCTTCTTCTTCTTGTCATTTTGAATCTCTTGATACAAGGAATCTGAGCGTATGTAAGTGGTTGCCACCTTCTTCGTCTTGTCTCTGATGTAGCCAACGGTCGTCCCGTCGAGGTGCCAGAGATAGGTGTCCAAAAGTTCGAATTCATCGTAGTCATCGCCATATTTCTCTTTAAGGATATCAAGAAGGTTACGGATATTCCAAAAGCCTTCGGTTACCATTAGCACAACAGAGAATTTATTCTTGTAGAAAGTGAAAATGCAATAGGTGAGTTTTACCTCGCCAATGGAGGTAACGTTGCTCGTGTAGAGCTTCGAATTCCCTGACGTTTCCTTGAGTATGAGACCGAGTTTGTTTTTCATGAGAGAAAAATCAGTTCCCCACCTGAAACCTTTGAATCCATCTGTAGTTTGAGCAAAGGCGGCAATGGTGCTTTTGATGAAAAGAATGATGATGAGGGAAATGAATATTCTATTCTTCATAGTGCTTCCTTGATAATTATGCATAGCAACTTACTACCGTATAACAGCATTGCGCTTATTTCTTCTTGGAGCAACAGCCCTTATCAATATACAGTCTTTGACTCTAAGTGTCAACCAATCCAAAATCTCAAATCACTTTCATCTTCTTCCCAACACGTTCAAAAGCATCCAACGCTCGATCCAAATCTTTCTTCGTCAGTGCTGCGGAGATTTGAGCGCGAAGTCGAGCTTCCCCGCGAGGCACAACTGGATACCATAAACCCTTGATGAAAACGCCGGCTTTTAAGAGTGACGCACTCATATCTTGTGCTACTGCCGCTTCGCCAAGCATGATTGGAACAATGGGATGCCCTCCTTCCGGAAGCGTGCGGCGGACAGGTTCACCTTCCAAAATCTTGAATCCAAGCTTTTTGATCTCCATTCGGAAGTATGTTGTGTTGTCATGGAGACGTTTAACAATCGATCGATCCTTCATCAGCAAATCAAACGCAGCCATTGCTCCATATATGATCGGAGGGGGAAGTGAGTTTGAAAATGTGTATGGACGAGATTTCTGTCTCAGATAGTCAATCATCCCTTTCGTTCCGCCGACGTAGCCTCCTGCCGCTCCGCCAATTGCTTTTCCAAGAGTTCCGGATAGTACGTCGATCTTTCCTAAGGTACCTTTTGCCTCAGGTGTTCCTCGACCACTCTTACCACACACACCAATCCCATGTGAATCATCAACAAAGACCATCACGTTATACCTTCGAGCAAGTTCAACAATTCGATCTAAGGGTGCTAAATCTCCTTCCATGCTGAACACACCATCGGTAGCAATAATCCGAAAGCGGTAATCCTTATCCCTATCTTCTTCCAGTAGGCGCTCTAAGTCAGCGGTATCGGCGTGGTTGTAGATTTTTTTGTCGAGAACTTCCGGTCGGCAGAGACGTTGTCCATCGATGATGCTTGCATGGTTGAGACGATCGCTGTAGATCACATCTTTGTAATTCTCGACACCGAGTTTTTCATTCACCAGTGAGGCAAAGAATCCCTCGTTGGCAGCAAAGCAGGAAGAAAACAAGATTGTATCTTCACATCCCACAAACTTTGAGATTTTTTTCTCAAGTTCAAAATGGATATCTTGCGTGCCACACAAAAAACGGACGGAGGCCACACCGTATCCATACTCTTTGATGCCCTGAATTGCTGCTTTCTTTACTACAGGATGATTCGATAGACCAAGGTAATTGTTTGAGGCAAGCATGACAACATCCTTGCCTTTTACTTTCACAACGCCCGCCTGTGGACTCTCAAGCGCCGTCTCGTACTTGTAGGTTTTGGATTCTTCAAGGCGATTTAGTTCTTGAGTGATGAGTTCTAAGGGATTCATCATTGATGGATCTTTCAGAAATTCTTATGAGGTTCTGAGAAGAACTTTCAGTGCGTCACCGTTGCGAAGCGCTGCAAAGCCTTCTTCAAATCGTTCAAGTGGCAAATCATGGGTGATGAAGCCAGAGTCGATGAATTTTTGAGCCAAGCCTTTTTTCAACATGTCTCGCATTAGATCCCATGTCTCGAAGACACGTCGACCGATGATGCCATGTATGGTTACGCCGCGGAAGATAATATCTTTAGCAAAATCCACAGACGTGACGCCACTGGGAAGTCCAAGCAGGGAAATCGATCCACCCATGCGCACAACTCGAAACGCATCCTCATAGGCTCGATAATTGCCCGACATCTCATAGACAGCATCGACGCCAGTGTTGTTCGTATCGTTCATGACACGTCGAACAAATGCTTCGTGTTCTTCGGGAACTGAAACATCGAAACAAGCATCTGCACCGTAGGTCCTTGCAAGCCTGAAGCGAGTTGCAACCAATTTTTCATGTGAGAAATTGTCGCGAGAGGCATCGGTAACATAAATCTTCTTCGCACCTGCAAACTTTACAACAGCTGTCGCCATCAATCCTTGCACACCACAACCGAGGATTGCGACAGTATCACCTTTGATTGGAATCGATTGAACTGTGTGCGTTGCGTTGCCAAGCGCATCCATGAAGGCAATCACTTCAGGGGCAATCTCACCGTTATGAAAGATCACAATATTTTCGACGGGTACAACAACATATTGTGTGAACGCGCCATCATCGTGCACACCTTTGATGATCGTGTTTTGGCAGACATGTTTTTCACCAAGTCGGCACTGGTAGCACGTGCCATCCGTAATGTGCATCTCCGCAGAACAATAGAAATTCTCTCCAAGCACTTCTAAGAACTTCTTGTCTTTTGAGACCTGTTTTGGACTCCGACGACCGGAAAACTTCTTTACCATCGGATGACTCTTCCCATGTCTCATCATCAGTTGAGCAAGAACCTCCTTTGCCTTTGTTCCAGCATCTTCCACTTTGCCGCAGAATTCATGACCGAGTATGATTTCAGGCTTTCTTGCCTTCATCATTTCGCGTCTGAGAGACTCTTTAGAGTTATAAATTCCACCATCGGTCCCACAAATCGCACCTGCGATGACACGGATTTTCACATCTGTTGTTGACTCAATCTCTGGCTCAGGCTTGTCGACGAGCCGAAGCCCCGGGAGCCAGCGTTCTCCCTCTATCGGTTTTGGCTTAACGATTGCTTTCACGGTGTGCTATGATGAAACTCGTACCATTCTTGCTGCAAATGATCCATCAATGTGATGACGATGAGGGAACGTCTCGATGTAGCCTTCTGGTGTAACAACAGACTTATTCACAAACGTTGAAGCATCCTCCAAAGTAAATTCAGGATGCTCCGTCAAGAATGATCTCGCCATGAGATCATTTTCTTCTGATTCCATTGTGCAAGTGCTGTATACCAGGACGCCTCCGGGTTTCACAAGCCGAGCGGCATTCTCAAGAAGTGTTGATTGGGTTTTGATTAATCTCTGGATGTCCTCTGGTTCACGTTTCCACTTGATGTCAGGTTTTTTTCGCAACACACCCAAGCCCGAACAGGGCACGTCAACGATGACTTTATCAGCTAACTGCGTTTCAAGGTGGCTCGAATCAGCAACTAAGAACTGGACATTGGCGATGCCGAGCCGCTCGCAGCTCATCTTGATCAAATGTAATTTGCTCTCATATTTATCGACAGCAAGAATTTCACCTTCATTTTTCATCAATTCTGCAATATACGTTGTTTTCCCACCGGGCGCTGCACACATGTCGATGACTCGTTCACCTGACTGTGGAGCAAGAAGCAACACGGGAAGTGCAGCACTTTCATCCTGAATAGAAAAGTATCCACTTTGGAAAATATTCATGTGTGTTATGCCTGCCAGTGTTCTGACCTTGATGAAGTAGTCGATAAAACTCGATCCCTGGTACTGAATGTTTTGTTTATCGAGAAGCGAGAGAAATTCCGATGGAGTAATTTTCAGCTTGTTAATGCGAAGTGTCAACGGTGGCACTTCGTTATTTGCAATAAGCAGTTTCTCAAGCTCTTCACGTTCAAATCGAGCAGCCCAGCGCTTGACCATCCATTGTGGATGAGAGTAATAAACCGCCAAGTACTGAACTGGGTCTTCCTCAATTTTTGGATAATGGATTCCATCGATAGTGCGAATGATGTTGCGTAAGACTGCGTTCACAAAATTTGCAACTTTTTCACCTCGGAGTCGTTTGATAAACTCGACCGTCTCGTTGACTGCAGCATATTGAGGGACGTGGGTGAGAAAAAGAATTTGATAGAGTCCTACACGCAGTGCATTTTTAATGTTGATCTCTGCTTTTGCAAAGTTCCCATGTGTAAAGCCGTTGAGTATCCAATCAAGACGACCTTGCCAGCGAAGCACACCATGGACTAATTCCGCTAACAACCCTTTATCAGCATCGACAATCTCATCGGACTTTAACTCGCTATCAAGAAGTTTATCCAAGTATGAATCGGTCCGTTCAACACGGTTAAGGATTTTAATGGCTACTCCACGAGGACCGGCATATAACATTTGTGATATTTGGACTTCAGTAGCTTCCATGCTCACCTATTGAATTCCAGCGTTCTGACGTTCGTTCTCAGTTGCATAAAAGATACTTCGATAGAGTTCTTCATACTCAGCACTCATCTGCACATTGCGCCGCGCCATCATACGACGTGCTGTTTCCAAGCCTTGCTCCAGTCTGTACACAGAAAATGATTTTCCTTCTCCCCACGAAAAAGATGGGATATACTTTGGCGGAAGTCCAGCACCATAGATATTACACGATACGCCGACAATCGTTCCAGTATCAAACATGACATTGATGCCAGTCTTCGAGTGATCGCCCATCATCAATCCGACGAACTGTGACCCGGTATCAATTTCTTCCCCGTTAAAGTGAACTTTGATCGTTCCATACGTATTTTTCAGATCACTGTTATTCGTATCCGCACCGATATTAATCCAGCTCCCGAGATAGGAATGACCAAGAAAACCATCGTGTTGCTTGTTAGAATAGGAATGAATGATCGATGCCTCTACTTCTCCACCAACCTTACACCACTCACCTATCGATGTGCCGTGATAAATTTTCGCTCCAACTTTCACGATTGAATGATCACCTATGAACGCCGGACCTTCGATAAAAGCATGAGGCATGATTGTAACATTTTTACCGATGATGATCGGTCCCTTTTCAGCATCGATGACAGCACCAGGCTTGATGGTAGAGTGTTTACCAATCAACATATTTTTCTTATTGAGCAGATGAGCGTGCTTTGAGATTGCAGTGACGCTTGCCTTCGTCTGGCGCCTCAGAATCTGAAAATCATACTCCATCTGTTCAGCAGTTTTGTGAATGATCTCCCACGGATACCTAACTAAGGTTCCAGAAAAATTTTCTGATGGGAGGTTTTCGAAGTTCATTTCACTACTGGTTAGGTTTAGCAGCGATTCAGCAAAACGGCGAACATTGTTCCCATGAATGAAGGCTGCCGCTATCTCACCATCTATTCGAAATAATCGTTCTTCCGGCGACTGGGTTCTTACGAGCTTCGCTACAGTTGCATCTGCAAGTAAACGACCATTGATAAACCAGGTATCAGTCTCAGGAATTGCGTTGATATTATCATCCGGATACAGCTCACGAAGATAACCGGTCAATACATTCCTCGCATGAAAATAAATCCTATGTCCTTTAAGGATGTTCTCTATTTTTTGCCGTAGAGTAAATACGCCACATCGCAAGTCATAGACCGGCCGAAAATACACAAGAGGAAACAACCGCTTGTAGTGTACATCTTCAAATATGCAGACTGATGACTTCATCGTTGTTCATACTGTTGTGTGAGCTTTGCTGCAGCTTCCCGATCGAGGATAACATAGGCTTTCCGATGCATCTGGATGATTGATGCCGGCACCATCGCTGTGATCGGACCTTCCACCGCCGCCTTAATCGCATCAGCTTTATTGGATGAGCTTGCCAGAAGAAGCACTTCTTTCGCTTCCATGATAGTGCCGATTCCCATTGTGATTGCGAATTTAGGAACCTCATCCTTCTTCTTGAAGAAGCGCATGTTATCTTCGATTGTTTGCTGAGAAAGTGTTTTGATGCGAGTGCGAGAACCGAGGGATGAGCCAGGCTCGTTGAAGGCAATATGACCATTCGCTCCAATGCCGACGATCTGCAGGTCTATGCCGCCCCACCGTTGTATTTCATTCTCATACCATTCACAGTGTGCATCGATGTCGTTTGCCAATCCATCAGGAATGTGAATATAGTGTGGATCCATGTCAACGTGTTTAAACAAATTCTCTTGCATAAAATGAGCATAGCTCTGTGTGTGCGTCCGCGGCAATCCGATGTACTCGTCTAAATTGAACGTGATAACTTTTGAAAAACTCAAGCTACCTCCCTTGTACATGCGAATCAACTCTCGGTATAATCCCAGCGGCGTACTTCCTGTAGCCAGTCCAAGAACGAGATTCGGTTTTCTCCTGATTCTGTCGGCAACGATGTTTGCCGCTTCTCTGCTCATCCCATCGTAGTCTTTGCCAATGATCACCAACATACAGTTCTTGTGACGGATTTGTTCATTGACTCATAAAAAAGAAAAAGCGGAATGCATTCTCTGATACATTCCGCATCGTACACCTTGCAACTCTTTTACATTATGCAGTGGCTAACTCTTTTTTTGATTTTCTTGCGTATCTCTTATGGAAGCGCTCGACACGACCAGCAGTATCTACCAACTTCTGCTTTCCAGTGAAAAACGGATGGCACTTGGAACAAATTTCAACTTTGAGATTACCTGCAGTGGAACGTGTTTCAAAGGTGTTGCCACATACACATGTAACAATTGATCGTTTATACTGAGGATGAATGCCTGATTTCATGTCCTAAACTCCACTTTTTGAAAAATTGATGCGATAATATACGAAGTTTTCCTTTGAACTGCAAAGTATGAACAGTTGCGGCATGAATCTCACCGAGTGAGTTTCGGTATATATCTATGGATAGGGATTGACTATCGGACCGATCCAATATCCATACTCAAATGCTTCGACGAGTTTCTCTGCCTCTTGTCGAGCTTCACTGACCAGAGTATATCTCCCAAGCGCAACACGATTCCAGCCAGGGATTTCCACGACAAACGATAGATATCCAGCTTCCTTCCATCGACCAACTTCTTCTTCTGCATCAGCTCGATTTGGATATGAACCGATGTAAACGGTAAGATTTCCAGTCCCCTCAGGTAGAAAAGATTTCAACCGACGATCAGCCTCAGCCATTGTTGTCTCATCTGGAGTGATTGATGGTGGCTGCTGTATTGTTTCCACAGATGTTCGCTCGGATGGCTGTAGGAAACCCTGAATGAGATTGGATTGATACAGCAAAAAAATCCCTCCACCGATTACGGTGATAATCACGACCACCAGAACGACCCGCCGAAGGCGGGCTGTTTTACTCTCGCCCGGTTGATGGAGAATCGGTTCCGGTTTCTCGAGCATATCCTTACGGTTTCGATCGTTATCTTTGAGAATAAGAGGCATTGTCCCTTGTTCAATTACATGGTGTGTATCTCAATGTAAGAGAAGAATTTGATTATGTCAAGACGCATGGCAAGCTGATACGCTTAATTTCCAGACTCTTTGATTATGGCAGTTTCTTCTTAAAACTTTGATAACGATCTGCAAAAAGGTTTTCCTGAGTTGGTTTGGGATTCCCCATAATTGTGAGAAGTTGGTTAACATGGTCAATACGGTCTTGATCGAGAGGATGCGTGGAAAGTAATCGCTGGAACGCACCGCCTCCTTTTCCTCCCTTCTTCTCCTGCATCTTCTCAAAGAAGTTCGTAATGGCACCGGGATAGTATGGTGTGCTGGAAAGATATTTCATCGAAAACTCATCCGCCTCAGTTTCATCGGAGCGACTGTTGGCAAGAAAAGTAATTCCAGTAAATAAATTCGCTGTGATTTCGGCAACCTTTGACGGACTTTGTCCTAACGCAATAGAAAGTACAATCTGCCATCCATAATAATTGGAAATGCGTTTGGTGGCGTGGCGGCGCTCGGCGTGAGCGATTTCATGTCCCATGACTCCAGCGAGCGTTGCTTCATTATCAATAAACCTGAGCAACCCTGTATACACGTAAATGTATCCTCCCGGAGTGCAGAAGGCGTTGATTGTGCTATCATCATGGATGATCTCATACTTGTACGCATAAATCCCACGCTTCTCGATGTATGGCGACGCAAGAACTTTATTGCCGACTTCCATGACATACTGCTTGATCTCAGGATGTTCTTGGAGGATAGGATACTCCTTCGGCTTCTTGCGGATTTCCTCATCCATCTGCTTGCCGAGCTTGATATCATCACTGTCGGAGAAGATGTTGACTCCACAACTGATATTCGCTAACGAGCAGAAGATAACGATGAAAGAAATATAAAGGAAAATGTTGATGTTGTGCATAGAGTTATTCTTCTACATTGAAATTCCAATAATCAAATTCCAAGCACCAAATAAATTCCAAAAAATCCAAGCACAAATTAGTAAACAACTTTTTCCAAAACTAAACCTTTTGCAGGTGCTGCCATACCAGCTTCTGACCTGTTTTTCTTCTCAAAGAGTTTAGAGAACTCCTCAAACGATGTATACCCACGACCAACATCCACCATCGTGCCAACCAGTGCACGAACCATCCCATGTAAAAACCTATCTGCATTGATCCTATATACCAGCAATTTACCATCCTCTTGCCAACATGACGTCAAGACAGTGCATCGGTGGTGATCAACATCCGCATTAGCCCTGCAGAATGATTCGAAGTCATGAGTGCCTACTATTGCCGAAGCTGCTCGCTTCATCAGATCGATATCGAGCCTATATTTAACGTACCATGAATAATTTCGCATCAGTGCGGAAGGCACCATTGCGATAAGATAAGAATACATTCGTTCTTTTGCACTGAAGCGTGCATGGAAATCCATCGGTACGTCATCAACCTGACGCACAACGATATCATCAGGGAGAAGAGCATTCAAGCCACGTTTGAGTTCTTCAAGAGATAGTACTGTCTCTGTACGGAAATTGGCAACCTGACCACGAGCATGAACGCCCGCATCGGTTCTCCCGGCTCCGATAACGATGACGGATTCCTGCAGAAGTTGCTGCAAAACAGTTTCGATCTCACCTTGAATCGACCGACCGTTATCTTGACGCTGCCAGCCGATGTAGTTCGTACCATCGTATTCAAGTGTGAGCTTGATATTTCGCAAGTGATCCAATCCTCAAAAATTCTTTGAAACAGAGATTGCTATGCCATGTGGATGTGCAATGCCTCCAATGACGTTTGCTCTGATGTACAGCTCATCTGATTTAGCAATGTTTTTGTTGTGCGAAATAGTAAGTCGTGCAGCATTAATTGCACTGATCAAATGGTTCACACCTATTGCTGCAGCCACGAATCGCGTGTCATTGAACCGTTCATCGCTGGCAACCCTCAGCTCACGATAGGTTTCTCTATTTAGATCATTGCCCCAATTCCAGTAAAATGATGAAGTAGGATCATAGACTTTGAAGTCATCTCTACCTCGCAAGACTGCTTCATTATATTTGTAGACACTTGCAAAATTTCCGATGTCTACGAAATATTGGTCACCCTTTCCATCAAGACTTATTTGAGCATGCTGCACTGCAAACCGACGTGCATCATCTTGGAGCCACGTTGCATACCAGTGTAACGAACCGAGGGTTAGCCACAATGCGCCTTCAACGATGGTAAAGTATTTCCCCGTGCTGTAGTTACCAGCATAGAGCTCACCCATTCCGGGGAGTAGAAGCGAATAGAGAACAGCCATCCCGACACTTTTTTTCTCAGGGCTCGTCTTCGCTTGCCTGCTGAAAGCATTCTGCAAGCAGGCTAAAGCTTCAGCGAGCGAAGGGCTTTCTGAAGCCTGAAATGCTCTACTGGCAGGATCTCGATGAACCAAAAAATCAGTCTGTTGTACCCCTTGAAAAAGATTTTTCCTCATCCATTCACGATGCTCAGCACCATCAACATGCTGGGTAAAGGCGTTATGGAATGTACATATTGAACAGATGATAATAACTTTTACTCTGGTTACAAATGGTTTGTTATTCATGTGGGTTCCTAATCATTTATCTCTACAACAATGTTAGTGAGAAAACTATTCCAGCCCAACGGTCATTACTGCGCTTTCCTCAGACTCACTGCCAAAAGTCTCGCGCTGAAGAACACCCCTGCAGACATCACCGTTCACTTCTTCAATGAACACATCATGTATCTCATTGACAAGTTGAGTTTGAGATGGAACTTCGACGCGGATATAATTCGCTGTTAATCCTGATATCTTTCGATGATGAACCTTCGACTCAAATAAAACAGGGAGATCCTTACCAATGAACGATGAGTAAAACGCATGACGTTTTATATAACCCAATCTTCGCAGCATCTCACTTCGTTGCTGACGAATTTTTGGCTCGACAATCCCATTAAACACTATAGCAGGTGTGTTGGATCGCTCAGAGTAAGTGAAGACATGAAGATATGAAAGTGGTAAATCAACTAAGAATCGATGTGTTTCCTCGAAAAGCGTATCTGTCTCACCTGGAAAACCAACGATAATATCGGCTCCTATGCACGCGGCTGAATCTCTTTCCTTGATATATTCAATAAGGTTTCGATAGTCACCTGTCAAGTATCGACGGCGCATGCGCTTTAAGATTACATCATTGCCACTCTGAAGAGGAATATGAAAATGGTTGCAAAACTTTCCCGACGAGAGCATGAAGTCAACCATTTCTCGTGTCAGCAAATTTGGTTCGATGGAACTGATACGAATTCGTTGAATGTCCCTCACCTGTTCTAACGCCTTCATCAATTCAAACAGAGTTGTTCCGATCTTCTTTCCATAATCACCAACATTGACACCCGAAAGAACAAGTTCTTTGTACCCATGGGCAGCAAGAAGAGAAGCTTGCTGGAGAACAGCATCAATCGGCTGGCTGCGGCTTTCACCACGAGCTAGCGGAATGGTGCAAAAAGCACAATGGTAATCGCATCCATCCTGGACTTTCAAGAAGGCTCGTGTGCGTCCGCCGACGTCAGCTGAATAGGCTGGATCAAATGCTGTGACATCATCAATGCAAGAAACGAAGACGTGAGGTGTAGAGTGTTTGATAAAATCACCAGCGTAGTCAAAGATTCTGAACTTTTCCTTTGTTCCTACAACGAGATCAACACCATCGATGGAAGCTATTTTCTCCGGTTGGAGTTGTGCGTAACAGCCGACAACGACAACATAGGCATCCGGTGAGTGGCGCAATGCTCGTCGGATGAGCTGCCTACATTCCCGATCAGCTCGCTCAGTGACGCTGCACGTGTTGAGGATGAAAACATCAAAAGGATCATCAACATCGACAACTTCAAAGCCTCGGTCTACAAATTGACGACCGATTGTAGATGTCTCAGCAAAATTCAATTTACATCCAAGCGTATGGAATGCAACTTTTTTCATAACGTGAAATACAAAGAGTTACCCAAAAGGGCAACTCTTCAGAAGTGTTTAAGAAGATCAATGCCTTACATCAAATATTCAGAAGGTGGCGGCTGCTCGTTCAAAAGTTCAGGCGGCACTTCGATAGGCTTGCCCGAGATACTCGCCACATCCTTCAACGTCATCGGAGGCAACTTATGCTTCGCAACGTATTCATCAATCAACTTTTGCTCTTTGCCCTTGAGATATTCGATCACAGAAAGAACAATCTTCTTACTGTCTCTATCAAACTCTAACACTTTTAGCGGAAGGTCATCACCAACTTTGAATAAGTCTCCGATTCTCTTTGATTGCATGAGACCAAGCTGAGATCCTGGCACGAAGCCATCAACTCCAAGAGGTAACTCGACAATAACCCCCTTTTCAATTATACGGACGATTTTACCTGTTGTCTCGGTACCGGGTTTATATGTTTCAGCAAATCCATCCCATGGATTGTCTTTGATTTGTTTATGTCCAAGTGAAATTCTTCGCTGCTCGACATCGATTCCCAGAATAACAACTTCAATTTGTTCACTTTTCTTCACAACTTCAGCGGGATGTCTAATCTTCTTCGTCCATGACAAATCCGAGATATGAACAAGCCCATCCACACCTTCCTCAAGTTCAACGAAGACCCCGAAGTTGGTCAAATTCCGCACAATACCAGAATGTTTAGAACCAATTGGATACTTTTCAAGAAGTGAGAGCCAAGGATCAGGCTGCAGTTGTTTCATTCCGAGTGATATCTTTTTATTCTCTTTGTCCAAACTCAAAATAATTGCATCAACCATCTGACCCATGGAAACGATTTGAGATGGATGCTTGACATGTTGTGTCCAGCTCATCTCTGAAATGTGGATGAGACCTTCAATACCCTTCTCAATCTCAATAAATGCGCCGTAGTCTGCAAGGGAGACAACTTTACCCGTGACTTTCATTCCAACAGGATATCTCGATTCAATATTCTCCCATGGATGCGGTTGCAATTGCTTCAAGCCAAGAGAGATTCGTTTCTTCGCTTCATCGAAGTCTAATACAACCACGTTAATGGTTTGATCGAGTTTAACAACCTCTGAGGGATGATTAATACGACCCCATGAGAGATCGGTGATGTGGATGAGGCCATCAACACCGCCAAGATCAATGAATACACCAAAATCGGTTATAGCTTTCGCTGTTCCTTCAAGAACTTGACCTTTTTCAAGACTGTTAAGAATGGCATTACGCTGCTCCTGAATCTCAGCCTCAATCAATACTTTGTGGCTCACAACAACATTTTCGTTAGGATGATTGATCTTTGCAACACGGAAGTCCATCGTCTTACCGAGAAACTGATCGAAATCACGAACAGGTTTAATATCAATCTGCGAGCCGGGGAGAAAGGCATCTATGCCCAGCAAGTCCACAACCAAACCGCCTTTAACGCGACGAGTGATTTTCCCCTGGAGCACTTCTCCCGTTTCATACGCTTTTGCAATACGCTCCCATGTACGCATGAAATCAGCACGCTTACGAGAAAGCACGAGCTGCCCGTCTTTATCCTCGACGCTTTCAAGAAACACCTCAACTTCATCACCAGGTTTCAACTCATCAATGTTTGGAAATTCCGTGATAGGCACTAGGCCCTCTGATTTGAAGCCAATATCTATGGCGACATTATTGTCATGGATAGCGACGATTTTGCCTGTGATGATCTGTCCTTCACGAATTGTTCCAAAGGTTTTATCATAGAGTTTTGCAAGCTCCTGAAATTCCTGCTCTGAGTACTCGCGCTCTTCAAATTGTGTGAGGTGTACCGTAGATCCATTTCTTGATTTTGTAGGAGGGTTAGTAATAGCCACGCGACCTCCCTGATGTGTGGTAGCTACACCCTGCTGTAATGGGTTGTGTTCTTCAGCCATTCAATCTCCTTCTCAAAGTCAGACGTACGAAACATAGTACTGACGTACTATTCTTCATCATACCAGTGTGAAAGTCATCAAACACACATGGAACAACGAAGAAGAAAATTAGTTATTGATATCAGTGAATTAGGATGACTTAATACCTGTTCAAGCAGTAGCTGGCTTGGGAACGTGAAGCATCTCTTCAATCTTTTGTTTCACCTGTTCCATGAGCCAGTGGGGTGTCGAAGTGGCACCGCTAATGCCAACCGTCTCAACACCATCGAACCAATGAAGTTGCAACTCTTCTTCCTTCTCCACGAAATACGTGCGAGGATTTGCTTCGTGACAAATATGAAACAATACTTTGCCGTTCGAGCTATTCCGACCGGCAACAAAAATCATGATGTCGTTTTGCCTTGCATACTCACGTAATTTCTTATCACGCCCGGAGACTTGACCACAAATTGTATCCTTAGCATGAAACTCAATCGCTTCTTCTTCAAATGAATCGACCACAAATTCCTTAATGCGTTTCTGAAACTCTTCTTTAAGTTTATAGAAAGTTTCCTTGTCCATTGTTGTTTGGGAAAAGAGCACTGTTTTTCTGTTCAAATCGACTTTGTCAATTTCATCAAGAGATTTGATTACGATCGCTTCGCCATTCGTTTGTCCGACCAAACCAATGACTTCAGCGTGATCTTTTTTTCCATAAATCACTACCTGATATCCATTGTCATAGAACTTTCTTATGCGCTCTTGCACTTTCCACACTACAGGACAGGTAGCATCAACGAGTTGAATACCGAGTTCCTTTGCTCGCTCATAGGTTGATGGCGGTTCACCGTGGGCACGAATCAACACTTTAGCTTTGTTGAGGTTCTGAAGATCAGCATGCGTGATAGTCTTTAAACCTAATTTCTCCAAGCGTTGAATTTCCGTCGGATTATGGATGATATCGCCTAAAGAGTAGAGTTGTTCGCCGTCTCGTGCTGCTACTAATTCCGCTTCTGCAATATCAATAGTTCGAACAACTCCCCAACAAAAGCCAGCGCTCTTATCGACGGTAACTTTCATGACTGTTGTCTGAGAATCTCCTTTACTTTTCTTACGATGGTCTCGACTTGTTCATCAATCGTTAAGTCTGATGTGTCAATAATGATAGCATCCTCAGCTTTTCGTAACGGGCTAATGTTTCTCTCTGAATCTTTTAGGTCCCTTTCTTGAATGCCCACAATAACATCACTCAATGTCGCGTTGACACCTTGCTTTTTTAAATCTTCTTGCCTGCGTTTAGCTCGCTCTGAGACATTGGCTACCATGTAAATTTTAAGATCGGCATCGGGGAAAACGACTGTTCCAATGTCTCTGCCCTCAAGCACAATTCCACCACGTTCACCCATGCGTCTTTGCTCTCTGATCATCACTTCACGAACTTTTCGATACGAACTCACAGCACTCACTGCGTTCGTTACATCAGGGCTTCGTATTGCATCAGTGACATCCTGTTTATCGAGAAAGACTCTCACACCGCCAATGTCGTTTTCCAACCGAACTTCTGTTTGAGTCGCGAGTTCGCTAATCTTCTCTTCATCAATCAAATCAATTCCATGTCTCAGCACTTTGAGCGTCATCGCCCGATACATTGCGCCTGTATCGACGTAGAGATAGCCTAAACGTTGCGCAGCTAATTTTGCTGTAGTGCTCTTTCCGGCAGCGGCAGGACCGTCAATAGCGATGACTAACTTCTTCAAAAAAACTG
>JACQVI010000040.1 GCA_016209795.1 Ignavibacteriota bacterium
ATTCAGGTGTCACACCCTGTTAACGATATAAAAGGAGAAATACAGCATGGCAAAGGAAAAATTTACACGAGATAAACCCCACATCAACGTTGGGACAATCGGTCATATCGACCATGGCAAGACAACACTGACTGCCGCCATCACGATGGTGTTGAACAAAAAAGGACTTGCTTCTGTCCGAACTTTTGATAGCATAGACAATGCACCAGAAGAGCGCGAGCGAGGTATCACCATTGCTGTGGCACACGTGGAGTATGCAACGGAGAAACGTCACTATGCACATGTCGACTGCCCCGGTCACGCAGATTATATCAAGAACATGATCACAGGCGCAGCGCAAATGGATGGTGCAATTCTCGTTGTGGCCGCGAACGATGGACCAATGCCACAGACACGTGAGCACATTCTTCTTGCTCGTCAAGTTGGCGTACCTCGAATTGTTGTCTTCCTGAACAAGATTGATATGGTAGATGATCCTGAGCTGATTGAGTTGGTCGAGATGGAATTACGAGACCTTTTGAAGAAGTATGAATTTCCTGGTGATGAAATTCCCATTATTCGGGGAAGCGCCTTGAAAGCCATGGAACGTGCTCTTGCTGCAGACGCCAAGCCAGACGATCCTGCCTTCAAACCAATTTATGAATTGATGAATGCCGTTGATAGCTACATTCCGCTGCCAAAACGTGATGTTGATAAGCCCTTCTTGATGCCTGTTGAAGACGTATTCTCTATTACAGGTCGTGGTACTGTAGGCACCGGACGCGTCGAGCGGGGTCGAGCCAAGGTCGCGGATGAAGTAGAAATCATTGGACTTGGACAGCATAAGAAGAGTGTCATCACTGGTGCAGAGATGTTTAGAAAAGAGCTCGATGAAGTAGTAGCAGGGGACAACGCTGGTTTGTTGTTGCGCGGCATTGAAAAGGACGAACTCGAGCGCGGAATGGTTATTGCAAAGCCTGGTTCCATCACACCGCATAAGAAGTTCACAGCACAGGTGTACGTGCTAAAGAAGGAAGAAGGAGGACGGCACACTCCGTTCTTCACCGGTTACCGTCCTCAGTTTTATTTCCGTACCACTGATGTTACAGGCGTGGCAACACTGCCTTCAGGAGTAGAAATGGTTATGCCGGGAGATAATGTTGATAATCTTTCAGTTGAACTAATCGCACCGATAGCGATGGAAGAAGGATTACGATTTGCAATCCGCGAAGGTGGACACACAGTCGGTGCTGGTGTTGTTACAAAAATTCTCGAATAAGATGAGAAGGGAACGCATTTAGTGGCTGGACAGAAGATACGCATAAAACTTAAATCATATGATCACACACTGATTGATAAATCGGCAGAAAAGATCATCAAAACAGTGAAATCAACAGGAGCGATTGTCTCAGGCCCAATTCCTTTGCCTACAAAGCGTACACTGTACACCGTCTTACGTTCACCACATGTTGATAAAAAATCACGTGAACAATTTGAAATGAGATCCCACAAGCGCCTTATCGACATTCTCAACTCATCCAATAAAACAGTTGATTCGTTGATGAAACTTGAGCTTCCCGCTGGCGTCGATGTGGAGATAAAAGTCTAACGATATTTCCCGTAAAGTAAAGTATACTATATGTGTAATGATGTTTTTGGTCTTGGGGGTGGTAGAAAATATTTATTTATGTAACGATTATGGCTGGAATCCTTGGTAAGAAAGTTGGAATGACAAATATTTTCGATGAAAAAGGGGAAGCGATTCCTTGTACTGTCATCGAGGCAGGTCCGTGCTTCGTCGCTCAAATCAAAACGAGAGACAAAGATGGTTATGAAGCACTTCAACTCGGTTTCGAGGATAAGAAGGGACGTCTTGTCAGTAAACCGATGCACGGTCATTTTAAGAGAGCAGGAATTACTTCGAAACGTATCATAAGAGAGTTCAGAGATTTTGATGTAGCGAAATTTCACGTCGGTGCTGAAGTGAGAGTAGATGCAATCTTTTCAGAAGGAGACGTTGTCTCCGTTGCAGGAACGTCTAAGGGACGAGGGTTTCAAGGTGTCGTGAAGCGTCATCACTTCGGTGGCGGATTTCGTACACATGGACAAAGTGATCGTGAACGAGCACCGGGTTCGATTGGTTCAAGCTCGTTTCCATCTCGTGTGTTTAAAGGCATGAGAATGGCTGGAAGGATGGGTGGAGAGCGTGTCACTGTAAAGAATCTTCGTGTTCTCCAAATTATTCCTGAATCTAATTTACTCCTGGTAAGTGGTTCAATTCCCGGGCACAACAATAGTTACGTGGAGATCCGCAAAGAAGAAAAGAAATTATCTTGAGTACTACGATGGAACTTGAAGTATATACAAAAGAGGGCAAGCTCAGTGGAGAAAAGATCACATTGGCTCCCGAAATTTTTGAAATTGAGCCGAACGATCATGCTATTTATCAGGCGGTGACAACCTATCTTGCCAATCAGCGTCAAGGTACGCATAAAACCAAAACTTATGGCGAGGTCAGAGGTAGTGGAAGAAAATTGTGGCGACAAAAACATACAGGTCGTGCACGTATTGGGGCGATTCGATCTCCGCTCTGGAAAGGTGGTGGAACAATCTTTGGCCCCATGCCACGAGATTATTCTCGGAAATTACCCAAAAAGATCAAACAGCTTGCACGTAAATCAGCTTTAAGTTATAAGGCGAAATATGGTGAGATCAAGATAGTCGAAGATTTCGCGTTTGAAATACCGAAGACCAGAGATATGGCAATAATGTTAAAAGGTTTGAAGCTCGCAGGTATTAAGACGATGCTCCTTGTCCCTCAAACTGATCACATAGTTTGGAAAGCCGGTCGCAACATTCCCACGCTCAATATTCTGGAAGCGGCAAAGGTTTCGACCTATGAGATTCTGAACAATAAGATACTGTTGATCCAGAAGAGTGCAGTCGAAGTGTTAGAGAACACTTTTCATTAAGAATGATGTCATGATTGGTATTATCTATCGACCTATTGTCACGGAAAAGGTAGCGAACCTGCAAGAGAAAGGTGTGTACGCGTTTGAAGTTGATCCCAAGGCGAACAAAATTGAAATTGCGAAAGCGGTTGAAAAGAAATTTAGTGTTACAGTGATTAATGTTCGTACGATGAATTATCATGGAAAGACCAAGGCTCAAATGACAAGGCGTGGACGCTTTGTTGGAACAACTTCACACTTCAAGAAAGCCATTGTGACATTGAAATCGGGCGATAAAATTGAACTTTTTGCTAACATTTAACTTGTATATGTTGAGAACGGAATCATGGGTATTCGAGTCTTAAAACCAAATACACCGGGTACACGCTGGATGACGATTCCGGACTTCGAAGAGATCACAAAGACAAAACCGGAAAAGTCGCTCATTGAGCCTCTCAAGAAAAGTGGCGGGCGGAACACCAACGGTCATATTACTTCACGTCATCGGGGAGGCGGTCATAAGCGATTTTACCGTCTGATTGACTTCAAACGAGATAAGATTGGCATTGAAGCGACTGTAGCCACGATCGAATACGATCCTAACCGCTCGGCGCGCATCGCCCTGCTGAAATACAAGGACGGCGACAAGAGGTACATTATTGCTCCTGATGCTTTGAAGGTAGGCGACATTATAGCAGCCGGTCCACAAGTGGATATCAAAGTTGGTAATGCGATGCCGCTCGTAAACATTCCGGTTGGAACGTTCATCCACAATGTTGAACTGCGTCGCGGAAAAGGTGGACAAATTGCTCGTAGCGCTGGTTGTTCCATTCAGTTAATGGCAAAAGAAGGAAATTTTGCTCAGGTGCGAATGCCCTCTGGAGAAATCAGGAACATTCCGAACGAATGTTATGCAACAATAGGTCTTGTGAGCAATATTGACCATGAAAATGTTAGTGTAGGGAAAGCTGGGCGGTCTCGGTGGTTGGGCATTCGACCACAGTCTCGTGGTGTTGTGCAAAATCCCGTCGATCATCCCCATGGTGGTGGTGAAGGAAAATCACCACAGGGTAATCCTCATCCAGTCTCTCCTTGGGGATGGCACACAAAAGGAAAGAAAACACGTCACCACAATTTACCTTCTGATAAATATATAGTGAAGCGTAGGAAATAAGTATGAGTCGATCAATTAAAAAGGGTCCTTACGTAGATCCAAAACTCTTGGTTAAGATACAAGAACTTGCCAAATCTGGTCAGAAAAAAGTGATCAAAACGTGGTCGCGGTCATCCACGATCACTCCGGAGTTTGTTGGTCATACGTTAGCAGTACACAATGGAAATAAATTCATCCCTGTATATATCCATGAAGGTATGGTAGGCCATAAGCTAGGAGAGTTTGCGCCTACACGGATCTTCCGTGGTCATCCCGGATTGAAGAGCGAAGCAACAACTACGACGACTGAAGCTTAAAAAATGTTGGAAGCGCGTGCAATTAATAGATACGTTAGTTCATCACCACGCAAAATGCGTTTGGTGATCGATCTTATTCGGGGCAAGTCTGTTCCAGAAGCTATCAATATTCTGCATTTTTCTCCGAAGCATGCAGCTAAAGTAGCAGAAAAGACACTCCGCTCAGCAGTTTCTAATTTACAGAATAAAGATGAGGCTGGAAGAACCGATGTCGATACGCTTTATATAAAAGAGGCGTATGTTGATGGTGGACCAAGTTTAAAGCGAATTGTGCCGGCACCAATGGGTCGAGCATATCGAATGCTCAAACGATCGAACCATCTCACAATTGTTGTAGTACAGAAAACTGAACAGCCAAAGAAAAGTTCCACAGTAAAAGAACAGCCTTCGGCACGGAAAGAAACTAAAACAAAGGAGTAACGTTTGGGTCAAAAAACAAATCCAATTGGTTTTCGTCTTGGCATCCTGCGAACGTGGGATTCAAATTGGTATGATGAAAAAGAATTCGCAGGGAAACTTCAAGAGGATATTAAAATTAGGCACTATATCCATAACAGATTGAAGAAAGCTGGAATTTCTCGAGTTTTGATTGAGCGGACTCCGAAGAAAGCAGTCATTACTATTCATACTTCTCGACCTGGAATTGTCATAGGACGAAGTGGTAAGGAAATTACCCAACTGGAAGAAGAATTAAAACAGATTACAAGTAAGGAAGTAAAACTATTGATTCACGAGATAAAACGACCCGAACTTGATGGATATTTATTAGCTGAAAACATCGCTACACAGATCGAGGGAAGAGTTGCTTTTAGACGCGCTATGAAAATGGCAATCACAGCAGCGATGCGTATGGGTGCTGAAGGTGTTAAAATAATGTGTAGCGGGAGATTAGGCGGTGCTGAAATTGCTCGAAGAGAACAATACAAGGAGGGAAGAATTCCTCTGCATACATTGCGTGCGGATATTGATTATGCGCAGGCAACTGCACAAACTATTTATGGTGCTATTGGTGTCAAAGTTTGGATTTGTCGCGGTGAGGTACTTGATCGATTTACGAAATTGCAATGAACGACGATGTTATTACCAAAGCGAGTTAAATACAGAAAAGCTCAACGAGGGAGAATGAAAGGAAAGGCAAGCCGAGGTGCCACTGTTGCCTTTGGAGATTTTGGATTGAAAGCACTCGAGCCAGGGTGGATCACCCAGCGCCAGATCGAAGCTGCTCGCATAGCTCTTACGCGTTTGATGAAGCGTGAAGGAAGAGTGTGGATACGAATTTTTCCCGATAAGCCGGTGACCAAAAAACCTGCAGAGACGCGTATGGGGAGTGGAAAAGGCGTCCCGGAATTTTGGGTCGCTGTAGTAAAACCAGGTACCATTATGTTCGAATTAGGAGGAATTAAACGAGACTTAGCCCAGGAAGCCATGGATCTTGCAGCGCATAAGTTACCAATTAAAACGCGGATGGTTGTTCGACCAACATATCATGGATGAATGAGCAATAGGATCCTATGAAGATATTTGAAATTCGAGAACTTCCCGCGCAAGAGTTAAGAAAACGAATAAAGGATGAGGAAGAAAATCTCATGAATCTGAAATTCCAGAAGGCAACTAGCCAGTTAGAAAGTCCCATTAAAATTCGGACAATACGACGAGATATTGCAAGGATGAAAACTGTTCTTCGAGAAATTGAATTGAAGCAGAATAAACAAGCAGCTCATACTTCAGCTCAGGAAAAGAAGGCGTCAAAGGCTGAATGACTGAGCGTACAACACATCGAAAACAAAGAATTGGTAGAGTGATTAGTAACAAGATGCAGAAAAGCATTGTTGTTGCAATTGAGCGCCGTGTTCCACATCCTTTCTATAAGAAGTATTATACTCGTACGACAAAACTGATGGCACATGATGAAAAGCAGGAAGCGGGTGTCGGTGATCTCGTGAGGATTATGGAAACACGACCATTAAGCAAGCGAAAACGTTGGCGCTTGGTGAATATTGTTGAGAAAGCAGAATGATCTGCAGTACGTCTTATGATTCAGGAAGAAACAAATCTCATCGTTGCTGATAATTCTGGTGCCAAAAAAGTGCGGTGCATTCGAGTTCTCGGTGGACATGATCGCCGTTACGCCGGTCTGGGGGATCTTATTGTCGTGTCTGTGAAGAGTGCAATCCCTGGTGCTGCAGTGAAAAAGGGTGAAGTTTCTCGCGCTGTAATTGTTCGCACGAAGAAAGAAACACGACGAAAAGATGGATCGTATATTCGATTCGATGAGAACGCTGCTGTACTGCTCAACCCACAAGGCGAGCCAAGGGGTACTCGTATTTTTGGACCCGTTGCACGTGAACTTCGTGACCGCAACTTCATGAAAATTATTTCGCTTGCTCCAGAGGTGTTATAAGAAAAGGTGTGTACACAATGAACATTCACAAGAATGATAATGTGATGGTCATTTCAGGAAATGCTCGTGGAAAGACTGGCAAGGTCTTGAAAGTCTACCGCGAGGAAAATCGTGTTATTGTAGAAGGCGTGAACATTATCAAGCGTCATTCTCGGCCAACACAAAAGAATCCTCAGGGTGGGATCATACAAAAAGAAGCACCGATTAGCGCAGCAAACGTGATGGTTATTTGCCCCAAGTGTAGCACTCCGTCGCGTTTGGGCCATACAGCTGTTACTGATTCTACCACTGGGAACAAGCGTATGATGCGTGTGTGCCGAAGCTGTGAAGAAATGTTTTAAAGACAAGATTGAGAGCATGGGAAAAGAAAAGACTCAAAAGACTGTGAGAGAAGGAAAAAAGGTTGCTGCTGAGAAGCATGAACAGGAAGTTGCTGCACCAGCTCGCTTGCACGAACTTTTTAAGAAAAGTATTGTGCCAAGCATGATGAAGAAGTTTCATTATAAAAACATCATGCAAGTCCCGAAACTCGAGCGTATTGCGATCAATATTGGAGTGGGGAAAGCGACACAAGATTCGAAATTGCTCGATGCTGTCGTGAAAGATATAGAAGCAATTGTTGGTCAGAAAGCTGTTATTACTCGCGCCAAAAAAGCTATATCAAATTTTAAACTCCGACAGGGAATGCCAATCGGAGTGCGTGTAACGCTCCATCGCCATCGTATGTATGAATTTTTAGATCGCTTTATCAGCATCGCAGTTCCTCGAATACGAGACTTTCGCGGGTTCTCGGACAAATCGTTTGATGGGCGCGGAAACTATACCATAGGCATTAAAGAACATATTATCTTTCCTGAAATTGATGTTGATAAAGTCACGAAAGTGTTTGGTATGGATGTCACGTTCGTTACAACAGCAAAGACTGATCAAGAAGCGTATGAGCTTCTGAATGGCTTGGGTATGCCTTTTGTGAAACGGCAAGAGCCACTTGAGAAAAAAGCAGCTTGATGCGAGACATTAAAGGAGAATTGGCTTGGCACGCTTAGCAATGATTGTAAAATCGAAAAAGCCGCCGAAGTTCTCTACAAGGTTACACTATCGGTGTAACTTGTGTGGTCGGCCGCGAGGCTATTTACGCAAATTTGGGATTTGCAGACTGTGTTTTAGAAAAATGGCACTGGAAGGAAAAATCCCTGGAATTGTAAAAGCCAGTTGGTGAAGCTCGTTGTTTGTATGAATACGACTGATCCTATTGCAGATTATTTAACAAGACTTAGAAACGCTATTAAGGCGAAGCATAAAAGGGTCGATGTCCCTGCTTCGAACCTCAAGCGAGAAATTACAAGAATTCTTGTTGAGCAAAAGTTCATTGGTGGATTTTCTGAAATCAAGGATAATAAACAAAGCATCTTAAGAATAACACTTAAGTATACCGATGGTGTGAATGCAATCTCAGGATTAAAACGGGTGAGTAAACCTGGACTTCGACTTTACTCTTCGGCAAGAGAATTACCACGTGTTTTGAATAGTCTAGGGATTGCTATCATCTCGACTTCAGGCGGTCTAATGACCGACAAGCAAGCACGAATGCAAAATGTTGGCGGGGAAGTGTTATGTCAAATTTGGTAATGCTAAAAGGCTAAGGAGAAAGCTGTGTCACGAATAGGAAGAAAACCAGTTCTCATACCAAAAGGGGTGAGTGTCGAGAAAAACGATGGTATCATCACAATTAAAGGACCGAAGGGTGAACTCTCTGCAGCAATCCCTTCATCCATAGGTGTTGACGTGAAAGAACGAGAAGTGATTTTTTCTCGTTCGGCTGATGATAAATTTCAGAAGGCACTTCATGGAACTTGGCGAGCCCTTGTGAATAACATGATGAAAGGTGTCTCGGAAGGATTTCAGAAAAAATTGGAAATTGTTGGTGTCGGATATAAAGCTGAGATGAAGGGGAAAAAGATGCAGTTGGCTCTTGGATACTCTCATCCCATTTTGTTTGCACCACCAGATGGAATTAAGTTAACAGTCCCTCAGCCAACGAACATCGTTATTTCAGGTATTAATAAGCAGCTTGTGGGACAGGTAGCAGCGAAGATACGATCGTTCCGTCAGCCTGAACCGTATAAGGGAAAGGGCATCAAGTACGAAGGAGAGTATATCCGTCGTAAAGCTGGTAAAGCTGCTGCAGTTGCAGGAGCAAAGGTAGCTTAGCATGATTAAAAAATCTCACATACAAAGTCGACTGAGAATCAAACAACGGATTGCAAAAAAGATCAGAGGGACTTCAGAACGTCCAAGGATGACGGTTTATCGGAGTCTGCACCATCTTTATGCACAAATTGTAGATGATACACGTTCGCAGACATTGCTATCAGCTTCAACGTTATCAAAGGACCTTCGAGAACGCGTAAAGGATCTCAAGGATAAGAAAGCAGTAGCTAAGTTAGTAGGTAAACATTTAGCTGAAAAAGCCCTTGCTCAAAATCTGAAAAAGGTTGTTTTTGATCGCAATGGCTATTTGTATCACGGCATTGTGAAATCAATTGCAGATGGTGCACGTGAAGCCGGATTGGAATTCTAACTCTGTGCGCGACCATGGTTGTACCCTACAGCGATTGCCGGGTCGTCTAATGGCAGGACAGCGGCCTTTGGAGCCGTCAGTGGAGGTTCGAATCCTCCCCCGGCAGCAACGTGTGTTATCTATTGATGTATGAAAATGAATCATTATGGCTCGAATTAAGGTAGGTGAATTAGAACTCAAAGATCGACTCGTCAGCATCAACCGTACAGCGAAAGTCGTGAAAGGTGGCCGTCGCTTCGGTTTCAGTGCTATTGTCGTTGTTGGCGATGGCAATGGTCATGTGGGGATCGGTCTCGGGAAAGCGAACGAAGTGCAGGATGCCATCTCAAAAGGTATTGATGATGCGAAGAAGAACGTTGTCAAAGTCAATATTGTGAAAGGGACAATTCCACATCCGATTGTTGCAAAGTATGGTGCCTCAAAGGTATTGCTCAAGCCAGCTTCTCCGGGCACTGGACTCATTGCTGGTGGAGGAGTTCGTGCCGTGTTGGAATCTGCCGGTGTGAAGGATGTGTTGACAAAATCGATTGGCTCATCCAATCCTCATAACGTGGTCAAAGCTACGTTGAAAGCACTACTCACTCTCACAGATGCGAAGACGATGGCACAGCGCAGAGGGATGTCTTTTCAGGAACTGTTCGGCACCGATGCCGTTGTACAAATGAATTGATTGAAGTATGGCAAAAAAAATTAAAATTACTCAGATTACTAGTCAGATTGATTGCCTCGAGTCTCAGAAGCGAACAATCAAAGCTTTAGGTTTAGGAAGACCGAAGTATTTTGTTATTAAGAATGATACACCTCAAATTCGAGGAATGATTGAGAAAGTGAAACATCTTGTTACTGTAGAAGAAGCGAACTAACTCATATGGCAGCATCACTGTTAAGTAATCTTCATTATGCAAAAGGCTCGCGAAAACGTGTAAAGCGAATTGGGCGAGGTCAAGGTTCGGGCCATGGTGGGACGGCAACACGCGGGCACAAAGGTGCAGGTTCGCGGTCTGGTGCAAAGTTTCGTCCGTGGTTTGAAGGGGGACAGATGCCATTGATACGCCGAGTTCCAAAATTCGGTTTTCATAGTCCATTTAAGAAAGAGTTTCAAATTGTCAATCTTGAAACACTTGAGCGCTTATCTGTTGCTGGAAAGTTTCCAGAAAGCAAGGTAAACCCTCGGCTGTTATACAGTGTTGGTGCAGTATCAAAGAAAAATGTCCCAATAAAGATATTAGGTGATGGTGAATTGAAAGCAACACTAGAAGTAAGTGCTCACGCTTTCAGCAAAACAGCAATGCAAAAGATTGAGGGAGTTGGTGGTAAGGCGATTACAATTTCTCACAGCGTAAACCATGGCAAAGTTAACTGAAAGCTTTAGAAATATTTTTAAGATCCAGGAACTCAGACAGCGAATCCTTTACACTGCTGGATTGCTAATCATCGTGAGGTTTGGCTCACATGTTACTCTGCCCGGAATAGATGCAGCGGTTCTCGCCGAAGCGATGCGAAATCAGGCACAAAACACGCTCTTTAGTCTGTACGATCTTTTTGTCGGTGGTGCGTTTAGCAATGCTGCGATTTTTGCATTGGGGATTATGCCGTATATCAGTTCTTCTATTATTATTCAGCTCCTCGGTGCTGTGGTACCCTATTTCCAAAAATTATCGAAAGAGGGCGAAGAAGGACGCAAGAAGATTACTCAACTCACGCGTTATGGCACGGTGGGTGTTTCGCTCCTGCAGGCATGGGGCGTCAGTGTTCAGCTTTCGAGCATATCGCCGACGGGAGCCCCGATCATTCCGCTTGACGTTCAAGGGTTTGGATTCCAGCTATCTACGATGATCGTTCTTACTGCTGGGACAATTTTTATGATGTGGCTGGGCGAGCAAATTACCGAGCGAGGCATTGGTAATGGCATTTCTCTCATTATCTTTATCGGTATCATTGCACGGTTTCCTAATGCAGTATTGGATGAATATCAGCTGGTAAGCTCAGGTGCCAGAGGATTGATCGTGGAAATTATTGTCATCGGTATGATGTGCTTAATCGTCGCCGGTATTGTGATGGTGACACAGGCAACGAGAAGGATTCCCGTACAATATGCTAAGCGAGTTGTAGGCAGAAAAATCTACGGTGGTGTAACGCAATATATTCCTATTCGGGTTAATACTGCCGGTGTTATGCCGATTATCTTTGCACAGGCAATTATGTTCATTCCGAATACCGTCTTGACTTTTTTCCCAGATAATGAATTTCTCCAGAGTCTCGCAGGATACCTGAACTATACATCGCTGCCCTATTCTTTCGTCTACGGTTTGATGATTATCTTCTTCACATATTTCTATACAGCTGTAGCGTTTAACCCAAAGGATGTTGCCGAGACAATGCAGAAACAGGGTGGATTTATTCCGGGGATTCGTCCAGGGAAGCATACATCGGATTTCATTGATAACATTCTCACAAAGATCACTTTACCAGGCTCAGTGTTCCTGGCGGTGGTTGCAATCCTGCCTGCAATTATGGTTCGCTTTGGAGTTACATCTAATTTTGCAAGTTTCTTTGGGGGAACAAGTTTGTTGATTATTGTGGGGGTAGGATTGGATACACTCCAACAGATCGAATCCCATCTCCTCATGCGGCACTACGATGGCTTCATGAAGAGTGGGAAGATTAAAGGTAGAAGGTTTTAATAGCAACGAACGTTGAGGGCGATTCTGAAAAGATCAACATTGCCAATGACGAAGGCGGTTATTAAGTCGCCTGAGGAAATTGAACTCATCCGTGAAAGTTGCCACATTGTTGCTGAAGTTCTTCGTCTTTTAAAAGGGTTTATCAAACCCGGTATACCGACAAAAGAATTGGACGTTATTGCCGAAGAGTACATACGATCACAACAGGCTGAGCCGGCGTTTAAAGGTTATGGATCACTGAAGAACAATCTCTTTCCCGCAAGTCTCTGTGTTTCTATCGATGATGAGGTGGTACATGGAATTCCCAGCGATCGTATCTTGCGTGAAGGTGAGATTGTCTCCATTGATGTTGGTGTGAAAAAAAATCAATACTATGGTGATGGCGCTTGGACGTTCCGTGTTGGAAAAATTTCTGATGAGAAAACACGCCTGATGAACGTGACGGAAGAGGCACTCTATAAAGGCATAGAGAAAGCACATGCTGGAAATCACGTCCATGATATCTCAGCGGTAGTGCAAGCCTGTGTTGAACAGGAAGATTTCTCGGTGGTCAGAGATCTCGTGGGACACGGCGTCGGACGTTCATTGCACGAAGAGCCTGCAGTTCCGAACTTTGGAAAACCCGGTACCGGCACGATCCTGCAACCTGGAATGACGATAGCGATTGAGCCGATGGTCAATTATGGTACATTCCGTGTTCGAATGGATGATGATGGTTGGACAATACGAACGCAAGATGGTTTACCATCAGCGCACTTCGAGCATACTGTGTTGATAACAGAAAATGGACCTGAGATACTCACAGTTTGACGTGCTTAATGGCTAAACAAGGTCCCATTACTATGGATGGCGTTATTACTGAGACATTGCCAAACGCAATGTTTCGGGTCAAGCTCGATAATGGTCATGAAGTACTCGCAGTGATTTCCGGAAAGATGCGTATGCATTATATAAAAATTCTTGTTGGAGACAAAGTAACGGTAGAGTTGTCGCCGTACGATTTAAGCAAAGGTCGTATCACGTATCGATATAAATGAGAGGTAGACTATGAAAGTTCGTTCGTCAGTAAAAAGGTTATGTGAACATTGCAAGATTATCCGTCGCAAAGGCGTTGTTCGCGTTATCTGCAAGAATCCCAAACACAGGCAGCGTCAAGGATAATATCGACAGAGAATATTTGAAAGGATAACAGGTTGGCACGTATTGCAGGTATCGATTTACCAAAGAATAAACGATCAGAGATCGGTCTTACGTACATTTACGGGCTTAGCAGAAGTAGCGCTCAGAAGATTCTTAGTGCAGCGGGAGTGGATTGGAACAAGCGGATTGGTGAGCTGTCTGATGATGAGGTTGCCAAAATCCGTTCCATCATCACTTCCGATTACAAAGTTGAAGGCGCTCTCCGTGCTGAAACCCAGATGAACATTAAACGATTGATGGACATTAATTGTTATCGTGGACTACGGCATCGCAAAGGTTTACCTGTCCGCGGGCAACGTACACGTACGAATGCACGTTCACGAAAAGGGAAGCGCAAGACAGTAGCAGGAAAGAAGAAGGCAATAGCGAAGAAATAACTACTATAGTCAAAAAAATCATGGCAAAACAAGCAGCGGGACAAACGCAGGCGGCATCGGTGCCTGTAAAAAAGAAAAAGAAAATTCAAATAGAACTTACCGGAAAAGCTTATATCAAAGCAACGTTTAACAACGTCATTGTGACCATCACCGATGTGTATGGCAATGTTATTAGTTGGTCATCGGCAGGACGTAATGGCTTTAAGGGCTCCCGCAAGAATACACCGTTTGCAGCGCAGGTTACAGCTGAAGCGGCAGCCAAGGAGGCATTTGATTTGGGACTTAGAAAGGTCGATGTCTTGGTGAAAGGTCCTGGTTCTGGACGTGAGGCTGGGATTCGATCCCTGCAAACTACCGGGTTAGAAATTTTAAGTATTCGGGATATCACACCGATCCCTCATAATGGATGTCGTCCTCCAAAGCGGCGCCGCGTGTAATCGGTAATGCACCAACTATGTAAAGGAGTTTATGGGTCGATATATTGAAGCAAGTTGTCGATTGTGCAGAAGAGAGAGGCAAAAGCTGTTCCTGAAAGGGACGAAATGTTTTACTGAAAAGTGCCCTGTTGAACGACGAAACTATCCACCAGGACAACATGGTAAATCGCGACGTCTCAAAATTTCAGAGTATGGAGTCCAACTTCGTGAAAAGCAAAAAGTTCGCAGAATGTACGGTCTTGCCGAAGAGCAATTCCGTAATTACTTTGAAAGAGCACTACATCAAACGGGACGAACCGGTGAAATACTTGTCAAATTGTTAGAAAGACGGCTTGACAATGTCGTATATCGACTGGGGTTTGCCCCTTCACGAAAGGCTGCACGCCAACTTATTTCTCATGGACATTTTCTTGTGAATAATAGATCGGTGAATATTCCGTCATATTTAGTGAATGCTGGTGACGTTGTTCAAGTTCAAGAAAAAAGCAAAAAGCTCGATATCATTCACTCAGCCATGAAGCGCATGAAGGATAGTGCCATGCTGCCCTGGCTCAGTCTTGATAAAGCTACAATGGCGGGGACATTCCTTCATATTCCAGAGCGTGCTGAGATTCCACTCAATGCAAATGAACAGCTTATCGTTGAGCTGTATTCGAAATAAGTTGTAAGAAGCTAACTCATAGTTTCTTGGACGAAACAGTAGAAACGTTTGGAGAAAGAATATATGGTTGCAACAAATTTTCAAATGCCCGAAAAAGTTCAGATTGACGAAGCAAGTTATACTACGACGTTCGGCAGATTTATCTTACAGCCGTTGGAAAAAGGATTTGGTGTAACGATTGGAAATGCTTTACGCCGAGTGTTACTTTCTTCACTCTCAGGCACGGCATTTACTGCAGTGAGAATTGAAGACGTTCTCCATGAATTTTCGACGATACGAGGAGTTGTTGAAGACGTTTCCGAAATCATCTTGAATCTTAAAGCCGTTAGGACAAAGCTCATCAACAAAAAACTTAATAAAATCGTTGTAGAGTTGAAAGGTCCGAAAGATTTCACAGCAGCAGATATACAGAAAGCCAATCCAGAAATAGAAATTCTCAATCCTGCTCAACATATTGCAACGTTAAATGCAGGCACTGAGTTCGAGATGGAACTGCGCATCGGTCGTGGAAAAGGATATGTTCCTGCTGAAGAAAACAAAACTCCCGATCAGACACCGGGCTTGATTGCAATTGATTCCATTTTTACGCCTATTAAAAATATCAGGTACTTTATTGAGCCAACACGTGTTGGACAGCAGACAGACTATGAAAAGCTCATCGTGGAGATCGAAACTGACGGCTCGATTGCACCAGATGATGCACTGGTGCAGGCTGCTGGTATTTTACGTGATCACATCCAGCTGTTCTTGAGTTTCAACGTCGAAGCAGAACGACCGGAAGAGATGATGGAGAAAGATTCCGAATTCCAGAGGATCAGAAAAATCCTTCAGATGAGTGTCGATGAACTGGAGTTATCTGTCCGTTCTCATAATTGCCTGCGAGCGGCAAATATCAAAACGATTGCCGATCTCGTACGGCGGGATGAGCCAGAGCTGTTGAAGTTCCGTAATTTCGGGCGGAAATCTTTGGCAGAGCTTTCTGAGATTATCGAGCAGTTTGGATTGTCATTTGGAATGGATGTCGATAAGTATTTGCGTGATGGAGATAATTGATGGTAATTTACATTCTTTGAAAAAGGTAACCCATGCGACATAGAAAATCTGGAAGAAAACTGAAACGGACAGCAAGCCATAGAAAAGCACTGCTGATTGCGCTTTCCACAGCGTTGCTTCGCCATAAAAAAATCCGTACAACTGTGGCAAAGGCGAAAGAGACACGCATGTTCGTAGAAAAACTGATTACGAGAGCCAAGAACGCAGTTGCACATGAGGGTGAGAAAAAAAATGTGCACGCTCGTCGTCAGGTCGCTCGGTACATTAAGGATAGGGATGTTGTAAAAGAATTATTCAATGAGATTGCACCCAAAGTTGCTACCCGACCAGGAGGCTATACACGAGTCGTCAAACTTGGGCAGCGTCATGGCGATGGTGCTGAAGTTGCCGTGCTTGAATTAGTAGATTACAACACGGGGCAGGCAGCCCAGAAACCGAAGAAGGAAGAGAAAAAGAAAAAGGAACAAGCTGAAGAGAAGAAATGAAGTAACGGTGGATTACGGGATTACGTATTGAAGGGCTTCCTGATTATTTTGGGAAGCCTTTTTGTCTTATGAAACTATCTGTGCTTTTTCTTTTAGGTTTTTTTTGGGGGGGGGTAGGTGGTAATCCTCTACAAGACCCGTTATCTCACATATTTTCTTCCGCACAGTGGATGATGTTTCCGAATGTCCCTCCTCGATGCAGGCGTAATGTTTGGGAGTAATCCCAATCATATCTGCAAATTCTTTCTGTCTTAGGTCATGCGTTATACGCCAAGCCTTGATTTCCTCTCTGAATATCATTTTTAGGTACCTTTTTAGCCTGAATGATATTACCAAAAAAGTAATAATTTTGTTGTTGACTTTGATGATGAATCGTTAGTAAATTTAGATAAAGTTTGTTAAAAGTCAAGTGCGTACTACCAATTGTTCAACTAGTTCAACACTAATGGTTTCAAAGGTTTCAAAAGCCTTCATGATTGTTAGCTTAATTATGTCCTCGAAATCCTATCCACAGTGGCAATGGCAGAACCCGCTTCCCCAAGGCAACACGTTGAATGGCGTTCAATGGCTCGATGATAATTCGCTCATTGCAGTTGGTAATGCAGGGACGGTAATCAAAACAACAGATGGTGGCCAGCATTGGGAAGTTAGACATTACATTGGAGGCTCTGGAAGGCTGAATGATGTCTCGTTCATTGACAACAATTTTGGAATGGCGGTGGGCGATGAGGGTGTAATTCTAACTACGACTGATGGGGGAGAGAACTGGAATCTGCAACTCAGTGAGCCCGCGCTCGACCTTGATGGGATATGTTTCACAGACGATAGCTCGGCAATTGCAGTCGGATATGGTCGTATACTTCGGACAACAAATTGGGGCAGCGAGTGGATTGTTGCTTATCAACAGAGTGGCTGGGATCTTTTGAAAGTTTCGTTCGGAGATCAAGCTACAGGGATTGTTGTGGGCACGGGAATTATGCTGCGAACAACTGATAGCGGCTATTCCTGGATCAATGTCCCACTTGAAGATGATTATCTCCTGAACGACGTCTCATTCGCTTCTGTGAGAATTGCTTTTGCTGTTGGATTATTCAACAGTCAGGACGTGATTTTAAAAACTACCGATGCAGGGCGCAGTTGGACAAGATTACCAAGCGAAGAGTACATCACACCACGAGCAGTTGCCTGCATCGACTCTCAAACGATTGTTATTTTTGGCCAGTACGGCACTACCCTTCGGACAACAGATGGAGGCACAACATGGACAAGTTACTCAAATGATGTGTCTACTCAAGCGGCATCGTTTGCTGATAGCATGAGTGGAATTGCAGTCGGATTTGACGGTGCCATCACACACACCACAAACGGAGGAACAACCTGGCAGTCTCTTTCTACGAGTGTGGGCAATTTCCTCTACGGTGTACACTTTACAAACGTCGACACAGGAACAGCTGTAGGTCACGGAAGAACGGTCCTCCGAACATACAACGGCGGCGAAACATGGATTGTGCAAAACGTTAGCGGTGGCACGCCGACCGAATCTTATACAGATGTATTCTTTAACAACGCCAACATAGGAACTATTGTCGGACATCCTAGGGTAATTTTACAGACGACGAATGGCGGAATAGACTGGGAAAGGCGTAACTTAACTTCTGATCTTTGGATTAATGCAGTGATTTTCCCTCGAATGGATGTCGGATATGCCATAGGGTGGGAAGGCACTAATCTTATTACGACCGATGCTGGAGCGACATGGACAAACCGTCCAATTGGAGAACACTATCTTTCCGATGTTTCATTTATTGATATCAACACAGGCATAGCAGTGGGTTGGTATGGACTTATTCTGCGTTCGACAGACAGAGGAGATACATGGTCGACCCAATCTGTGAATCAAACAGAGTGGCTTTACGGTGTAACGTTTATCAGCGAAAATATAGTTGTTACGGTTGGGAGCTTGGGAGCAATTCTTCGTTCAACAGATGAGGGAATAACATGGAGCCTACAAAATAGCGGCACCTCGCATCATTTGTTTGATGTTTCTTTTGCTGACGAAGCCAATGGCTTTGCGGTCGGTGAACGCGGCACAATTCTCCGAACGACTGACGCAGGTTTGACTTGGATAAGTCAACCAAGCGGAACAACCAATGGACTTTATGGTGTCTCTTTTATTACCTCTAATACAGCAACAGTAGTTGGAGAGGGGGGAACAATTCTTCGCACAACGACAGGTGGCGTCGTGTGGGCAGAAGACCAACATGGTGCACAGTTACCGAGCAGTTTTACGTTGTACCAAAACTTCCCTAATCCATTCAATCCTTCAACGAGGATTCGGTTTGATTTGCCAAAGACCACTCATGTGAAACTTATGGTATTTAACGTTTTGGGTCAAAGCGTTGCTACACTTATAGATGAAGAGCGGAATGCAGGAAGTTATAGTGTTGAATGGAAGCCGGGAAATTTATCAAGTGGCGTATATTTTTACCGACTTCAAAGTCCATCAGTTTCGATAACAAAAAAGTTACTGCTCTTACGATAGTATCAAAGTATGCCCAATGATAACGCAAAGCACATAATTCACTATTTTCTTAAACATCACATAAGGAGGATGTCATGAAAAGGATAACCGCGTTGGTGTTATTTATTTTGTTGAACACCCTTGTGCTACCCGCACAAGTAACCATCATTGACGGTAAGCGGTATGTCGAATACCTGCACTTATCGTTCAAGGAAGAGGTAGTAGTTCTCGCTGAGAATCAAACGGTGGCTGGCATAGGTGAAATTAAGTCGGTATATTCTTCGCTGATGAGTTACTTGCAACAATTCGGGCCTATTCTTTTGGAGCAGAGTTTCCCGGGCAAACGCTGGGGCGATACCTTACGCACCAATATACACGGCGAAATAGTTCGTGTTCCTGAGCTATCTCAAAACTTTATACTTCGACTCCCTCAACCAGTGCCAGAGGAAGAAGTAATTAAGGTCTTGAGAGATCTTCCATACGTAAAAGCGGTAAGTGGACCAGCCGCAATACAGCTTGAATTAGATCCAAACGATTTTTACCTTTCTCAACAGTGGGCCTTAACAAAGGCGTCTGCAAGAGGTGACTTAGGCGCATGGGAAATAACGACAGGTGGTCGCACCCTCGTGGGTGGTTATCCACAGAGTATTGCAATTATTGACGATGGTGTACGCGCTCACCCGGACCTTGACGCAAATCGTCGTGGTGGAGATCCTGTACAGGCCAGTGGGGGCGAGCATGAAACGGCAATAACCGGTGCTGCTGCCGCAGTTACAAATAACAGTATCGGCGTCGCCGGGCTTGGCTGGAAGACCCAATTCACACCATATGAATCCTTTACCGGTACCCCACCTCCTACGCACCAAGATATAGAGGCTGCCGCGAATCTTTCTTATGTGCGTGCAATCAACTTGAGCTATTATTGGATAGAAACAGATCAACCACAGCCTGGTCAATGCCGGCCTTCTACTTTATCGGAATATCCGCAAGATGAGAAAGATGCAATAGATTATGCTATTGCTATGGGAAAAGTCGTGATCGCTGCAGGTGGCAACCAACCAGGTTGTCCTACAGGATACACTCCAGGCTACACTGTACCATACACACCTTATCCAGCAGCATATACCGATGTCATCGGAGTAAGTCCAACAAATTCGTCGGATGCGTTTCCAAGTGGTTATAACTACGGAGGACATATTGATGTTAGCGCGCCGGGGATCCAAGTTGCTACAACAATAATCGGGGGTAATGGATACGGGAGTATATCTGGGACCTCAGTTTCTGCTTCTTTGGCTTGCGCAGTAGTCGCGCTCATAGCAGATATAAACCCAAGCTTAACGAGAGAGGCAATAACGAATCACCTACAACTTTCCTCTGATGATCTAGAGCCATCCGGCCGCGACGATAATTTCGGACATGGTCGCATCAATGCTTACCGGTCGGTTAGAGAGGCAATTCCGAGCAGAGTTGCATCAGGGCCTATAACAAGTGACCCTCCCCTCTTCTATGCACCGCTACCATACGTCAATACGGCTCTTTTTGTAATGAACTCTAATAGAACAACTTATCCGCTCTCACATGTATTGTTAATTAGTGATCTGACGATCGACAATAGTACACTCGTAATAGAAAAAAGAACTTGGTTGCGAACGGGAAGTTACCTGGTAAGTTACCCGAATGGGGGAAGACTGGTCTTAGAACCTGAGGCTGAAATTCTTCCGGGACCTGGTGGGCAAATGGATATTTACGCAAGCACGGGGGTCTCGTTTCAGGGCCCTGGTGCTTGTATTGGCTTGGTGGGAGGGACGCTCAGATTACTTGATGATGCTATTTTGAGGGTGAGAAACAATGGGATACTTGCTAATTTTGAAGTGAGTACAATTAGCTTGGGAGCGAATTCTCGAATCATCATAGATGAAGATGGCACTTTATTATGGAATGCGAACAGCACTTGGCAATTTGGTGCAAATGCTCAGGTGGAAATCTACGGTACTGTCAGTGTTGCTGACGATGTGAATTTAGATATTCCCGCCTCGGGAAAATTCGTCATCCATCCTGGTGCTCAACTAAAATTTGGTTCAGGTAGTACCCTTACAATCAACGGCAAACTCACCGCCAAAGGCTCCTCAACTCAGCGCATCACCTTTAACTCATCCAGCGCTACTCCCACACCAGGAAGTTGGTACGGGATCAAGCTGCTCAATGGTCCTGACACATTACAATACTGCAATATCCGGTATGCACAATATGGAGTCACGATCAATCACACTGCCGGGACTCTTATCCAGAATGACTCTATTACCAACTGCAGTCAAGCAGGCATCTATGACTACAATGCCTTGGGCTACGGTGCAATGAACGTGCAAGGATGTGTCATTAAAAACAACAGTCAGTTTGGTGTTTTGATGATCAACGCTTGGGGCAATATTGGCGGCTCGACAATAATTAGCAACAATACTTCCGACGGCATCAGCATGAATAATGCCGCCTACCTCTACATTGATCACGCGTATCTGCAAAACAATGGCGGTGTAGGTCTGCGAGCCACAGGTGTCTCCACGGCAGCATACTTAGCGGCTGATGGTACTTGGCCCGGCTGGAATACTGTTACAGGCAACACCGCAGGTCAGATATGGAGGAATACCGGAGCTACAATCTTCATCGGAGACAAGTGGCAGAGTTGTGAATGCGGTTCGGAGAAGCCGGAACCATCACCACCGAGTGTGAGTAGTATCCCAGGCTGTAACCCACCCTGTTATTACGTCTGGCACGAATCAGGTGGCTACAACACGATCAACGGCAACTACTATTGGGTGAACAATCTCCCGGGGACACCTGCTATTTATGCCGATCTCACCTATTGGGGGGTGTGTCCTACTCCACCAGCAGCAGCCTTTAACGGGACGGTCTATCGAGATTATCCACAGGGCTGTGGGAGTATGGCACCCATCACCGTTCCAATAGCTTTAGCTAAAGACGAAGTTGACCAAGACGGGGAAGTACAAGCTGTTAAAGGAAGAGAAGTTTTGAAGTACATCGCTTACCTGAAAGATCTCATTATCAACAATCCTGACAGTGCCGACTATGCGATTCCCATGCTTGCTTCGCTGGTGGGACCTCTTGGGAAATATCAATACGCACTTGGAGAAGTGTGGGAAAACTTTTTGGCACAAATTGAACAAAATTCTCCCTCAGCACTATTGAGAAAACACGCTTTAGCGTTTAGGATACAAGCACATCTTGAGCGAGGTGATTACAGTGCTGGCGTGTCGCTTGCGTCTCAGGTACTTCAAGTCAGTCCGAACGATGATATCTGGCTCTATTGTCAAGCGCAAATTATCTCTGCTCATGTCATGAATGGTGATCTTGCGAGTGCGACTCAGGCATACAACTCGATGCGTGTACGAGGCGAAACAATAGATTTTGGGTATACAGCGGAGCTTGGTCGGATGCTCGATGCAGCAACAGAATCAACAGGCGGTGGCAGCATGCAACCAGAGTTGGTCAAAACTAGCGTATCAGGCAATACGAAACCTCTTACCTATGCTGTGTATCAGAATTATCCCAATCCTTTCAACCCATCAACTGTAATTCACTATGATCTTCCTGAGGACGGATGGGTTACGCTGAAAGTGTATAATGTTCTTGGTCAGGAGGTGAGAACGCTCGTTCATGAAGCTCAAGCAGAGGGTTTTAAATCAATCCAACTTGATGCTCATACCTTACCAAGCGGTGTATATTTCTACAAATTGAATGCAGGTCACTTCACAGCCATCCGGAAGATGCTCTTAATTCGCTAAGCCCTCATTTTACAAGTATTCTCGTTTAAAAGCCGATCTCATCTTATTATGAGGTCGGCTTTCTCTTTTCCCATTGTGTTTGATTCTACCCTCTAAAATCCGTATTTTCTTTAAGATTTATGGCATATCCATTTCCCGAAATAGAACCCAAGTGGCAAAAGTTCTGGGATGAGCACACCACATTCAAGGCGGTCGAGGATTCCACGAAGCCAAAGCTCTACGTGCTTGATATGTTTCCATACCCGTCTGGCGCTGGACTCCATGTCGGTCATCCTGAAGGCTACACTGCCACAGATATCTACTGCCGTTACAAACGGATGCGTGGCTATAACGTCCTGCATCCAATGGGGTGGGATGCGTTTGGACTGCCCGCTGAGCGCTATGCCATGCAAACGAGAATTCATCCTCGTATCACTACACAGGAAAATGTTGCTACGTTTAAACGGCAAATTAAAATGCTTGGGTTGTCATACGATTGGAATCGAGAAATTAACACGACAGATCCAAAGTATTACAAGTGGACGCAGTGGATTTTCCTGAAAATCTTTAATGCCTGGTATGATAACAATTTGGATAAAGCTCGACCGATCTCGGAACTACCCATGCCAGTGGGTTTAACGGAGAAGGAGAGGTACCAATACATCGCAAATCATCGTCTTGCATATCTTGCAGAGATGCCCGTTAACTGGTGCCCTGAGCTTGGAACTGTACTTGCAAACGAGGAAGTTGATGAATGGACTGAGAAAGGGTACACCGTAGAACGTCGGATGATGAAGCAGTGGATGCTGCGCATTACAGCGTATGCCGAGCGATTAGAGAAGGACTTAGCGGAACTCGATTGGCCCCCGGGTATCATCGAAATGCAGCGGAACTGGATCGGTCGCTCTGAGGGTGCCGAGGCAGACTTCCCAATTCAGGGTTCGAAAAAATCAATCAGAGTTTACACGACACGTCCCGATACGATGTTTGGTGCGACGTACATGGTACTTGCCCCCGAACATCCATTAGTCGATGAAATCACATCGTCTCAATACCGAAAAGTCATCGATGAGTACCGTGCTCAAGCCAAGCAGAAAAGTGAGCTTGAACGGACGGCACTTGAAAAAGAAAAGACCGGTGTCTTCACAGGGGGCTATACAATGAATCCAGCCACGAAAAAGCCAATCCCAATCTGGATTGCTGATTATGTCATTTTCACGTATGGCACGGGCGCGATCATGGCAGTCCCGGGGCATGATGAGCGTGATTATGAGTTTGCTAGGAAATACAATCTTCCCATCGTGGAAGTCGTTGCTGGAGGTGATCTCTCGAAGGCTGCATTTATCGATGATGGCGTGAATGTCAATTCCTCCAATGACGAGGTTTCTCTGAATGGCTTGCCGACACCACAAGCAAAGGAAAGAATGATTCGCTGGCTGGAGCAAAAACGAATCGGTGAACGATCAATCAAATACAAGCTCAGAGATTGGTTGTTCTCTCGTCAGCGCTACTGGGGCGAGCCGTTCCCTCTGATCTACTTGGAAGATGGGACAGTCAAAGCCCTTCCTGAATCGCATCTTCCAGTCCTGCTTCCCGATACTGAATCGTATAAACCAAGTGGAACAGGAGAATCTGCACTTGCGACCGTCGATTCGTGGGTAAAGACTGTTGATCCAGAAACAGGTAAGCCCGCACGCCGTGAAACGCACACCATGCCGCAGTGGGCAGGATCGTGCTGGTATTACCTTCGTTACATCGATCCACGGAACGAGAAGGAATTTTGTAACAAAGACAAAGAACACTACTGGATGCCTGTTGATTTGTATGTAGGTGGAGCAGAGCATGCTGTGCTGCATTTGCTCTATGCACGGTTCTGGCACAAGGTCCTTTATGATCTCGGCTATCTCTCGACAAAAGAGTCATTTAAAAAACTGGTTAATCAAGGGACGATTCTCGGAGAAGATGGACGAAAGATGTCGAAGTCATTTGGGAACGTTGTAAACCCTGATGATGTCGTCAAAGAATATGGTGCCGATTCGATGCGCTTGTTCGAAATGTTCATGGGACCGCTTGAGGACACAAAACCGTGGTCGACGCGTGGTGTCGAAGGTGTCCATCGGTTCCTCAATCGTGTGTGGCGAATGATTGTGGATGAGGATGGAAACCTTCTTGCTTCCATCAAAGAGGAACCACTGAGTGTTGAAGATGAACGTCTACTCCATCAATCTATCAAAAAAATCACGCTTGATATCGAAAACCTGAACTTCAACACTGCTATCTCACAGATGATGATCTTTGTGAACGAATTTCTGAACAAAGAAGTAAAACCTCATTCTGCGATGGAGACGTTTGTCTTACTACTTTCACCTTTTGCTCCTCATCTTACAGAGGAGTTGTGGGAGAAATTGGGTCACAAACAATCGATTGCGTACGAACCCTGGCCCCAGTACGATGAAGCAAAGACAGCAATCGAGACTGTGGAGATGGTTGTGCAGATCAACGGCAAGGTACGATCAAAGTTTCCGGTACCCATCAATATGGACGAAGATGAACTCAAGAGACTGGTCCTTGCAGATCAAAACGTGAAGCGCCATCTCGACGGCAAGCGGGTGGTGAAAATTGTTGTGGTGAAGAATAAATTGGTCAGCTTGGTTGTGAAGTAAATACCAAAACTTTCTGTAGCTCTTACCCGTATGAAAAAATCCTTAACATTAGTTGTTGCCGTTTACAACGCCGTTCGTTATCTTGAACTGCTTTTCGCTGCCCTCCTACGACAATCGATGAATGACTTCGAAGTCATTGTTGCTGATGATGGCTCGGGACCTGAGATACGAAAACTCATCGAAACGGTTACGCCTCAGAGCTCATTTCCCATTATACATTTGTGGCATGAGGATGCCGGCTTTCGTAAGAATGTCATGCTCAACAAAGCCATTAACGCCTCCCAAACCGATTATCTTGTCTTCATTGATGGCGATTGCCTCCCGCACCGTCAATTTCTTCATGACCACAGCCAGAATCGACGACCAAATTCCCTCTTATGTGGAAGAAGAGTCAACTTGAGCAAGGATATCACCGATCGACTGACTCTTGAAGACGTACGATCGGGGAGGTATGAAAAACTTTCATGGGCACTGTTATTCGATGGACTGCTTGCCCGCAGTACAAATCTTGAAGATGCCGTGCGCATTGAGAATGGCTTTATCCGGCGACTTCTTCATCGCAACAAAGCCCGTATCCTTGGCTGCAATTTTTCCGTTGAGAAAAAATTACTCGAGCGAATTAATGGATTCAATGAAGACTACCGTGCTCCGGGTTTGGGAGAGGATTCCGATATCGCGTTCAGATTAGCATTAACGGGAGTTCAACTTATGAGTCTTCGTTATCTTGCTGTACTCTTGCATTTATATCACCCAAGAACAGTTGTCGAAGATGCCAACAAGGAGCTTTACGAACGTGTTTTAGCCTCCCAAAATGCTCTCTGTCGCAACGGGCTCAGGGAAATTGAGCACCTCAAATTGTCGTCTAAGGACTTTGGGTCACAAGGTGGGAAGGTGTATACGAAATCATGAACATCTACCTTCGCATACTCCGTTACGTTCGTCCGTACTGGAAATACGTTATCATTTCGATTGCCTGTACTGTGTTCTATTCCATTTTCAGCGGCATCTCGATCTATCTGATGATTCCGCTCCTTGAAACACTGTTCAACCCGAAAACAGCTCCTCCATCAGCCGATGGACTAGAAACGACTCTTGGAGTTTCGGGCATCATCGAGAATGTCAAGCTGGCATTTCAAAGTTACATCATGTCCGGCACGCCGACTGAGGTGCTGCTGAAAGTCAGTCTTATCATTTTCTTTGCTTTCCTCCTTCGTAATCTCTTCGGTTATTTTCAATCGTATTTCATGGCGTATGCAGAAGAAGGCGTCATCAAAGACTTGAGAAATGCCCTCTACTGCCATCTGCACAACTTGCCACTTGGTTACTTTACCAACGAGCGGACCGGCGACCTCATCTCGCGCGTCATCAATGATGTCCCTCTCGTGAACAGCGGCATCACAGCGGGGTTTGTAACGTTGGTTCGTGAGCCTCTACTGCTCATCGTGTTCTTATTCCTCGCATTTTCATTAAGCTGGAAGCTTACTCTCCTTTCGCTGGTAGTCTTTCCCTTCGCTCTTTTGATCATCGGCTGGATTGCATTAAAACTGCATAAGGAGCGAGGCTTATCTCAGGCACTCCTCGGAGATATTACCTCCGTCTTGCAAGAAACGATTTCGGGAGTCAAAGTCGTCAAAGCATTTGGGATGGAAGAATTTGAGAACAAGAAGTTCGCCAAAACAACATGGCAGTATTTTTGCTCACTCCTCAAAATCATACGAACCCGCAACCTATCTTCACCCACGACGGAAATCCTCAGCGTGGCTGCAGGAGCTGTCATTATCTGGTACGGGGGAACGCAAGTCCTTCTCGAACAAAGTCTTAACGCCAGCCAATTTTTAGGGTTCCTCATTATCATCTTCCAGACTATGCCTCCCGTGAAGGAGTTGACAAGTGTCAATAACAGGGTTCAAGAATCTGCCGCTGCGGGGAAGAGGATTTTCGAAATCCTCGACACCGAGCCGCAAATCAAGGACGTTACCAATGCCATCGAGCTGGAAGAATTCCGTTCTGAAATCGAATTCTCCGATGTCACATTCTCGTACGATAGTCAATTGCCGGTTCTCAAAAACATCGGTCTGAAAATTCGCAAAGGAGAGGTCGTTGCTATCGTCGGTCCCAGCGGCAGCGGTAAATCGACGCTTGTTGATTTGATCCCGCGGTTTTATGATCCGGTAGGGGGCGAGGTACGCATCGATGGGATCAACCTCAAACAGTTAAAGGTGAAGTCGTTAAGAGAAAAGATTGGGATTGTAACGCAGGAAACGATCCTGTTTAACGATACCGTGAGAAACAACATCGCGTATGGACTTGAAGATTGTCCATTGGAAAAAATCATCGAAGCGGCAAAAGCTGCTAACGCACACAATTTCATCAGCGACATGCCACAGCAATACAATAGCATCATCGGTGAACGAGGTGTAAAAATTTCCGGGGGCGAGCGTCAGCGACTTTCCCTTGCACGAGCAATCCTTAAAAATCCTCCCGTCCTCATCCTGGACGAAGCGACATCTGCACTCGATACGGAATCGGAAATACTTGTTCAAGAAGCAATCGATCATCTCATGACGGGAAGAACGTCTATTGTTATCGCACACCGGCTGTCCACTGTTCAGCATGCCGACCGCATCATTGTCTTGAATGAGGGACGCATCGTTGAAATGGGGAAACATAACGAGCTGCTGGAAAACTCAAGCGGGCTGTACAAGAAGTTGTATGCTCTGCAATTTCGCATTTAAGAGGCTTATGAACAACTGGTTGAGCAAATACGGCATTCTTCTTATAGTCTTTCTGGCTTTGATCGTAAGACTATATCACATTGATTTTCCCGTTGCAGGGTTCCAGGCATGGAGACAAGCCGATACAGCGGCAATGGCAAGAAATTTCTATGAACAAGGATTCAATTTCTTTTATCCGCAGATTGATTGGGGTGGAAATACCGATGGTTACGTTGAAACTGAGTTCCCGCTATATCCTTTTGTCGTTGCTCTGCTTTATTTCTTATTCCATCCTGACGATCTGTGGGGACGACTCCTGTCTGTTTTCTGTTCATTGTGGGCAGTCTACGGACTTTACCTTCTTGTGAGAAAAATTTTAGGGGAGACAACAGCATTGTGGGCAGCTTCGATCTATGCAATTCTCCCGCTCAATGTTTTCTACACGAGGGCTTTCATGCCCGAATCGGCAATGCTGATGTGTTCTGTCTGGGGAATTTACCTTTTTTCGGAGTGGCTCGATAAAGAAAAAATGCAGTATTGGTTTGCATCCCTCTTATTCATCTCTCTCGCAGCGCTGTTGAAGATTTCCGCCTTGTACCTCGGACTTCCCTTGCTATTCCTCGCTTGGACAAGGTACGGTACAGGCACTTTGAAAAATTGGCGACTATGGACATATGCAGCTCTTGTTTTTGTCAGTGTTGGATTGTGGTACTACCATGCCCATCAGATTTATCTGAACACAGGGTTATCGTTCGGAATCTGGTTTTTCGGCGAGGATAAATGGGGTATCGCTTCACCATTGCTCACACTGAAGTTCTACAACGATGTCTTCATGAAGAGTATTGCAGAACGCCACCTTACCTACGCTGGTTTTATTCCATTCCTGACAGGTCTTTTACTCACACGAACAACTTCGCGGGAGAAACTTTTTGATTGGTGGCTCATTACCGTACTCATCTTTTTCATGATCGTCAGTGTAGGGAATCAAGTGCATGAATACTATCAATTGCCCTTTGTTCTTCCTGCTGTTGTCTTCGTTGCAAAAACCTTCAATCGATATTTCTCCAAAGAACACCTCAAGGAATACTGGAAGAAAAATCGACCACTCAGCATTGTTTTCGGACTATGTCTTGTCGCTATCCCTATTCTGAGTTTCCTTCGCGTCAGCAATTTCATGAAGGGGGAACGACTTGATAGTTCCCTGTTTCATCTTGAAAAAGCAGTTCAGGAGTCAACTGATCTTCATGATCTTGTTGTAACTGTCGACCAGTATGATCCGATAGTTCTCTACCGCGTTAAACGAAAGGGATGGCATGCTGTGGCGTGTGGAATAAACGACGATTTCTTGTTGGAGTGTTCACAACTGGGAGCGAAATATCTCATCGGACAGAAGGAAACATTTTTTCATAACGATTGTACGGGCATTCTTGACTCACTGCTTCAACGGTACGATGCTGTTAGAAACACTGATGGCTATTTCATTCTAAAATTACACAACTCATCTTGACCCTGCAACTGAGCCAAACCCACGAACGATTTGTCAAACAAGCTCTCTTCGGTTTTCTTCTCATTACCGTTGTCGGGCTCACTTTTTCGATTGCGGTTTCATCCATTGCTATGGGAATTGCAATAGCCTTTTATGTCGCACTGATAATGCTCTCAAAAAACGGCATTTACGAACCTACCACCTTTGATTATTTTTTTCTCGCGTACGCCATAGCAGAGCTTCTTTCGACTGTGTTCTCTGTTGACCCTTCCGCATCTATTGTTAACATGAAGCGTCTTTTGCTCATCTCAATCGTCTACCTTACCGTCCTGAGTATAGACACAAGGCAAAAGTACGCTTGGGCAATACTCCTTCTCATTGTCGTTACCGCATTGCTTTCCATTATTGAATCACTCTTGTTGGAAAAAATCGGGGATCATCTTACACGGTTGGGCATGTTTCAGCATTACATGACAGCGGGTGGGATAAAAATGATTGTTGTGCTGATGATTCTCCCCTTCATTGTTCAACAGCAAACTCCGACACGCTGGCGAATTGCTGCAGCCCTATGCTTGCTTCCCATGCTCATTGCTCTTGTTCTTACACAAACGAGAAGTTCGTGGCTAGGTTTCCTTGCTGGTGCAAGCACGATCGGAATAATCAAGAACAAGAAATTCTTACTGGTATTGGCAGGCATCATAATATTTTTTTTCCTTCTCGCTCCTGCCACGTTCACTGAACGAGCCACAAGCATTTTCGATCCCACCCTCAGGTCGAATCTCACGCGCATCAACATGATCACAACTGGCTGGCAAATGTTCCTCGACTTTCCTGTTTTCGGCGTGGGCGATATCGATTTGAAAAAACTTTACGTAACGTACACAGAACCTATCGATCCTGCCGAAGGGGGCCACCTCCATAATAACGCTATGACTCTTCTCGTAACGCTGGGTGTTGTAGGATTCATCGCTGTGATGGCGCTGTTCGTGAAGATTTTTTTGATAGAAAGGAATATTGTACAACGTGTGAGCAACGACTGGCTCTACGGCAGCACCTCGCTCGGATGTTTTGCGGCATACATCGGGTTTCACGTGAACGGGTTGTTCGAGTGGAATTTCGGCGACCATGAAATCGCCGTCCTGCTCTGGTTCACCGTTGGCTTATCTCTTGTCTCACAAAGACTTATCGGGGAAAAGACCGCGGAGAATACGTGAACCCATCGAAACCCCAAAGGGACCGGCACAAGCTCTCCGTTATCGTAATAACTTTTAACGAGGAGCGCAACATCGTCGAATGCCTCCAGAGCGTTTCTTGGGCAGACGAAATCATCGTTGTCGATGCTAACAGCACCGACCGCACGGTCGAATTAGCGAAGCAATTCACGCCAAGAGTATATGTCAAAGAGTGGTTGGGTTTTGCTGCGGCGAAAAACTTCGCACTCGAGCAGGCGGCGAACGAGTGGGTGCTCTGGCTCGATGCCGACGAGCGGGCAACACCCGAACTTGCTGGTGAAATTCAGCACATCATCCAGAACTCTTCGATAATACACAAGGCTTTTCAAGTAGCACGGCGAGCGTACTTTCTTGGAAAATGGATCAAACACTGCGGCTGGTATCCAGGCTATGTTGTTCGATTGTTTCGGAGAGAATCGGCGCGGTTCAACGATTCACGCGTACACGAGAAATTGGAGATTGATGGAAGCGTCGGACGATTGAAGCACGATCTCATTCATTACACCGACCACAATCTCTTCCATTATTTTTCAAAATTCAATCGTTATACGTCGTTAGCTGCACAAGACCTCTGGGAAGCAGGAAAAGAATTCTCGCTATATGATGTTCTTATACGACCGCTGTTTTTGTTTTTCAAGATGTATATCCTGCGAAGAGGATTTCTTGATGGGATGCATGGGTTGATTCTTTCTCTCCTTTCTTCAGCTTATGTGTTTACAAAATATGCAAAACTTTGGGAGCTTCAGAGGAGTTCTGAAACTACTGGTAGCTCGTCTAAACAGAAGCTGTGATACTCTTGGCACTGAAAGAACAACAAACATCATTCCTTTCTCATGTGGAACAGTATTTTAAAAACAACTGCATGGGAGTACTTGAAAAATTTCTTGCAAGAGAAGTTCTTTCACCACAAGCGGTCGATTTATCCGGAATCAAATCTATTCTGGTTATCAGGCAGCACGACCAACTAGGAGATTTTCTCCTTGCTACACCTGTTCTACGTGCTTTACGTGAGCGGTTTCCGAATGCGAGAATAGGGGTGCTGGTTCGAGAATATTTTTATGATGTCGCACGCTCGTTGCCGTACGTCGATGAAGTGCTGGTGTTCTACGAAAATAGTTTGCACTGGACCTTGAAAAGGGCAAGCTCGTTAGTCCGACAGCTACGCAAGGGATGGGATTTGACTGTTGTTCTGAATACCGTTAGCCATTCTTTCACCTCTGATTTTTTTGCTCATTTATCTGGTGCAAGATATATTTTAGGTTCTGGTGACAGGGTCTTCTCTGGCTGTACGAGAAATTTTTTTTATAACCTGATTGCACCGCACAATACCACACATCGACATCAAACAGAACGCAACCTTGATATTGTGCGATATATAGGGGTCGATACGCAAAATCTTGCATTAGCGATATCTCTCTCCGATATGGAACGAAGAAATGCACGTCTATTTCTCGAGCAAAGAGGTTTCAAGTCAGACAGTGTTGCCATCGGAATGCATATCGGTGCTGGTAAGCCCGAAAATCGTTGGCCCGTACAATGTTTCGCTCAACTAGCGGGAGTGTTAACATTGAAGCACAACGCTCAGATAGTATTGTTCTGGGGACCGTATGAGGAAGATTTAAGCCGCATATTCTGTGAGTATGTAAGTGTTGAACCAATCAATATTGGACATACAGATCTAAAAACGTTGGCATCATTGTTGGCGCTATGTGACGCTGTCATTTGTAATGATTCTGGGATTATGCATCTCGCTGCCGCGACTGGTGTCCCAATGGTTGCTTTGTTCGGACCGACAGATCCTGCGGAATGGAAACCTCTTGGTAGCAGTATTGCTGTTCTACAGCCAGAAAGTAAAAAAGTAGAAGACGTCAAAGTTGAAGATGTAATGAAAGCGCTTGAAAATTTCATACGAAAAAATTGATCTAATGGGCAATGAGCAGACAATAACGTTGTCGCTCGTGTTTTTGCCAAAGTGAAGGTTTTTCATTACATTCTTACAACACTCTTTCCTCATCTCAACGAGTTCATTTGTCCATGAAAATATTAGACATTGGCTGTGGACCTCATACAAAGAAAGAAGGTTCAATCGGTCTCGATAAACGCCCGGCATCACATATCGATGTTGTACATGACTTGAATAACTATCCTTATCCATTTCCAGATAATGAATTCGTCTGGGTAGAGATGTCGCATATTATAGAACACGTTGATAAGCCGCTAAACTTAATGAACGAAGTTCACCGCATAGCGAGGAACGGGGCTACCGTCAGAATTATCACTCCGCACTACACATCGCAACTCTCGTACGGGGATTTCGAGCATTTCCATCATTTTGGCTACATAACATTTCTCACTCTTCAAAACACGGGTTTATTTAAAATTAGGAAACACAAGTTACATTTTACAGATGTGTATAAAATCTTTGGTATTAGCTTAGTTGCACATTGGTTTCCACGGAGATGGGAAAAATATTTAGGGTTTATTTTTCCAGCTCTCTATGTAGAAGTTTTCTTGGAGGTCATCAAGACAGATGATAACAAAAATCTTCTTTTCGATAAGTACATGTACTAGTTGTTTCTAGAGAATGATTATCGCATCTATGGATTCTACAGAAAAATATGAGCTTTTGCTGACCCAGCTCCTTCTGATGTTTCAGACCGCAGCATTACAGCATATGGGCAAATTGAAGAATCCCCTGACTGACAAAATAGAGCGGGACCTCCAACAAGCGCAAATCTCCATCGATATGATTGAAATGCTGTGTACAAAAATGAAAGGCAATCTGACACCAGAAGAAGAGAAAATGTTTTCGCAAATGCTTCAAGACCTGAGACTCAATTATGTTGATGAGGTATCGAAAACAGAGTCAGGAGCACATCAACAGTCTTCACCGACAGCGCAAACTCCAACACAATCATGACATTTGGCATTCTTGGAAATACCGCCAAGTCTATCACTCGTGAAGTCTGCAGCAATCTTCTCGCCTTCCTGCAAGAAAAGAATTTGAAATATGTTATAGATGTTGAGCTTGCTCGGCACATCAACACCAAATCGAGTAAACTCTCAGCAGACAAAACATCGATATGCAGTGAATCCGAACTCCCTCATCGCTGTGATATACTCATTGCGCTTGGTGGCGATGGAACGATGCTCTCTGCTGCTCGCACACTCGGTCAGCACGGGACCCCCATCTTAGGCATCAACTTAGGGAAGTTAGGTTTTCTCGCCGAGGTCTCCGTTGATGAAATACGTGAATGCATCGATGATATTGTGAAAGGGAATTACGTTCTTGAAGAGCGAATGGTTCTTCAAGCAAATACACCTGGTAAGAATATCAGATATTTTGCTTTGAATGAGATTGTGATTGATCGAGGCTCATCGCCAAGGGTTATTGACTTAGAAACATACGTGAACGATGACTATCTTGTCACCTACGCCGCTGACGGCATCATACTTACAACTCCAACCGGCTCCACCGCCTACTCACTTGCAAGCGGAGGACCAATTGTTACACCTCAAAGTAATGTTATCACAATCAACCCAATCTCTCCACACACCTTAACTGCACGACCCGTCATTGTTCCGGATACAAGTGTGATACGAGTGGTTGTGACGGATGAGGGAAGATCAGTTCACATCACTGCCGATGGGCAAGTGGAAGGATTTAACAATACTCCTGCAGAACTTAGCATCCAAAAAGCACCCTACACAGTTAAGCTTGTGAAACGCAAGAAACGAACGTACTACGACATACTGCGCACAAAGCTCATGTGGGGGAGAGATATACGAATAAAAACTGACAGTTAACTATCAAGAGGATGGCATGGCAAAAATCCAATCCAAATACGTCTGTCAGTCCTGTGGATACGAATCCCCTCGCTGGGTTGGCAAATGTCCGAATTGCAATAGCTGGAACACCTTCGTTGAGGAACTGACGCAGAAACTCACCGCTCGAAAGAAAGTAACGAAATCCAACATCAAAGCAACTCCGCTGAACGAAGTAGATTTAACCACTGATCAGCGCATTCCATCCACCATTACTGAGTTTGATCGAGTCTTAGGCGGTGGAATTGTCCTCGGCTCGGTCGTACTGTTGGGCGGCGATCCCGGCGTCGGCAAATCCACGTTGATGATGCAGCTTGCGGCACAGCTTAAGAATCAGATTGTCCTTTATATTTCAGGTGAAGAATCGGCAAAGCAGATCAAGCTGAGGGCAGAGAGATTGGCATTTGATTCTGCCGAAAATATTCTGTTGCTCTCCGAAACAAATATGGATGTCATTGCCGAAGTTATTGACCGCTCTCCTCCTGATATTATAATCGTTGACTCAATTCAGACGATGTTTCATCCTGCTTTTGAAAGCTCACAGGGCAGCGTCGCACAGGTGCGAGAATCGACGGCCTTGTTTACACGCATTGCGAAAGAGAAATCCATACCCATCTTTCTCATTGGTCACGTTACAAAAGAAGGGATCATCGCGGGCCCAAAAGTTATTGAGCACATGGTGGACACTGTGCTGCAGTTTGAAGGGGAGCGACATTACGCCTATCGCATCTTGAGATCAATCAAGAATCGCTTCGGTTCCACAAATGAGATTGGCGTTTTTGAGATGAGAGATACTGGGCTAAAAGAAGTTCGAAATCCTTCAGAAGTGTTTCTGTCTGAACGATCGGCAGGTACATCTGGTTCTGCGGTTGTTGCAAGTGTCGAAGGGACACGGCCGATTCTCATAGAAGTTCAAGCACTGATTACACCGACCAACTATGGTGTCCCACAACGAAATACGACTGGTTTTGATTACCGCAGATTGGGGTTATTGATAGCTGTTCTTGAGAAACGTGTTGGTGTGATGCTTGGACAGTACGATGTCTTCGTCAACATTGCGGGAGGAGTACGTGTCGATGAACCTGCAGTAGACTTGGGGATTGCAGCCTCTATCATTTCCAGTATGCGTGACGTTCCACTCGATTGGCAGACTGTTGCAGTGGGCGAAATTGGTTTGAGCGGGGAAGTGAGAACCGTCAGTCAAATCGAAAAGAGAGTTCAAGAAGCAGCTAAACTTGGTTTTCGTAGAGTAGTCTTGCCAAAAAATAATTTGAAAGGCATTGTTAGAACTAATGGCATTGAATTGGTTGGAGTGGAGAGAGTTGAAGATGCCATTGAGGCTCTGCTTCAATCTTAATTCCCGAGTTTGCATCCCTCTTCGTGCATACATTAATCCTGGCAACGCGTAATCAAGGAAAGATCAGGGAAATCAGATCTATTCTCTTGGGTCTTCCACTTGAAATTAAAAGTCTATTGGAATTTCCGCATCTTCCAGAGATAGTGGAAGATGGCAGTACATTTGAGGAGAATGCTTTGAAGAAAGCAAGAAACATTTTCGCGCTCACTCGATCACCAACGTTATCAGACGATTCTGGACTTGAAGTTTTTTCTTTAAGAGAGCGACCTGGCGTTCTCTCAGCACGATACGCAGGAGAACATGTCAGTTACGACGCAAACAACAAGAAATTGCTTGCTGAGCTAAAGGGGTTTCCGGTTGATCAGCGTCGAGCGCAATTTCGTTGTGTTGCTGCCTTTGTAGGAGATGAAATTGAAAAAATTGTCGAAGGAGTCTGTCATGGAACTATCATTGACGAACCTCGAGGAAGTGGAGGCTTTGGATACGATCCCATCTTTATACCTGATGGTTATCAAACGACCTTTGCTGAACTTCCCTTACACATTAAGAATCATATAAGCCACAGG
>JACQVI010000034.1 GCA_016209795.1 Ignavibacteriota bacterium
GTATGTTGATCCATCTACTGGCATTCGGAGGGAAAAGCAATTGAAAAAATGGAATCGAGCTTGGAAAATTCGCTTGATCGAAAAACACAATCCGGAGTGGAAAGATCTCTATGATGATGGAGAGGTCCTTCCATTGCCGAAGGAATAAAGTTAACTGGATACCTGCTGATCCCCACTTGAAGCATGTAAGGATGCGAATATGACACAAAAAAATAACCGGTCATTCCCGAAAGTCTTTGTCGGGAATCTATTTTTCTTGATGCCCGCCTAAAACATGCGGGCATGACAGATGGAGTAATAATGATCGGACAGACCATATCAAATTACAAGATCATGGAGAAGCTCCGCCAAAAAGATGGCGGACAGGTCGGCGAAGTTCGAAAATTCCCAACGAGCGTTTCTCAGCGAGTTGTTGGAATTTTCAGAATCCCGCTGTTGTTCAGCGGGAGCGGAAAGTGATCCCATGATTGGTCAGACAATCTCCCATTATAAGATACTTGAAAAGTTAGGCGAGGGCGGGATGGGCGTGGTGTATAAAGCCCAGGACTTGCGGCTTGATCGAATAGTGGCTCTGAAGTTCCTGCCCACTACTGTCTTGGCTTCTCAGGATGAGATTCAGAGGTTTCAGCAAGAAGCCAAAGCGATTTCTTCACTCAATCATCCAAACATTGAGACGCTGTATGACATCAATGAGGCAAATGGGCAGCGCTTTCTTGTGCTCGAATATCTTCCTGGCGGAACGTTAAAAACAAAAATCCAGTCACTCCATGCTACTGGGAAAAAGCTTTTGCTGCACGAAGTCATAAACTATGCTATCCAAATAGCTCAAGGTCTCGCTCATGCTCATCGTCATGGGATTATCCATCGTGATGTGAAGACTGAAAATTTGCTCTTGACCGAGGAAGGCCAAGTCAAAATTTCCGATTTCGGATTGGCAAAACTTCGAGGGAGTCGACAGCTTACCAAAACTGGCAGCACGCTCGGAACTGTTGCCTACATGTCACCCGAACAAATCCGTGGAGAGTCAGTAGATCAGCGATCGGACTTGTTTTCTTTTGGTGTTGTTCTCTACGAATTACTGGCAGGCACGCTTCCGTTTCGTGGTGAGCATGAAGCCGCATTGACGTATTCGATTGTACACGAGGAGCCAACATCAGTACAATCGCTGCGGGCAGATGTGCCATCGACATTGGAAAGGGTTATTGCTCGGTGTTTAGAAAAAGAAACAGACAAGAGATTCCAAACCGCTGAAGAGATTATCTCAGAATTAGAAGTAGTGAAGAAGGAATTCTCAGCACATGTTGCGAGATCTAAGAGACCATCGGGGGTTGTGCTGATTGCTGTGGCCATTGTGATCATTCTTGCTATTGTTGGAGTGTATATACTCCTTCCCACCAAATCGATTTCTGTTGATCGCAAATCCATCGCTGTGCTTCCATTTAAGAACATGAGTGAGGATAAAGAGAATGAATATTTCAGTGACGGCATCACGGAGGACATCATCACGCAACTCTCCAAGATCGGCGATCTGAAAGTTATCTCCCGTACATCCGTCATGCGGTATAAAGCGAGTGACAAGAGCCTCAGGGATATCGGGGGAGAACTCGATGTGGCGACCATCCTTGAAGGGAGCGTACGTCGTGCGGGCAATCGTCTCCGCATCGTCAGCCAGTTGATCGATGCCAGTAGCGATGAGCACATCTGGGCTGAGACATATGATCGAGAGATGAAAGATGTATTCGATATCCAAAGCGATGTAGCACAGAAGATCGCTGCGGCGCTTCAAGCAAAACTATCGCCAGCGGAGATATCTCGGATCGAACAGAAACCGACAGAAAACCTCGAGGCTTACGCCTACTACCTCAAAGGTCGCGAGTACTACTATCGCTACCATAAGCAGGACAATGAGCACGCCATTGAGCTATTTAAAAAGGCACTTGAGCTTGATCCAAATTATGCACTCGCCTACGCAGGCTTGGGAGATGCTTACGCACAACGTGTACAAAAATTTGGTTTTCCAGACAACTGGAATGACTCTGCCTTAGAGGTTAGTAAGAAGGCTGTCTCCATTGATCTAAATCTTGCAGAGGCTTATAAAGCGCTCGGACTTGCTTTGGGTCAAAAAGGCTGGATGCACAAAGCTCTCGAGGCAAACCACAGGGCAGTAGAACTCAATCCAAACTATGCACCAGCAGTAGGAAATATCGGCTGGCTAAATTTATGGTTTGGAGACTTGGAAGAAGCATTTGTTTGGTTCAAAAAATCTATGGTGATCAATCCTGCATTTGCATATAACTATCTTGAACTTGGCTTTTTATACACAATTTTAGATGAAGATACTAAAGCAGAACTATGGTTTAAGAAATCATTTGGTATCCAACCAGATTTCACTTATGCTTATGCAGGGTTGAGTTTATTATACCTGAAGCAAGGGAAATATCAACAAGCACTCGAGGAGGCAAAAAAGATTCTTGTCAAAGAACCAGATGACATTGCGGGTCTATTCCCAGCAGGGGATGTTGAACTTTTTTCGGGAAATTACCCTCAAGCCAAGTCATATTATGAGAAAGCAATTGCGATCGATTCTGCCGGATTGTTTATCTTTTCAAGTATGCGAAGTACCACACGATTAGGATATATTTATTGGAAACTGGGACAACAGGATCAAGCTCAAAAGTTATTCAATCACAGCCTGACATTAGACCAGAAGCATTTAGCAAACGATGAAGAATGGTATGTCATGCCATACGATATAGCGGTTATCCATGTTATCTTGGGTAACAAGAAAGAGGCATACACTTGGTTGCAAAAAGCCATCGATGCTGGATGGAGAGACTACCGGTACGCTTTAATTGACCCGATGCTTGAGAATCTGCATAACGATGATCGCTTCAAGCGAATGATGGCGGAAGTAAAGGGGAAAGTTGACGAACAAAGGAATCGTATCGATGAAATGGAGAAGAAGTGATCAGCCATTGTTTCATTGAATCATTGGATCAATGAGTCAATGAATCAATTATTAAAGTGGCTGTTCTTAGATTTGAATTCCTACTTTGCTTCGGTCGAGCAGGAGTTACGTCCAGAGTTGCGTGGTAAGCCAGTTGGCGTTGTACCAATGATGGCGAATACCACATGCTGCATTGCTGCAAGCTACGAAGCGAAAGCCTTTGGTGTCAAAACGGGGACAATGGTTGCCGATGCCAAAAAACTTTGTCCAAACATTCAGCTTGTCGAAGCTCGACATGAATTGTATGTGGATTACCACCACAGAATTGTAGATGCGGTGGAATCGTGTATCCCCATTGCGGCTGTTGTCTCGATCGACGAAATGGCTTGCCAGCTCACGGGGAGTCAACAACACATTGAAAAAGCCGTAACCATTGCCAAAACCATCAAGCAGACAATTAGGGAGAAAGTAGGCTCAACGCTGCGATGTTCGATTGGTTTAGCACCCAATCGCTTTTTGGCAAAGGTGGGAAGTGACATGCAAAAACCAGACGGCTTAATTGTTATCAAATCAACGGATCTTCCTCAGATTCTCTACAAGCTAGAGGTAAGTGATTTTCCGGGAATCGGACGGCGGATGGAAGTGCGGCTAAAGAAGTACGGAATCAAAACTTCAGAGCAATTGCTCAATCTTACTAAATCTCAGATGCGGACTATCTGGGGAGGAGTTGTTGGCGAGCGGTTCTGGCATCTGCTTCGTGGCGATGATTTTGAAGACATGGAAACACAAAGACGCTCCGTTGGACATTCGCATGTCTTACCGCCAGATCTGAGGACAAGAGAAGGAGCCTTCTCTGTTGCCCAAAAGCTTGTCCATAAAGCCGCAGCACGACTGCGGAGGATGAATTACTGGACTTCCTGCTTCTCCATGTTTGTGAAATTCATGGATAGACCGTCATGGGATTCGCATGTCAAACTGGTCGAGTGTCAGGATACGCTCACGCTTGTTGAAGCTTTGCAATTTCTCTGGAAGAAAGTCCCTTCAGGCAAACCGTTAGCGGTAGGCATCGTGCTCTCTGATCTTATCCCTGATTCATTTCATAATTTTTCACTCTTCGGTGAAGAGAAACGCGCACGCCTTGCTAAGGCGATGGATAGACTGAACAAAAAGTTCGGAACTGACGTTGTTTATTTTGGTGATCTCCACCTTATTAAAAGCGCCGCTCCGACAAGAATCGCTTTCACCAGTATTCCGGATTTGGAAGATTTTTGAAGATAGGTAGGATAGGATAAATGAAATTGCTATATTGAATTATTATAGCTATAACCAAGTTTTTATGATAGGTCAAACAATATCACACTACAAAATCCTGGAAAAGTTGGGCGAAGGTGGCATGGGCGTGGTGTACAAAGCCCAGGACACCAAGCTTGACCGGCTCGTCGCGCTAAAATTTCCGCCAGCTTATCTTTCGCCGTCTGAACAAGATACAGCCCGCTTTCTCCGCGAAGCCAAAGCTGCAGCAACATTGAACCATCCGAATATCGCTGTCATCTATGAGATTAATGAAGCAGAGGGTGAATTGTTCATCGCGATGGAATATATCGAAGGGAAGTCGCTCAAAGCCACGATACAGAAAAATCCACTTCCTATGAGAACTATCACCGATATTGGTATCCAGATTGCCGAAGGACTCAAAGCAGCTCACGAGAAAGGAATTATCCACCGTGATATCAAGTCGGACAACATCATGCTGACGAGCGACGGCAGAGCGAAGATCATGGATTTCGGCTTGGCTAAAATACGAGGCAGCTTGGGGTTGACAAGAACGGGAGTAACCGTTGGTACGATTTCGTATATGTCGCCCGAGCAGGTTCAGGGTGGCGATGTAGACATCAAGACCGACCTTTGGGCTTTCGGTGTGGTGGTGTATGAGATGATCACACGGCAGCTTCCATTTCAAGGAGGGCACGTGGCGGCGATCATGTATGAAATCCTTAATCTCGAACCGAAAGCCATTCAAGCTTTGAGACCAGACACCCCTGAACATCTCCAGGTTCTCGTTTCACGATTACTTCAGAAAGATCCGACGAAACGAATTTCCTCTGCAGGAGAAATCATCCAACAATTAAAACATCCACTGGCGGTAACCTCATCATCCACCAGTGAAAAATCCATCGCTGTGCTCTACTTTGAGAATCTCAGTTCCGAAAAAGAAAGTGAATACTTCTGTGCGGGAATGACAGAGGACTTGATCACCGATCTTTCTAAGATTAAAGAACTCAAAGTTGTTTCACGAACCGATGTTTCTCCTTTCCGCAACAAAGAGGTCAATACCCGACATGTTGGTGAGACGCTTCGAGTCAATTATATCTTGGAAGGCAGTGTACGTAAAGCAGGAAATAAAATGCGGATCACTGCTCAGCTTATCGATGTTCGAACGGGTTTTCACCTCTGGGCTGATCGTTTCGACCGCCTTCTTGAAGATATCTTTGAAGTTCAAACGGAAGTTTCTCAAAAGATTGTGGAGGCTCTAAAAATATCGCTCACTGAATCAGAACGACAATCCCTTACCAAAAAACCTACTGACGATCTCCGGGCGTACGATTTTTATATGAGGGGCAGAGAATTTCTCTATCGCCGGGGCAAAAAGAATAATGAAGCAGCAATCCAAATGTTCGAGAATGCTTTATCCCTGGATCCGAATTTTGCAGCAGCGTATGCTGCACTAGCGGAGGCATACTCATATATGTACAGCTGGTATGACGGTGATAAGGAGTGGTTGGGAAAAACCATTGAGACCAGTCAAAAAGCTCTTAGTCTTGATCCGGACTCTATCGAGGCACAATTCGGCATTGGGACGGTCTATTTTCATCAAAAACGATTTGACGAAGCCAAACAAACATGGAACAAGGTTATACAAAAGAATCCGGATTTTTATGACGCGTATCGTTGGTTGGGAATTGCATCAGACATTACCGGGGACTATGATGCGGCACTGCGCTACTATGACCAATGTGCCAGATTGAAACCATACAGTGAGGAACCGTGGATGCATGTTTATATGACCTATTTGAGAAAAGGTGACCCGAACGCGTCTAAACAAGCTAAACAAAAGTTACTCCAAGTTGGCGAACGAAAAATCAAAGTCAATCCTGATGATGCAATCACATTGAGTCGGATGGCAAGTCCCTATGTAGAATTTGGTGAACCCGAGAAGGCATACGCTGCGCTTAAGAAAGTGCTCGAAATTGACCCTACCGATGGGCTTGCACAATACAATTGTGCTTGTACATACGCTGTATTAGGAGACAGGAAAGAAGCACTTACCTGTCTAAGAAATGCAGTTCAGAGTGGCTACAGAAACGTGAGTGAATGGGTCAAGAGTGATCCAGATTTAGTTTCTCTTCATGACGATCCAGAATTCAAAGCACTCATCGTTGAACTTGGATAGTGGGAAAAGTTACGACGATAGATGTGAAGAAGGTAACGTTCTATGAATACTTTTGCCATCGGTGTTGATTTAGGAGCTACGAAAATTAAAACAGGTGCTGTCGATACGAAAGGCAATGTCTTTGATCGGGTCGCTGCCGATACCAAGGCTAGCAAAGGTCCCACAACAGTCATTAATCAAATTCTTTATACCATCTCAGTGCTTTGCAGTCGCTGTAATCAATCTGAATGCATGGGTATAGGTATTGGGGCGCCGGGTGTAGTCTCGCTCGATGGGAATGTTGTGAGTCACCCACCGAATTTTTCCGATTGGACTGAAGTGGATTTGAAAGACGCTATCTCAAAGGTTCATTCTTTACCTATTTCAGTCGATAACGATGCCAATGTTGCTGCCCTGGCTGAGGCGAAATATGGTGCGGGCGTCAATCAGAAAGATTTTCTGTTTGTCATTTGGGGTACTGGTGTCGGCGGCGGTATCATCCTTGATCGGAAAATCTTCCATGGGCCCTCTGGCGGTGCTGGTGAAATCGGCCACATTTCCATCGATTACAATGGTCCACTTTGTAATTGCGGAAACCGTGGATGCATCGAAAGTTACATTGGACAGAGGTATCTGTCACAAAGAACAAGAGAGATCCTTGAAGCTATGAAGATAAATGGTCGTACATCGAACATTGAACAGCTTGTGAATGGCAACTTGGATAAGATTGAGCCTTCAATTATTTCGCAGGCGGCAGAGCAAGGAGATCAAAGCGCAATCGGCATCCTGCAAGAAGCAGGAGAATTACTCGGTTATGCGCTCGCCTCGGTGTTCAATGTTCTTGACCTCAATGTTGCCGTTATCGGCGGTGGGATCTCTGCAGCACCACAGTTTGTTTTTCAAGCAATTGAATCGAGCACACGATCAAGAGTATTGAAACCCCATCAGAACCATATCCAGGTGCTTCGAGCGAACTTGGGGAATAACGCCGGCATCATCGGTGCAGCAAGTCTAGTGATGTAAGGAGTACGTTCCGCATGTCGTGTGTAGAAGGTTGGTTAGAAACTGAACTCTTGACCCTCACCCCTACATCCCCTCTCCCAAATTTGGGAGAGGGGACTGAGAGGAGAGGGTTTTCGACTGGATCTATAAGGATTGCTGTTCTCCTGATACTACTCAACTGGTCGTCCTTTAGTCAACAAGTTGCCAAGAAAGATACTTTAGCTCTTCTCTCTGATACAACCCAAATCGATACGACGACTGCCGCACGGGATACAACGACCGTTACTGGTGTTGATACTGTGGTAACGTACTCCTGTGTGGACTCCATCGTGTACTCAATGCCTACGCGAACAATGTCTCTCTTTTCTAAGGGTGATGTAAAGTATCAAAGGATGGAGTTGCAGGCGGAGCGGATTGATGTCAACTGGAATACCTCTGTGCTCACGGCGTTTGGTGTTCCGGATACTGCTGATACAGCAGCAAAGAAGTTCCGAGGCACACCCATTATGAACGATGCTGGTGAGGAGTATCGTGGCCATGAGCTCTCCTATAATTTCCAAACGAAGAAAGGAAAAATTAGTCTCGGCGATACGGAGATGGATCAAGGATACTATCATGGTGAGCAGATAAAGAAAGTTGAAAAGGACGTGTTGTTCGTTGCAGCTGGTCGATACACTACCTGTGATGCGCCCGAACCGCACTATTATTTTGCAAGTCCAAAAATGAAAGTGACGCTCCAAGACAAAGTTGTTGCTGAGCCGGTCTATCTCTACATTGCGGATGTGCCCATCTTTGCACTGCCGTTTGGGGTATTCCCCAACAAGGGTGGTCGGCGATCGGGAATTATATCGCCAGCATATGGGGAAGATGCTCGTCGAGGTCGCTTCCTCAGTCACCTCGGTTACTACTGGGCAATGAATGACTACATGGATATTAATTTCCGAACAGACTTGTACACAAAAGGCGGTTGGGCAGCCTACTCAGATTACCGGTATTCTCTGCGCTATCATTTTAGCGGTGCGATTTCAGGAGAGTACAAACGCTTCCATGAAGGGGAAAAATCCGATCCCAGGCGTATTGATGACGAATCGTATCGTGTCAATATTTTTCACAACCAGGAAATTGATCCGACAACCAGAGTCAATGTAAACTTTACCTTCGCAAGCAATAATTCATACATTAATACCAATAACCTTAATCAGGCGCTCACACAATCAATCTTCTCCAATGCGACCGTATCCAAATCGTGGGAAGGCACACCGAATAGTATCACGCTGAATGTCTCTCGTCGACAGAACCTCATCAATGGCAATATCGATGAGACGTTGCCTTCAATCAGTTTCAATCACAGCCAGAGCTATCCATTGAGATTCGGTAAAGCAGCTTCTGAAACCTCAGAACTTTCGTGGTACGAAAATATTGGCTTCAGCTATGGTGCTAACTTTTCGAACAGTCGTTCGAAGATCAAGCGAACGATCAGTGGTATCCAGATGAATATCGGCGGTGTCGATACGACCGTAAGTGTAGACGAATTCGAGCGAGATAGAAATCGGGCGCTCTCACAGCATGTCAGTCTCAATATCGCGCCGAAGCTTGGATATATCTCAATTTCACCTTCATTGGGTTATAGCGATCAACGAACATTTACAGACAACGATGTTCCAGTCAGAGATACTTCAAACAATTTGCTCGTGTTTACAAACGTTAAAGATTCAAGGAAAACTGGGATTTTAGAATCGGGGATTTCAACAAGCACGAGGCTGTATGGTATCGTGCATCCTGCCATTCTGGGAATTGCAGCATTGCGACATACGTTTGAGCCACGGCTTTCTTTCAGTTATAGTAAACAGATAATTGGTGAAGATCCTTCTGGTAGGCAAATGTTTATGAGTTTGAATGTGAGTAATGTGTTTGAAATGAAGACTGGTACGCCTGAAGAAGGGAGGGAGGCAAAGAAAATTCAGTTGTTGAATGTGGGTGCAGGTATATCGTATAACTTTTCACTGGACAGCTTAAATTTTTCTCCTATGAGTCTTTCATATCGAACAGGCATCGGTAGGCTTTTAGATATTGGTGGCGGTGCAGAATTCGATCTGTACAAATTGGTGCAAGTCGGACCAATAAGCTATGTGAAAGTAAATAAATTCCTGTTGAGCGAGGAAGGAAGGTTAGCCCGGTTGACACGGTTCAGCATTAATCTTTCAACATCATTGTCGGGTGAAAAGAAAGAAGGAACGAAGCGGAGTCCCGTGGTTGATACCTTGTTAGAGAAGCAGCAAGCGAGCGGTGTGTATGGATTATTTAGTGAAGAAGAACCAGACTTCAGCATTCCGTGGCGGCTATCGCTTTCGTTTGATTATTCAGAAAACAAAGTACCACCGTTTCGCTCTCGTTCAGCGAACGTACGTGGGCACCTAGATTTTAATCTGACTGAAAACTGGAAATTTGCTGTCGGCGGTGGGTATGATATCACGAACGATGAAATCGTTGTCCCCAATATAGATGTTTCACGTGATCTTCACTGCTGGATTATGAATTTTTCATGGGTGCCGCTTGGCACCTATCGACACTACCGATTCGAGATACGAGTAAAAGCACCCCAACTACAAGACCTGAAAGTGACGAAGCAGGGGAGCGAGAGAGGGATTTATTAACAGAATGTCCGATTGTCACTTACGCTGAGGCTTTTCGTTCTCGATATAAGTATATCGGCTCGTGGTTCTTAAGGATCGTATCTTTGGTGATCAAGCACTTCATCAAATTCCTTCGAGAAGGGAGATGATACATAATCTCGAGCATTGTCTCTTCCATAATTGATCGGAGAGCACGTGCACCGGTGCCGCGCTCGATCGCTTTCTTCACAACAGTTCTTAATGCATCTTCCTCAAATTCCAATTCCACACCCTCCATCCTGAACAATTTTTGATACTGCTTGACGATAGCATTTTTCGGCTGTGTTAAAATATTAAAAAGTGCTTTTTCATCAAGAGAGTGAAGTGCTGCAACCACAGGCAGTCGTCCTATGAATTCAGGGATCAAGCCGAACTTCAATAAATCGTCAGGCTCAACCAACGGTAGATAGTCATCTGGGGTGTAATCTTTTTTGCCTTTGATATTTGCACCAAAACCAATGGGATTTTGATTGATACGTCGTGCGATGATTTTATCTAAGCTTTCGAATGTGCCACCACAAACAAAGAGAATGTTTTTGGTGTTGATGTTGATAAGACTTTGCTCAGGATGCTTTCGTCCACCTTTTGGCGGAACGCCAGCAATTGTTCCTTCAAGAATCTTCAGAAGTGCCTGTTGAACACCCTCACCTGAGACATCGCGAGTGATCGAGACACTGTCGCTCTTGCGAGCGATCTTGTCAATCTCATCGATGTACACGATGCCACGCTCGGCTCGTTCGAGGTTATAGTCTGCATGTTGCAGGAGATGGACAAGCACCGTCTCAACATCGTCGCCGACGTAGCCGGCTTCTGTCAACGTAGTCGCATCGGCTATCGCAAATGGGACATCAAGAATTTTTGCCAGTGTTTGAGCAAGGAGTGTCTTGCCAGTCCCTGTTGGACCGATCAGAAGAATATTGCTTTTCTCTATTTCAACATCATCAACGTGCCGAAAATATTCGTGTGAGTCAATGCGTTTGTAATGGTTGTAGACCGCTACTGCCAATGTTTTCTTAGGGACTTCTTGACCAATAACATATTCATCGAGAGCTTTTTTGATTTCAACGGGAGTTAGGGAGGTGCGGGATTGGACAGTTTTTGATGTTATTGCCGCAAGATTGTTGCGAAGAATATCAACCGAGCTTGAAACGCAAGCATCGCAGATATATGCTTCTGGTCCGGCGATGATACTCTGAACCTGATCTGCAGTCTTCCCGCAGAACGAGCAACGAATTAACTCGCCCGATTTTGTTTTTTGAGTCATCGTTTTATTTTTCTTTCTTACCGTCTACACGTGGTTTCTTGACCAGAATGTTATCGATCAAGCCATACGTTTTAGCTTCTTCGGATGTCATGTAGTAATCTCGATCAGTGTCTTTTTCAATTTGTTCAATAGGTTTGCTGGTGTGATGGGCGAGGATTTCATTAATACGTTTTTTGATCCGAAGAATTTCTTCTGCTTGGATGCTGATGTCCGAAGCTGTGCCCTGCACACCACCCCACGGTTGATGGATCATGATACGGGAATTTGGCAACGCTGTGCGCTTTCCTTTTGTACCACCGGCAAGCAAGATGGCTGCAATGCTGGCAGACAATCCAACACAAATCGTTGAGACATCGGGTCGTATGTACTGAATTGTGTCATAAATCGCCATGCCGGCGTGGACGCTGCCACCTGGGCTATTGATGTAAACGTGGATATCTTTGTCTGGATTTTCCGATTCAAGGAACAGTAGTTGTGCAATCACAAGTCCGGCAATGCTATCGTCAATCGGCATACCGATGAAGACGATGCGTTCTTTCAGCAGGCGAGAAAAAATATCGTATGCCCGCTCGCCGCGACCTGTTTGCTCAACCACAATTGGAACTAATTGATTTTGAGTTGTTAAAGACATTGATTTCTTTGCCTTTCTCTGTTAAAGAAACATTATTTCATTTAATCTATAAACTCTTTCGTTACTTTTTCTGTTATGACAGAATGGTTTTTGAGAAACTGCATCAGCTTCTCGGATAAAATCCTGTTTTTCACCGTGTCAGACGATTTGTAAAACGTCAACAAGCGATCTTTTTCAATACCAACTTTTGGGGCATCTTGCTCTGCAGACCGTTCAAGATCGCCATCCTCTACGTTGATCCCTTCGGTTTCAATAATGCGTTCACGAAGCAGATACCATTTAGCTTGGAAGATTGCATAGCTTTGATGTTCTTCTCTAAAGCCCTTCTCATCAAAATCAGGCAGAAGTTTCTTGTTAGGGTAACGATTCTTTAACTCTTCAATCAGCGAATCTAAAACCCCTTTCACCAGCGTCTCGGGCACAGTCATATCATGTCGCCGAACAATTTCTGCAACGATAGCATCCGTAAGCTTACGTTCACTGCGCTCATGCCAATACTCTTCCAAATCTTTCCGTACATTGTGATAAAATTCATCTGCTGTTTTGATTTTTTGTTTTGTTATTTTTGACACGAACTCATCATTATATTCCGGCAAGGTTACTTTGTCAATCTTTTTAACTGTAAGCTCGAGATAATCTGTAAGCTTCCGACTATCATGCTCCAGATCAATCTTTACCTGTGATCGTGCATTGACTGAAGTATTTTTAAGAGCTGTTCTGATTTCAGGGTGAACTGTCTCATCTGATAGATACATGCGCACATCAGTGCTCTTTCTCCCAATTAATGGATTCCCGGTTTGATCTAATTCCTGAATGTCGACGGTGACGATATGCTCATCATCAGTAGCAGATTCCACCGAAGAAAGTATGCTGTTTGCTCTTCGGAGACGAAGAATTTCCTCTTCGATTTCTTTATCTGTTACAGGATGAATGATTTTTTCGACTTTGATATTTTTGTATTCTTTGAGTTCTACGTTTGGCTTGATCTCGAATTTAATTTTAAAGGTTAATGCTTCGCCTCGTTTGTAATCTATGTCCGTGAGAACAGGTTGACCTATAGGCTGAATGTCTTTCTCTGTAACAACCTGCCGATAGACATTGCTTGCAATTGTATCGAGAGCATCATATTCAATACTCTCACCATATATTTTCTTAATGAGGTCAAGGGGCGCCTTCCCTTTGCGGAAACCTTTGATTTCAATCTTCGGTTGATAGCGCTTGTACGCCTCCTCGAAATGCGGAGCAAGCTCATCTGCCGATGCGTGGATCTGAATTTCTTTTTCTACTTCAGTGATATCTGTGATAGATACTTCCATGTCTTGATCTTCGGGACATCAAATTCAAGCTTCTCAGAGAATTTCCTTGTCGTTAGTGGGGAAGCTTACAGCAGAGGCTCCAGCCCGCCAACATGCGAAGCGGGCTTGTTGCCTTACTGTGCCAGAGGTGGGAGTCGAACCCACAAGTCCTCTCGGACATACGGTCCTAAGCCGTACGCGTCTGCCAATTCCGCCACTCTGGCGGGCAGGCATTCCAATTCCGCTGCTTACCCCACGTGGGGATATTTCGGGACTCGTTTGTCCCTTCTGTCATCTACCCCCAATGGACTATCTGGTCTCTAAACAAAATACTCTCTGTTAAAAAATTGCAATATCAATATACAGTTTTTTTGAGGGAAGTTCAACCGAAGTAACTATGTTGATTGAAGCTGGAAATAGCGAATAACCCCACGAGGGGTAAAGAATGATATCGGCGAGTACTCTCTATTCCTTGAGTGTGCGGTTAATGCACGTAACCAGATTTCTGATATCGTATGGCTTTGTGATAAAATCATCTGCACCAAGTAGCAGACTATCTTTGGCAACTTTAAGCTCATCGACAGCAGTCAGCATGATGACTTTTCTTGCGAGGTTTTTTTCACGGATGGTTTTCAACACTTCCATGCCATCCATGCCAGGCATGCGTATATCGAGAAGAATAACATCATAACGCTTAGACTGCATTGAATTCACGGCATGAACCCCATCTTCTGCAGTGTCGACTTCAAAGTCATAGCCTTCGAGCTGATCTTTAATAATTGAACGCAACGCGTCTTCATCGTCGACAACTAAGAGCTTGATTTTGTCAGGCATACGCTGTTCCTTAGATTTTAATCGTCAAATATACTACGATTGCGTTGGAAATGCAAATATTCTATACCATCTTAAAAACAGTAACTTACATATAGA
>JACQVI010000039.1 GCA_016209795.1 Ignavibacteriota bacterium
GTGCAAGGATGCAGGGATTGGTGGAGTGATGATCTATGAACTTTGGTCGGGGTGGCTTGCTGGGGCACCAGCAGGACAGAAAGACCCCTTGCTACAAGCTGTCAAACAAGAAGTCTTTGGTACAGTTCCACCTCCCCCTCCACCAACATTGGTGTCTCCTTCAAATGGTTCCACAGGTATTTCTATAAATCCTAAGCTCTCTTGGAATCCATCATCTGGCGCGGTGTCGTATCGTCTTCAGGTTGCGACAACATCGAACTTTTCACAACTCGTTCTTGATCAAAGTGGCATCACAGGTACAACCTTTACGTTGAGTAACTTATTATCAGATACGGTATACTATTGGAGAGTCAGTGCTTCGAACAATAGCGGTACAAGTAATTGGTCTACTACGTGGAGTTTTAGAACAAAATCAGTCTTACAAATAAAGGGTGCTCTCTTTTTTGATCAAAATGCCAACAGGGTCAAGGATCTTACCGAGCCCGCTATACCTGGATGGGGTATTCAATTACAGGGAACAGCTTCGCTATCTACTTTGACAGATTCTGGCGGATTCTATGTTTTTGAGGATCTTCAAGTCGGTAGCTACACAGTCAGTCTTGAGCAGCGACCTCTGTGGAATCAAACATTTCCCGTGAATCCGGGTACCTATTCAATAACTCTTGATGATAACAATCCAGTGGGTGAGGCAGATTTTGGCATTCATTCCTCCAACGCTTTTAGCTTCAGGGTGGATAAATATTGGAATATAAGCTCACTACCGGTCAGGATGCCAGACAATAGAACATCGTATGTTTTTCCACTTGCAACGACACCTGTGTATGAATATCTTGATGCATATATCGAACGTGATAATGTTGCAAATGGACCGGGGTATTGGGTGAAATTTCCTGTTCCACATACTGTTTGGGTCGCAGGACAATCGATTGAAGTAGATACTATTGAGGTTCGTGAAGGCTGGAATATTGTAGGTTCAATAAGCTCTCCTGTTCCCGTGTCAGAGATCCTTTTGAGCCCACCTGGGGTTATCATATCTCATTTTTTCAATTACGCTGGGGGCGCCTTTATAGCTAACACGATACTACCAGGGGAAGGTTATTGGGTCAAAGCGAACGGGGCAGGTTCCATCATTCTGTCGAGCTTGCTGTCGTCCAAATCGACGCCAGTTCATTTCGATGTCATGAACTTAGAGCACATGAGTTCGTTAACATTTATTACGTCCGAGGGAATTTCGCGAAAGCTTTTTTTTTCCAGCAATCCAGAAGATCGACATCTGAATTCTCAGTTTGAGCTTCCACCACCTCCGCCACAAGGTGTGTTTGATGTGCGGTTTCCTCCTCAGTCAGAAAAGTCCTTCGGTTCAATGATTAATGTGATTTTAGAAAACGATCCTGCCCAGGTTGAATTACCGATCACAATTCGTTCAGCAACATATCCCTTAACTGTGTCATGGCAGATTAAAACTCGAAAACTTAAATTCGTTTTAGATTGTGGGGAGGACAACATATCGCTTAGCACTGAACGTGGGGAGGTACTTATTGAGCCTTCTCAGGTAGACAATGTTCAGAATGGTGTCACTAGAATAAAAATAAGAATAGAGAATAATGAAGTGTTAAGAACACCTGCATCGTTTAGCTTGATGCAAAATTACCCAAACCCATTTAACAATATCACTGTGATTCCGTTTACTCTGCCTGAAGAGAGTTTTGTGCAATTAGAAGTTTTGAACATATTAGGTAAAAAAGTTGCTTCCCCACTTAATCGGCAGATGACCTCAGGGACACATACTATGCCTTTCGAAACATCAAACCTGCCAAGCGGAGTTTACTTTTACAAAATCACCGCTGAGAGTAAAGACAAAAAAGTCTTCACACAAACAAGAAGGATGATCTTATTAAAGTAATCTCCTCTTAAGGAGGGATTACAAGTCCGGATATTTATCCGTTGGTTTTATTTGTGAAAAAAATGCTAATTTATTGTGGAGGGTTTTCCTGCTCATACCCAGGATTTTAGCGGCTTTCGCCTTGTTGTTCCCAGCACATGCAAGCGTTTGAAGAATCAACATGCGCTCCGCTTCTTGAGTTGAACATCCGATAGGGATTTGAATGTGACTCAATGTTGACACGGGGTAGTGGAATCTCTCTGGCAAATATTGTGGTCCAATGATCTCATAAGGACAAATAACAACCGCTCGCTCAACAATATTCCGAATTTCCCTAACATTACCGGGCCAATCGTATGAACACAATGTCTCGAGAGCTTCGTGCGAAAAACGTTGTTGTGTTTTACCGTATCTCTTAGAAATCATACTCAGGAAATGGTCGATTAACGGTAGAATGTCATCTTTTCGTTCACGGATGGGTGGGATATATATTTCGATGACGCTGAGACGATAGTAAAGATCTTCGCGTATTTCACGGGATTGTAGGGCAGTAGTAATGTTCTTATTAGTTGCAGCGATCATTCGTACATCAACATGGACTTCTTCCTTTCCTCCAAGCCTTCGGAATTTCTGGGTTTCAATCGCTCGCAAGAGCTTCGCTTGAGTATCCAGACTCATTTCTGCGATCTCGTCAAAGAATAATGTTCCATTATGCGCAAGTTCGAAACATCCAGATTTTTTTGTCAGAGCACCAGTGAATGCCCCCTTCTCATGACCGAACAATTCATTCTCAATAACGTCTTTTGGAATAGCTGCACAGTTTATGATCACGAACGGTTTCGTACTTCGAGGACTCTGGTTGTGGATTCGTCGTGCAATAACTTCCTTTCCAGTCCCACTCTCGCCAGTAATAAGGGCCGTTGACTGCGATTTGGCAATGAGATCGACCGCTGAACGGATCTCAGAAATTGCCGCACTCTGTCCAACCAAGAGAGCATCGCGCTCTTCTATTTGTGATGTTAGCTTTTCATATTGTTTTATATGACGCAAAAGGCATTCGGCGAGCCTTTTACCCGGGCTATGTTCTACGATAAAATCTAATGCCCCAGCTTTCATCACGTTCACTACGTCATCGACAGAGGCATTCTTCACAGTAAAAATGATTGAGATAGAAATATTATTTTTTTGGACAAAGTTTAGGAGTTCTGGATCACGATCGTTGACTGTATCAGACCGTGTAATAAGAAGATGATATGAACGTTTGAGGAGTTCGCTTTGAGCGTCGATAACTTCGGTGACTTCATGAAAGTCAAACTGATGGGAATGCAGGCGTTCCAGTGCCGAATGACATGATTCCCGATTATGTGTAAGATACAGAAGACGAATAGAAGACAATTTCAGAACCCCCTTATATTCAGTATCAGTTTTTCTCGCTCAACAAAAAATTATGAATTTGAAGGTGTAATCTATTATGTCGAGACTCTTCCAGCTGATGAGTACCTCAATTATTCCAAATGATATTCCACCCTGCAAAAGGGAATAATTGCAGAAGTTAATTTTTTCTCATTACCTATTGAGAAGATGTCTTGAGAGCGCTGATGACGAATTCATGCTCCAGATCGCTCTCCCAAGGAAGTGTGCGATTAATATATGATATTATCATCATCAAGTCAAGA
>JACQVI010000036.1 GCA_016209795.1 Ignavibacteriota bacterium
CTTTTGTATTGTCAGCACTCAAGTTGCATTTGGACAGGCACGCGATGTACGCTTGAGGACGAAAGGGTATGTCAATCCTCAAGAGATTGTTTCGCTTGATTCTACGATGCGAATGGATCAAGCTCTTACAGTTATTAATGAATTAAGTAAACAATTTGCTGGAAAAGTGATTGTCGATCTGGAGAAACGGAGAAACCCTATTGGTGTCTACATTGTGAACCAGCACTGGCGCGATGCGTTAGAGATGATTCTAGCAAGACAGGGATTAACGTATATCGAAGAAGCTGATTTTATTCAGATTGTTCCGCTGGGTGCGAGGATAACAGCAGAGGGCCAAATACAAGAAGCAGCGGCAGAACCGCCCCCAACACTGGATAGTAGGGACGTAAAAATCTCCGCCGTCTTTTTTAATACAAATCTTGCTAAGCTTCAAGATTATGGCATTAGCTGGAATTTCTATCGTGCGAAGCGAAAGGAACCAGAGATGACTGGTTTTTTGAGCGCCGGCATGGATCGAGGAGATACGGCAGGCAATGTCCCACCTACAGTTGGTGCTGTTGGTGGAGCTGCGGGAGCTGGACAACCATCTCTCCATAAAGCCATCGGTGAACTCCATTCACCGCCTGAATTTAAGTTTGCAAACCTTGATTTATTGATAAAGTTTTTTGCATCAAAAAACCTTGGGGAAGTTTTAACTAGTCCTGAGGTCGTTGTCAGAAATGGAAAAAAGGGAAGGATTCAGGTCGGTCAGGATATTTACATAACCACGCGAGATATCGCCGGAAATACAGTCAATCAACAAGTCTCTACAGGGACGATCATTGAAGTGACTCCAGTTATGTATACACAATCAGATACCGATTTTATCTATCTTGACATTGCTGTCGAACAAAGCGATGCTATTCCGGGAGTAACACCAACAATCAATCGTAATATTGTCAAAACTCATGCCTTACTGTATGATGGTGAGGAAACAGTCATTGGTGGGATGTACACGACACGAGAACAAGAAATCAGAGAAGGTATTCCAGTGCTAAAGGACCTTCCATGGTGGTTTTTGGGACTCCGCTATATTTTTGGATCTGAAAGTAAATCCAAAACAAAAGTTGAATTGATCATTCTCCTGAAAGCAGAGTTGATACCAGCTATTCGAGATCGGATGGCGACAACGGAAACGCAGCAGAATATTATCAATAATAAACGACGGGAATACCAGAAGGAATTTGAAAAGAAATAGTTGTTGAATGCATTCACGTACGAACGTTCATTTTATTCAGAGGAACATCGACTATGAAATCTAAAGTGATCTATCTTCTCCTTATCATGATGTTTGGTGTTGGTCTTTGGAATTGCGAAGATCTTCCTCCAGAGGCACTTCAAGCTCTTATCGCACAAGTTGTCGGTAATGTCTTCGATGCACAGTCTGGTCAACCCATTTTCAGTGCAACTGTTATTTTGACATCAAGTCTGCTGATCGATAGTACGTTCACGGCAGGAGATGGCTCCTATTCATTTTCACTTGATTTACAAGGGTTATCGTCGCTCGGCGGCACATTGAGAGTATCAAAAAGTGGTTATCGATCTCGGGATATCAATTTTAGTGCAAATGCAGGGAGTACTGGTTATTATGATGTATTCTTAGATCGTGACACTTCTACAGGTGTTATACGAGATACCTCTGGTACGGGACTTGCCCATTCAATTGCGCTTATTAGTGCAACTCCCAGAGAGATTTCTGTCTATGGAGTGGGTGGAGCGGAAACTTCTATCTTGATTTGGGAAGTACGAGACTCACTTGGATTTCCGATTGATATTGATCATCGTGATACCGTATTTTTTGAGCTTGTCGGTACTCCGGTGCTCGGCGGAGCGTATATTTCTCCAGCATGGGCATTGACAAATGCCGCCGGGCGCGTGGCAACAACGGTTAACAGTGGAACAGTATCTGGAGTACTCCAATTCATTGCCAAATTACGTCGTGAATCGGATGGCGCTACGCTTCAATCAACACCAGTGCTTGTCACTGTCCATGCTGGTCTCCCCGCCCAATCTCACTTTACCATTGGAGCGACTCAGCTCAATTTTGCGGGATATGATTGGTTAGGTCGGACTAATACGATAACAGTCCAAGTTGGTGATAAATATAGTAATCCAGTAAAACTCAATACGGCTGTATATTTCAATACCACTGGCGGTGTTGTCACTGCATCTGGATTCACTGATGCAAGTAGTCATGCTAGCGCGACATTGTATAGTGGGAATCCACTTCCTGTACTACCTGCGCTGGGTGCTTTTCCGGCTCTCTACGGCGATGGAACAGGTTATTGCTATGTCCGTGCGTATACCTTAGGTGAGGGTGGTGTAAATGTCTCTGATAGTATCTTGATTCTTATGTCTGGACGAGCGCAGATCAGTATCGATACATTCTTTACAAATCTGCATGTGGATAGTGGTGAGTGTGTCGATGTTCCGATTACGATCTCAGACAGATTTGGAAACCCACTGTCACCAGGAACAAGCATTATCACACAGCTTGAATTCAGTCCTCCGGAGGGTTCGAACTGGAGCATCACAGCATCGGGTTTACCGCGGGACCCGTTGGATGATTATTTGACCCGAGGTCCGGGGCGTACAAACTTCACACTTCGTATCTGTGATGGTACGCCTGGTGGTACCCCGGAGAGGATACCATTCGTTGTGACAATTCGAGTGACCAGTCCAAATGGTAACGTTTTTGCTACCATTACCGGGGATGTCGGACCACCGTAACTCTGAAAGTCTCTCTATCCAATTACCAAGAAAAGCTATCCACTCTGGATAGCTTTTTTTATCTATACCTCAACCTGAGTTAGAAACTAACACTCGCCATAAGAGCGATGTGCAGAGCATGAAGAGTTTTATCAAGATCTGCTTGTGAATGAACGGTGGAAAGGAAAGCCGTTTCGAATTGTGAAGGAGGAAGATAAATCCCCAGCTCGAGCATCTTTGAAAAATATTTTGAAAAAAGTGATGCATCTGATTGTTTAGCTGTTTCGTAGTCAAGCACTACTTGTTCTGTAAAAAACAGCGTATACATTGATCCCACATGATTGAGCTGGAAGTTTTTACCTATCCTTCCGAGAGTATCTCGGATTCCTTCTTCCAGATGCTGTGAATGTTTTTCAAGGGTTTTATACACCGATCGGTGTTTTGATAGTATTGAAAGCATCTCACACCCTGCTGCCATTGCAATGGGGTTACCAGAAAGCGTACCTGCTTGATACACGGGACCACTCGGTGCTATCAATTCCATGATCTCTCTCTTACCTCCGTACGCACCAACGGGCAGTCCGCCGCCGATGATTTTTCCAAGCGTAGTAAGATCAGGCTTGATGTTATACAATTCTTGTGCACCGCCAATCGAGACACGAAATCCCGTGATAACCTCATCAAAGATCAAAACGATGTTATGTTCTGTGCAAAGTTTTCGCAAACCGGCGAGGAATCCGGGCTTCGGTGGAATACATCCCATATTCCCTGCAATCGGTTCAACAATGATAGCAGCAATCTGTGCATCGTTGTGCTTCACTAAATCGTTGACAGACCCTAGATCATTAAATCTTGCCACGAGAGTTTCTGACGCTAAGGCTTGCGGTACTCCCGGGCTATCGGGAACTCCGAACGTCATTGCCCCGGATCCAGCCTTTATTAAGAACGAATCAGCATGACCGTGATAACAACCCTCAAACTTGATAATTTTCTCTCTTCCAGTGTAGGCACGCGCGAGACGAATAGCACTCATTGTCGCTTCCGTGCCCGAGTTGACCATCCGAACCATCTCGATTGAGGGCATGAGTTTGCAGATGAGACCTGCCATTTTCACTTCAAGCTCTGTTGGTGCCCCAAAGCTTGTGCCACCTTTTGCTGTTTGTTGAACTGCACGAACAATACGAGGATGTGCATGACCAAGAATCAGCGGTCCCCAAGAGCAAACGTAGTCGATGTACTTGTTGCCGTCAACATCCCATACGTATGCACCCTTTGCTTTCTTAATGAATGGTGGGGTCAATGCAACTGATTTGAACGCCCGCACCGGGGAGTTCACACCACCAGGGATGACCTGTAATGCTTGACGAAATAGTTTTTCGGATTTGAGAGTTTTCATGATCGACCGTTTGCGAGTATTAAAACCTCCAGAGGAGAACGTGGATGGTAAAAGTTTAAACCTTAATAAGGAGTTTTATGAGAGCCATCCAATCCAAAGATTTTCTGAATATCCTCAAATCGAAATGCCGTCTGGAATGCCAATAGTGTAATCTCTTTTGTTGAGGGATGGGCAAGTTTATTGTATTGAACAACTGCTTTGATATTCAACTGTGGAATAAATCTGTAACCAAGACCTCCCTCAACTCTGGTGACGTCATAGCCCCATGGAGTTTTTTGTCGAGTAGATGGATCAGTAATGTCATCATACAGCATCTGGTCGAATCGTGTTGCGACGTAGAGATTTGATAAGATAAAATATTGACCTTCTAAGTACCATGTGTATGCATGAATGCTTTTTTCATTCATATACTGTGGAGTGTCCCATGAGTTATAAAATGCTTCTGCAATGAGATGAAGTTTTTGAAGGTGAGCGGCTACATCAAAACCGGCGATGAAATGTTTTGGGTCGCGAACACGTACTCCAGTTGGCAGACCACTCTCTTTTTCAAGATAGGGTGCGATACCGGCTGAAATACCAAGAGAGAATTGTTGATTGATTGTTTTCCCAACATGTCCTGCGACTTGAAATCCTTTGTTTGCGCTTGCCTCAGGGTTCGTAAGTGTTCCTCTACCAATAGCAAGCATGTAGTCAAAACTTTCAATGTCACCAAAAGCTGTTAATCCCGTGATCCAGCAAGCTTCATATATCGATGTTCCTGCTCCAACGTTGTTATCGCGTAAAAATAAATTGGCAGCTTCTGATGAAAGCACAAAGACATTATAGGGTACCTTGTAATGATAGGCGAGCGGGTACCCAATGAGCGGATTAACGTGTGAGTAACTTCGTGGTGAAAACGTGCCGACGGGTGTAGGAATTCTCCCCAACCAGAAGTTCAAACGATTATCGATCAGTCCTCTCACGCTAACGAAAAATCCATCAGGCCGAACTTGAGCATTCCGCGACCGATCAAATTTTTTAGCACGGTTGTCAAAAAGCACCTCTGCTTCAAAGCCGAAGGTATTGGTGAAGCGAAGATGTGGAAACAATTTTCCCCGAGCCGGGTTGAACGGATCATCGTCTCTAAAATTTCTGTTGATCGTGCGCTCAGGATCGGTATTTGGATTGTATGTTGTGGCTGTGAGCTCAACGTTTGCATCGAGCTTGAACAATTGTGCGGATGAATCTTGAAGAAATAGTATCGTGAATATCACGATGAAGGCGAAAAATGTTTTGTGATTCATGGATAGCTCCAAAGAGTATGATGGCTTGTACGAATGTACAATGTTGAACCGTACTGAAACAAAATAAGTTCCAATCGTACGATATTGAAAGAGAATTATCTGAGCAGTCTTACCGCCTCTTTCGCGAAATATGTGAGAATGAGATCAGCCCCTGCACGCTTGATGCCTGTCAGCATTTCCATCATGACGCGCTGTTCATCAATCCAGCCGAGTTTGCCTGCCGCTTTGACCATTGAGTACTCTCCGCTCACATTGTACGCTGCTGTTGGCATGTTGAAGGTATCTTTCACCCGACGTATGATATCGAGGTAGGGCAGTGCTGGCTTTACCATCACGATATCAGCACCTTCTTCGATGTCAGTTTGGACCTCTCGCAGTGCTTCATCTGAATTTGCTGGATCCATTTGATGCGAGCGGCGATCACCAAATTTCGGGGTGCTTTCAGCAGCTTCTCTGAATGGCCCGTAAAATCCTGAGGCATACTTTGCTGCATACGACATAATGGGAGTGTTGTAAAAACCGTTCTCATCGAGAATCTGTCGAATCGCTTTCACTCGCCCATCGAACATATCCGATGGTGCAACCATGTCAGCGCCGGCTTGAACGTGTGTCAGAGCAGCTTTGGCAAGCAGCTCGATCGATTCATCGTTGACGATTTCATTACCCCGCACGATACCACAATGACCATGAGACGTGTACTCACACAAGCAGACATCCGTAATGACAAACAATTCTGGTACTTCCTTTTTGATTGCATGGACTGCCCGCTGTACGATTCCAAGCTCATCGTAGGCTTCACTGCCGATTTCGTCCTTGTGTTCTGGAATCCCGAAGAGAATGACCGCTGGAACGCCAAGGGATTTCACTTCAGCACACTCCTGGACGATTTCATCTACTGACATCTGGTACACTCCGGGCATGGACGATACTTCCTTCTTCACTTTTATTCCCGGACAGACGAAGAGAGGATAAATGAAATCATTCTTCGATAGCTCAGTCTCCCGTACCATCGAGCGGAGCGTTTCAGTCAAGCGGAGTCGGCGGTGGCGGGCGAAGGGGTGAGTTTCGGTTTTGATCAGGTCTTCTAAGGATGATTTATTGGTGATTTCCATATCTTGCTCCAAAATGAATATTCTTCAGATAAATTTACCAAACTCTACTCTATCAGTGTTCGAATTGCGTTCACGACGTTACGATACGTTTCTTGTTTTAATCTTCTAAAGCGTTTCACAATGATTTGTTGATTCAGCGTGTAAATTTTGTCTGCTCGAATCAAGCTGGTTCTTTTGAGTAAACCTTCTTGAACGTCAGATGCTTCGATCAGTACGCCAAATTGTTTTTCTTCGATGTTTGACGTAATGGCGGCGACAACAATATCATCTGTTGATTCGTTGTAGTTGTCGTTTGAAAGAACAAGCACGGGTCTGCGTTTGACAGCTTGTAAGTCCGTAAAGGGAATTGGTATCAGAAGAATATCTCTTTGCTTAGGCGTCATTCCACGTCTCATCATCAATTGGGTTATCCCAAAAGTCTGCGCTTGATGTTGAGGCGTTGAGAAGGTCTTTAAAGTTTCCGTTTTTTTCTATCAGAATGACTTCTATTGGTGTTCCAGCTTTCATAGGAACCTTTTGTAGCTCGACCTTACCACCCCGCTTTACTTTCGTGTGATATTTGAGGGTTTGTGCCATAAATATTTCTCATTTTAACTATTCAAATTTACCAAACTCCCTTCACAACTACAAACTTGGTAGGACATCCACTTTACGGAACTGTTCTGTTCTACCAAATCAAATATTTCTCAAAACATCTGCTAATATCTCCTTCGCAGCGTTTGGTCTGGCGATCTTTTTTGCATTTGCTTTCATGTGTTCGAGTAATCTCGGCTCTTCAATCAATTGTTTCAACTTGTAATTGAGCAGAGAAAAATTGATAGCGCCCAAGGCTGCCCCCCTCTCTATGATGTACGTCGCGTTGAGTCCTTCTTGTCCGGGAAATGGATCGTAGATAATCATTGGTAGATTCTTCGCAAGTGCCTCCGAAACGGTTAATCCACCGGCTTTGGTGATCAACACGTCGGCACAGTCCATCAACTTATCGATGTACGGGACAAATTGGTAGAGATACACTTTGACATTTGAAGGGAAATTCATAGCATTGAGCTTGTTGTAGAGTTTCCGATTTCTTCCACACACCACTAAAAGCTGAAATTCTTTCCGCTCAAACTTCGATAGAAACAGAGCAACCGAAGGTACAAGCTCATCAAGAACGCCGACGCCGTATCCACCAGAAAGGACCATGATTGTCAACGTATGTGGATCAAGGGAAAACTCTTCTCGTGCGACATGTTGATCCACAGACAGACCAAACTGCGGCATCACAGGTATGCCGGTAACGAGAATCTTTTCATCGGAAAAACCACGTGATTTGATTGTCCAAGCCGCTTCAGCAGTAGCAACGTAGTAACGCTTCAACCAAGGATTCATCCAGAGTGAATGAATACCGTAATCTGTTGGCACGGCGAAGAAAGGAATCCTCCATTCGGGTTTACTCATCTTGTGAGAGATACCCCAGTACGGCAAGAAATGTGTGCATAATGCAGCATCTGGTTGATGATCGTTCAGTGCTTGAAGGAATTTCTGGTAGTTGAATGAGTCGAACAGTTTCATCAAGAATGATTTTTTTCGGTCTAAACTTTTTGACTCTGTTGTTTTGTACAGGTATCCCCAGAGCTTAGGAGAATTGTTGACGATCAAGGTATATGTTTCGCTGTACAGCTTCTTAAAGGGTCTCGAGGTGTAATCGAGAACGTCGATATGTTGAATGGTTATGGGAAGGGAAAGCAGATGAGATGCTTCCACCAGTGCCTCTGCAGCACGGACGTGCCCCGCTCCTGCAGTAGCTGAAAGAACGAGGATGGATTTTTTCTTCATGGAATGAACACCTTATCCCTTACTTTTTTCAGGAAGCTCAAGAGATACGCATTAAATTCTTCCACATTTTCAAGATTACTTATATGTGCTGCATTGGAAATAATATGGAGCTCTGCATTAGGAATTTTTTCCTTCATTGCATGTGAGGCAGATGGTGGGGTAAGAGCATCATGCTGACCCACAAGAATGAGTGTGGGTACGTTGATAGTATAGAGCGATGACGTTGTATCTGTCCGTGCAGCGAGTGCAAGCAATGTTCCTGCAACAGCCAATGGTGAGGTTTTTTCGATGCTTGTTCGGATCATTTCTACTGCGTGAGGATTATCCTTAAATGTTTTTTCATAGAAGATATTCTTGAGGAACAAGTCAGTGAACGTTTTCATGCCGTCTGCCTTTACGCTCTTGGCTTGTGCTGCGCGTTTGATTTTTCCTTCATTATTATCAGCTTCGCTGCGGGTATCGCAAAGAACGAGTGCACGAAAGCGATCAGGATGTCGTTCCATCGCTCGGAGAGCAATGTAACCGCCCATTGATAAACCGGCAACAACGGCACGAGAAATCTTACTATGATCAAGCAGAGCAATGAAATCATCGACAAAATACTCGATGCTGTACTGTCCATCCCCGACTTCGCTTGAGCCATGACCACGTACATCATACGCAATGACATAGTAGTCTCTTTTCAACGCATTGACTTGCGGTTTCCACATTTCTTTGCCGAAAGGAAAACCATGGATGAATACCACTGGCAACCCAGTGCGCGGTCCAGTTACTTCGTATTCAATACCAATGTTGTTGATTGTAACGCGCATTACTCTGTGGATATGAAATTAGGTTTCTCGAATTAAGTGTAATCTGTTATCATCAACCTTATACAACATCGGTGCTACGGTGATCTTCGGATACCGTAGTCGCAGTCGTTTTGCTTCGCTGATGACGAAATCAATTTCATTGCCTATTTCAAACATCGGCGCGAAGTGCATGAAATGCTCTTCTGCCCATTCTCTGTCCCAGCCAGCTTTCTCGACAAGACCCTTAATGAATTGTTCCTTCTTAGAAATGAGGTTCACCATTCCACAATTATTATGTCCGATGAGCGCAATGTGCTGGATATTACCGATTGCAATGGCGTAGGAGACTTTGAATTCACTGTATCTCAGATTTGCCCCGCCGGCTCGTATGATATACGCAAAGTTATCTGGAATGCGAAGATGCTTTCGATTGTCCATGCACATGCCAATTAACAACGCTGCTTTTGAATATACGTCCAGCGATCGGTTGAGGTTATGGTATTCCAAGAGCAGACCAATCGGCGTTTCACGATATTCTGGGGATATGTGATCTTTTACTGAGATCTCAATGAGCCGGTTCATGGCTTATTATGAGGGGCAGATAATGACGTTACGATAGTGAGAGTTAAAATACCTATGATGATAAATAACGAGTAATGGATTGGTATGTCCAACCATGGCTCGATGAGCATCTTCACGCCGATGAACAACAGCACAAGAGAGAGTCCAACTTTGAGATAACGAAACTTTTTCATGAAGCCGGCAAGCACAAAATACAATGCCCGTAAGCCAAGAATTGCAAAGATGTTTGAGGTGTAGATGATAATAGTATCCTGAGTAATGGCAAAGATTGCGGGAATTGAGTCTGTTGCAAAGGCGAGGTCAGTCGTTTCGATCATCACCAAGACAAGAAACAGGGGGGTCATGAGTCTTCTCCCTTCTTTCCGCACAAAAAATTTTGGTCCTTCATACGTTGGAGTCATGGGAAATATTTTTCTGAAAAATCGAATGACAGGATTGCGCTCAGGATGGACTTCGGTTTCTTTCTGAACGATGAGTTTCAGTGCTGTGAAGATAAGAAACGCTCCAAAGATGTACAAAATCCAGTGAAACTGTGCTACAAGTGCTGAACCGACGACAATGAAGATCGCTCGCATAACAATCGCACTCAGTACTCCCCAGAACAACACCTTATGCTGATAGTCTGGAGGGACGGCGAAATAGGAGAAGATGACAACAAAGACAAAGATATTATCGACGGAAAGGGCTTTTTCAACAACGTACCCGGTGAGAAATTCGAGTGCTTTGGTGGCTCCATATTCGTACCAGATGTAGACGTTGAAAAGAAGCGACAGCACAATCCACATCATACTCCACAGTAACGCCTCTTTCATTGAAGGGAAATGCGCTCTCCGCTGGAAGATTCCCAAATCCAGCAAAAGCATGGCAATGATGAAGATATTAAAAAAAACGAGGAGCAGAGTCTCGCTCAAGGAGATTCAGTGATGTTGTGGTGTTTGGAAATGGAATGTCAAAGCGTCGTCGGGGACTCTATCGCAGATGTAGCCTTGCTCGTTATTTAATCTCCAGTTCGCTTCCCCATCATCACATAGTCCCTGAGATCGCAGCCAAGGTATATTTGTCGAGGGCGTGCAATTTTCTGCTCAGGATCTAAGAGCATCTCTTCCCACTGTGCAACCCAGCCCGACGTCCGTGGGATTGCAAACAACACAGGGAACATCTCGACCGGGAACCCCATTGCCTGGTAAATCAAGCCTGAATAAAAATCAACATTTGGATAGAGTTTACGCTTGATGAAGTATTCATCTTCGAGGGCGATGCGCTCAAGCTCGAGTGCGATGTCGAGCTTGGGATTGCGACCGGTGACTTCGAAGACTTCCTCTGCAAGTTTCTTGATCACCTTCGCTCGTGGATCATAATTTTTGTACACACGATGACCGAAGCCCATCAGCCGCCCTTTTCCTGCTTTGACGTCTTTGATGAATTGCGGGACGCTATTCTTCGACCCGATATGATCAAGCATGTTAAGGACGGCTTCGTTTGCACCGCCGTGCAACGGACCGTATAATGCCGATGCAGCGGCAGCCGTTGCGGAGAATGGATCGACGTGTGAGCTGCCAACACTGCGCATCGCATTGGTGCTGCAATTTTGTTCATGATCCGCATGAAGAATAAAAAGCACGTCGAGCGCACGCTCCAACACCGGATTGATCTTGTACCTCACCTCAGTCATCTTAAAGAGCATGCTGAGAA
>JACQVI010000038.1 GCA_016209795.1 Ignavibacteriota bacterium
ACTTCGTTCCGTTCATTGCGCACGGCGTGGTTACGCCGGACGTTATCCGTAGAAAAGAATGTCCGCCAGCAGTCATCGAATAGTCGAGTGAGCCAATGACTCGAAGGAAGAAACAAAGAACTGTTATAGGAATTGCGTGGTATCGCCCAGAGGAGTGGAGCGCACTCAAAGAATTCTGTGAGGATTGGGAAACCATGGACACGAGCTACGACGACTGGAAACGTCAGAGGAATAGACTCGCTCAATGCTTCCGCTCACGGAAATGAGTTTATCGATAGTTCGCTTCAACATTGCGTTGTTACCACAGACGTTAAGCGCAATGCCATATAAATGAGACAAACCTCTCTACATGACATCAATGAACACTAAAACTAAATTTACATAATTCAAACAAAGGAGAACAAATCATGAATCGATTACTCAGTGCAATGTTGCTCACTTGTATCTTGCTAGGCTCCGCTCTTGCACAAGGGGGCCAGAAACATGAGACCTCGCAAGATACTTCTACCCATTCATTCAACGTGAAGTTTGAGCATATGAAATGGGATAAAATTGTACCAGAGCTAGGAGAGCGTTCATCCGAGATCACCATCCTCCGTGTTGATCCGAAAACTCATGCAACTCAATTAATGATCAGGGTACCGAAAAACTTCCATGTGCCAATGCACTGGCACACGGCAAATGAAACCCACACCGTTGTCAGCGGGACGTTCATAATGGAGTGTGAAGGAGTAAGGGATACTCTACGCACTGGTTCGTTCAACTTCGTTCCAAGTAAGATGTTCCATCAGGCGTGGACAACGGCTGATGAAGGCGCCCTTCTGTTCATCACGGTCGACAGGGCATGGGATATTAATTGGGTGGGAGGGCCTCCCAAGCCGGAGGATTTTCTAATCAAGGGCCGGTAACAGGATGAAGAAAGTGTGGACTGTAGCATTTCAATATAGGAGTAGTAGCAACGATACTTTATAATAGGAAATTGTGTGGCCGCTCAATGCTGTTGCTCACAACTTGGTTTTCGCCAACCGCCGCAAAAAATGAAATCATTCGACGAGTTGTTCCGCAAACTCTTGTGGGGAAAGTGTAAAGATATGAATTCCAAGCACAAGCAAACCGAGATCTTCCAGCACCCTCATCCAGCTCACCGGCGAGGCATGCTCTACCCCGAAACAACCGCAATCTATTTTTAGACCACGCACAAGCGCGGTGATCATCGCAATCGTGAACATGGAAAGCAACAGAGAGACCATGAATGAGCTTGACCGTAAGAAAACCCCTGCAATGAGGAAGACACCACAGAGCAGCTCCATCCACGGAACGATGAGCGCAAAGAGGTTTGTCAAACCATACGGTAGTAACTTGTATGCTACAATATTAACGGCAAACGCCTCCGGGAGTGCAATCTTGTCGATGCTCGCAACAATGAACACAGAGCCAAGGACAAGTCGGGAAATAAGAAGAACGTATTTGTTCGATAAGACCCTTTTCATCCTTTACTCCATTGCAGATGTCGTATCGATTGGCATGTTGGCTTCTTCCCATCCGTCCCAGCCGTCATCATAGAGATAAAGATTGTTGAACTCCATGACATTCATAAACTCAGCGAGCACACGGCCGAGATGACACTCAGGATTATTGCAATAGATTACGATGAGCGTATCTCTTGGAATCTCCACGAGTTCTTCAAAATGCCGATCGGGCGCATCGCCAAAGATATTTCGTGCACCTTTAATGTGACCCTTCCGGTATGATTCAGGATCTCGCGCATCGATGAAGAGTCCTCGACCTTGCGCCAAGAGTCGCTTAACCTGGTCGAGCGTGACAATCTTGAAAATTTCCTCACGTTTCTCTCGCTCCCGTTTCACAACCGCCGCCATCGAATCGGGATTCTTCAGAGCACGCTCATGTAGCGGTGCAATCACTTTGAATTGACTCTGGATTGAGGTATCCGATGACGGCTGAGGATGCTGTGTTGGAAACAACGCCGAATCGGAAGCGGCGATCTTTTTAGGCTCAGTTCTGATGAGCGGAATACTTTTCGGCGAAAAGGTATTATAGATGAGTGCGAGGAAAATACTCGACACAATAATTGTTACAAGCTCGCGGGTGATGACTGATGACTTTTTCATAATACTTCAGACAAACGTTTCGCCAATTTGCACTCGATACCCCCGCAAGAACTCTTCGGCGGAGAGTTTTCTTTTCCCTTCTTGTTGCAGCTCCAGAACCTCAATGACTCCTTCACCGGCAGCAATGAGTAGCTGTTTATCAGCCCGAAGAATTTCACCAGGATTTCCTGAGTGGGAATCGGGACCGACTGTAGATCGATATATCTTCATCATCGTGCTGCCATGAAACGTATAAGCACACGGCTTTGGAGAAAGTCCCCGAACAAAATTATGAACCTCTTTAGCACTTGTGCTCCAATCGATTCTGCAATGTTCTTTTAAAATTTTCGGCGCTGCTGAAGCCAGCGAATCATCCTGCGGACGTGGATGTGCCTTACCAGTCTCAATAAGTCGAACGGAATGAAGCACAAGCTCGGCGCCGATGTCGGCAAGCCTGTCATGAAGCTCGCCAGCCGTCTCATTATTACCAATTGGAACACGAGCCTGAAGGATGATGTTCCCCGTATCGACCGATTCTTTCAGAAAAAACGTCGTTACGCCTGTCTCGTTCTCACCCTTGATGATCGCCCAATTGATAGGCGCAGCCCCACGATACTTTGGCAAGAGTGACGGGTGAAGATTAAACGATCCAAGAGTTGGAATTGTGAAAACATCAGGCGGAAGTATACGAAATGCAACAACAACGAAAATATCAGGCTCCACCGATCGTAACTGTTTAATGAAGCGCTCTTCTTTCAGCTTCTCTGGCTGCATGACGAGAAGATGCTTTTCTAAAGCAAAATCCTTGATTGGTGATGTCGAAAATTGCTGTCCCCGCCCTGCAGGTTTATCGGGTGCTGTAACAACACCGACAATGGGATACTGATTATCCAGGAGAATCTTTAAACTGGGAACTGCAAACTCCGGCGTTCCCATAAACACAATACGCATACGAACGAAGCGATGATGACCTACACTGTAACACTGGCAGTAACGACAGGATAACTCACTTCCATTTCCCCACGCTCAATGGCTTTTAATTTCTCTCTGTGAAATTTTCGTCGTGATGATAAGAGACGATCGATAAACAACGTACCATTGAGATGGTCTATTTCATGGAGGATAACGCGAGCTAATAATCCATTTGCTTCAATCTGTACGTCTCGAAAGCTTGTATCCTTGAATCTGAGTGTAATCTTCTCAGCTCGCTCGACGTCATCCCGAACCTCGGGAATGCTGAGGCATCCTTCTTCCATGACGCAGGTTCCTGATTGAGTGATAACTTCAGGATTGATGAGAGGAAAAGGCTTAACATCCTTCGTTTCTTCAACGCCTGAAATATCGACAACAATAACTCGCTGCAACACTCCAACCTGATTCGCGGCAAGACCAATACCGTTGGCATTTCGCATCGTTTCAAACATTTCCATGATCAGCTTCAGGGTTTCGTCGTTGACTTCCGTAATGGGTTGTGCTTTTTTCCGAAGAACAACTGCACCGTATGTGTAAATCGGGAGAACAGACATTTTCTAAGTGTGTACGCAATGAAAGAAGAAATTACAAGATCACCAACGTTATGAAGGCAATATGTCTACACTTTCCCTCAGCCGAGATACGCACGCAGTTGTTTACTTCGAGAAGCATGACGGAGCCGGCGAATGGCCTTTTCTTTGATTTGCCGAACACGCTCACGAGTGAGCTGAAATTTTTCACCGATCTCTTCGAGCGTAAGAGAATGCTCGCGTCCAAGTCCGAAATAGAGCCGAATGACCTCAGCTTCTCGTTCAGTCAACGTCCCTAAGGCACGCTCAACCTCCTTACTCAGCGATTCTTTAATAAGAGAATGATCGGGCATTGGAGTACGCTCATCCTGAATTACGTCGAGCAGACGATTGTCCTCGCCTTGCGCAAATGGTGCATCCATCGAGAGGTGCCGACCAGAAATCTTCAGTGTATCGGCAACCTCGAACAGTGACATATCAAGCTCTTCAGCCAACTCGCTTGCGCTTGGTTCTCGCTCGAATTCCTGTTCCAATGAGCTAAACACTTTGCCAATTTTATTCAGTGCACCGACGCGGTTGAGAGGTAACCGTACAATACGAGACTGCTCTGCCAATGCCTGAAGAATCGACTGGCGAATCCACCACACAGCATACGAAATAAATTTAAACCCTCGGGTCTCATCAAAACGCTTGGCTGCCTTGATAAGACCGAGATTCCCTTCATTGATGAGATCGCCTAACGAAAGACCCTGATTTTGATATTGCTTGGCAACGCTCACAACAAAACGGAGATTCGCTTTCGTCAGTTTTTCAAGTGCTTTTTGATCGCCCTTCTTAATACGTCGAGCAAGCTCGATCTCTTCCTCAGGGTCCAACAACTCGACCTTGCCAATTTCCTGCAAGTATTTGTCGAGTGATTGGCTCTCCCTGCTCATAAATTGTTTGGCGGTAACCTTTGCCATAGAATCTCCTTAACCTTACAGTGCGTTAAACATCAATCCGATCGACAATACCTATAATACTTGCATCTACAGGTGCCATGTCAACAGGAAGTGGTATGGTGGCTTCCCGTGCCGTAATATAGAACACAATTTCGCCTTGTCCCGCTCCAATGGTATCAACGGCAACAATCGGCTCACCACTACGTTCCCCTTTGGCATTCAAGGGCTGGATAAACTGAAGCTTGAAGTTTTGTAAATTTTCATCCTTCCGCGTTGCCCAAACGGTGCCGATGACTTTTCCAAAAAACATACTTTACCAGATCACTACGATTCAGTCCGCTACATCGAGCTTGTCGACTACTGCCATGATTACAGCATCGACAGGCTTATTTTTCGTTAATGTCGTCTGCCTGGCTGAACTTCCACTACAAACGAGGACAATATCACCAACTCCCGCTTGAACAGTATCCACTGCGACCACGAACGTATCCCTGACAGTATAATCCAACCCCACGTGCTTCACAATCTGAAACTTCATTCCAACTAATTCTTCATCCTTACGAGTTGCCCATACTGTTCCAACAACTTTTCCTAAAAACATTGTATTATCTTCCGTTTCTTCTTCGATAAGAGCACATGGCTTGGAGAACTATTTTCCGTCAATGATGAAAGCACGCTGAGCGAGATGTTCTAACGCTTCTCTCTACACTATGCGTATACTTCTTTTTCGTTACACTTGCAGACCTGAATCCGCCGATGACTGAACCTAATACTACCATGTTTCGAAGGTTCTGAGCTTATGTATAGGAGAGGCTGTTTAATAGCACCACACTTGGGGCATTTTTTACCGTGTTGGGCTGTTACTTTTGCTACTTTTTCTGCAAAGGTCTGTTGTTTTGCCATAAGGAATCACAGTTCATTTTGTTATAGGATTGAAATGAATTTAAAAAACTCGTACGGCATTCCCACCTGCCTCAGCGGCTCGATTGAGGACGGTGACGGTATTACCGATCAACTCCTCCTTCTTCATCCCCTCGAGCACCCCACACACTCCAATACTGATCGTGCTTGAGAAACTTTTCCCTTCAAGCGTGATCACGTGAGCAGCTAAGTTTTTCCGGATTTTTTCTCCCCATAAATAGGCTTCGTTTGCTGCAGTGTTCACCAGCATCACGGCAAATTGATCGCTATCGTATCTTCCGACAAGATCATATGATCGGATACTGGCACGAATAACTTTCCCGACCGTGATCATGACGCGCTCGAAACCATCTTGGCTAAAGCGCGCGATGATGTCGTTCGATTTGTCTACTGTAATCAGCAGCAGCGAAAGTTCATTCCCAGCATCATCTGCACGATGGAGTTCTTCTTCCATTCGTTGAACAAAAAATTTCTTCGAATACACTCCTGTCAGATCGTCAATGATGACATATTCATTAATGATTTCTTTCATGTAAAGAATCTCAAGAGCAGAAGCGGCATTTTCAGCGAGACGATACAGGGTATCGACATCCTGATGAGAGAAATTGTACCTTTCTCGACTTTCAACATTCAAAGCTCCATAGCACTTATTGAGCGAGCTGATCGGTACTGTCAGGAATGATCCATGAGTTTCCACACGCTCCTTCTTGCAAAACCTCGGCAATGCAGACGTTTCCATATCAGTAATCAATCCATGTGTATTATTCCTGATTGTCTGCCCAACAATACTTTCCGGAAAATCAATCACTTGATCAGGAACGATGTAACCTTGATGAGCTCTATTCGTTACCTTCTTTGCAACCCACGCATGCCTGGTTTCATCATACAGAACAATGGAAAGAAAATCCCAGTTGACAAGCTTTGATGTTTCTTCGGCAAGTGCCTGGATGATCGTACTTAACGAGAAGCTGCCTCGGATGCGCTGCTGAAGACGCCTGATGGAACGAAGTAATTCAGAATTCAACAGCAACTCGTATTTTTCACTATAACTCTTGATCAGAGCCGACACTAACTTAGTACACTTACCAAGAAGCGCGAGCGTTTCTGTCCCAAAATCGTCTTGCGCAAAACTATCAACAGCAATGACTGCCACCGGGAGTTCGATATCCTGTCCATGAGTAGATTTTGAAAAATACACCGGCACTGCAACAAACGATTTAATCGAGGCGGTACTGCTGTAATACGGAATCAGTTCATTTTCTGAAAGCGGATTAACTTCTGTCACCAATTCCGGTTTCCCGGTTTGAGCAACTTTACTGACGAGATCGTGTCCTATCGGAAACCGACGCGATGAGATGAACACCGTACTATCCGTCACGTGCATTTCCATCACCATCTGATTTTTTTCGCGGTTCGCCCAGAAAAATGCAACAGTGTGAGCAAATAAGACTTCTTTAATAACTGTGAGAACTTTATTCAGAAGAAAATCGAATTCTGTGCGTGGCTCAGTTTCATCTTTATAGATATCCGACTCAACATCAAAAAAATCCGATAGGGTGAACTCATGGGCAACTGGCTGATCAACCTTCGAAGTTTCCCGGTAACCTTGAAACGGTCCAGTTGAATCAGACGCAGACTGTCCTGCACTCCCACCCGACACATGCTCGAATGTTAACTGTTCATTAACTTCTTCGATAACATATTTCCCTCCCATATCTGCCTGGAAATCATCGAAGACCATTTTCTTCATGCTGTCACTTTCAGATAGTGAATTGAATAGTGAATTTGAATCCTTCTTCCCCGTATGAATCTCTATCTTCTTTATACGTTGCAAAGCAAACAAAATGACGGCTGATCCCAAAACAACAGCCACACAGATGATACGTAAAATAAGAACATCAACAAGGATTCCCGTAATCAGTGCAATAATACCAACGGTCAGAATGATTCCATCACTAGAATTGACCCTAATGATGAACTTTCTGACCGTCGCTTTTATAGAATCCCAATTTAAATGAATAATCTTAGGCATTCTGTTGATCAAACACCTTTAAATCTAATGAATTACACAATTAAAGTCAATCAAAATAAAGAAAATTGATTCTAAAATCTTAAATTTCCTAATACTTTCTTCTTATTTCAGGAAAGAAAACGCTTTGTTCACCCTTCGATCCTATCCATACCGACTGCAACACGTTAGATGTTGCAAGTTTCTTTGACAAATGCTATAATGGATGGTCAAACATGGCTAAAATGGAAAACAACACGATAAACGTCCTCCTCGTTGACGACGACCCCGAATATGTCAGCGTTACAAAACACTACCTCAGGCCATTTCAGGACAAGCGATTCGATTTAACATGGGTGAACAATGGAGAAAAAGCACTTGACTTTTTAAAAGCCAACCCAAATACTGATCTCATCCTGATGGACTATTATCTGGAAAAGGGGACCGGGTTGGAGGTTTCCAAACGGATCATTTCTGAAAAAATTACTGTGCCTATTATTTTGCTCACCACGAACAAAGATCTCAAACTTGCCATAGAGGCTCTCAAATTTGGCATTGAAGATTACCTTGTCAAAGAAGAAACCGTCGATACAATGCTCCCACGCGCCATCATCAACGTTCTCGAACGGGTACACTTAAAGAAAAGAATTGTTGAAGCAGAATCAGAAAAGCTACTTTCTCAGCGAAAAGCAGAAGCCATCCAAGAATTAGTTGTGACGATGTGCCACGAATTCAATAATCCTCTTGCAGCCATAAAAATCAGTGCAGACATCCTAGCAAGACAGAACGTTACCGAAGAAGAACAACAATTTCTTAATAGACTCAACACCTCTATTGCCTTGCTCGAACAACAAATTATCAAACTCCGTGATATGAATATGGAGAAACGCTCGTGATTCATTCATTGCTTTCTGAGGGAAAATATTTTATATTTGAGCCAATGAGCACTGGATTAATTTACCATATTGTAGATTTATAGCAGAAGGATTTTTGGAATTCGTTCTTTGGGCTTGTCGGAGTTTGCATGTGTTCGGCGTTGTGGTCTGGCTTGGTGGGTTGATGTTTCAAAGTGCGGTGGCGATGCCGATCATCCAACAAGAAAGTGATCATGTGAAGACAGCACAACGCCTTGTCAACAAACGTTTCATCGGATTTGTCTGGATGAGTGTGTGGACAATCCTGATCACCGGTGTTATCATGATGGTACATCAAGGACACTTTTATGGATTTCAATATAACGACCGCTGGTCGATTCTTCTTGGGTTCAAACAACTCATCTTTGTATTAATGATATTTTACGCATTCGGATATGCACGCATGTTGAAGTACCTTGATGCACCATCGTCAAACGGTGGATTCAATGAAAAAGCGGAGCTTTACCGCCACCGTGTTAACCAGTTTCGAACCATCAGCATCCTTTTAGGAATTGTTGCGCTCTTGCTCTCAGCGGCTATGTAACGTATGGCAAAGGTCATCACGATAGCGAATCAAAAAGGAGGCGTCGGCAAAACAACTACTGCTATTAATCTCGCGGCTGGGATTGCTGTCGCAGAGTATTCAACACTTCTGATCGACATCGATCCCCAGGCAAACTCTACGAGTGGACTTGGCATTGACTCACGTAACTCCGGGAAGAACATCTATGATGTTCTCATCAATACCATTGATCCTCGTGAAGTGATCGTCAAGACAGAAATGCCCTATCTCTCTCTTCTCCCATCGAACATCAATCTTGTCGGTGCAGAGGTTGAACTGGTAGAGGTGGAGAACCGCGAACAGATCGTAAGAGGTATCGTCGCCAGCGTGCGTAACGAGTACGAGTATATCTTCATCGATTGTCCGCCTTCGTTAGGACTCTTAACATTGAACGGGCTTGTCGCTGCCGATTCCGTTCTCATTCCCGTGCAGTGTGAGTACTATGCACTCGAAGGCTTGGGTCAACTTCTTAATACCATAACGATGGTGCAGCAAAATCTTAACACACGATTGGAAATTGAAGGCGTGTTGTTGACCATGTATGACAGCCGCTTGCGCCTTTCAAACCAGATTGTCGACGAAGTGAAGAAGTATTTTGGAGAGAAAGTTTTCACAACCATTATCTCACGCAACGTCAGATTGAGCGAAGCACCAAGTTACGGTAAGCCCGTCTTGCTGTATGAGGCAGTTTCATCGGGTGCGCGCAACTATATGGAATTGGCAAAAGAATTTTTAAAACGTCAGCAACATACCTCTGTCCCTACCGAAGCGGAATCGCAACATGTCTAAAGCAAAAGGTGGTTTGGGAAAAGGGCTGTCAGCACTGATCCGGCCTGTGCCGCAAGTCCAACGACCTGCGCCCGATACTACCCCCATTGATCAGGCAGTGGAGCGGAAAGTTGACGGCTTGACCACTCACATTGAGATTGCAAAAATACGCCCCAACCCATATCAGCCTCGTGCCGATTTCGATCAACAAGCACTCGATGAACTCAAGGAATCAATAAAACAAAAAGGCATCATCCAGCCCGTCACAGTCAGACGTGGACACGATGGAATGTATGAACTGATCTCTGGCGAGCGCCGTATTCGAGCATCGACAGAACTCGGACTGCAGACGATCCCTGCATACGTCATTGAGGTCAAGCGGGACGAAGAGATGCTCGAACTCGCTCTCATCGAAAACTTACAACGTGAGCATCTCAATCCTATTGAAATAGCTATCTCATACCAGAGGCTGTCACACGACGTCGGTTTAACTGCTGAAGAAATTGCACAAAAGGTCAGCAAAGATCGCACGACTGTCGTGAATTTCCTGCGGTTATTGAAGCTGCCGGCGAAAATTCAAGATGCACTTCGCAAGGGATCGTTGACAATGGGGCATGCGCGTGCGTTAGTCTCTCTGCCGGACGAGCGTGTTCAGCTCCGCTTCTTTGAACGTATCGTTAAGAAAGACCTCAATGTTCGTCAGGTTGAAAAGCTCGTCAGAGATTACGGAAAGAAAACCGAAACAAAAGTCCGTCACCTTCCCAAAGGCTCATTGAATGCTGCCGAGAGTGTTGCTGAAAGCATGCAAAAAATCCTTGCTACAAAAGTGCGGGTGAACGTTCATGATAGCGGCAGGGGCGAGATCGTCATTGAGTTTTACAACAGTGCCGACCTTGAACGGCTCTTCGATCTTATTGCCTCCATTGAACAGTAAATCGTTGAAAGACCCAAATCCCACTCCCGCTATAGCGCATAGGCGTCAACCTAAGAGAGCGAGTTGTTGAGAAAAATTTCGCCGTTTCCGTCTCGACTCATACTTGCAGTGATAGAGGATCTGCCGCTGGACGTTGCTTGCGTGAGAAGAGAAGATGATGATTGTCCACCATTGTTCTTTGAAAAACTTGGAGAGTTTCAACAGGCTCAGGTCGATCTTCTGACTGCGAGAGACCTGGGCAGAGAGCGGCGCATACATACTGGCGTGAAAAAGCGTGACGAAGATGAGCATAAGGTAGAGATAGAGTTGGACGCGCACGACAGATGAATACGGTACATCCGCCAAGCGGAAATAACTTTTCCACGCCTTGAACATGATTTCGATTCTCCAGCGCAGATGATAAATCTTCGCCACGGTGTCGGCACTGAGAATGGATTGATCCACGTTAAGGACGAAGATGTCCCATCCCAACAGGGTGAGATGGTCTTTGCTGGGATTGAGGCGGTAGTCCCGGTTGTGTTTCAATGCTCGCCGGCGTTGCGCGGCGATCTCTGGACAAACAGGCAGAGCAACCAGGCGAACGGGCAATTTCTCCTTGCTTCCGACACAGACATCGATATCCAGAAATGTCCGTTTCTTGAGCATTCTCAGCAAATCGAGCGGCGTCTTGCCATCTGGAGCGTACAGGGTAATGCCGTGTTTGAGTCGAGAAAGAAAAAATGCTCCTTTGCTGTGAATGGACGAGAGAGCCCGTAAGACAAAATATCCGAGGTCGCGAATAATCAGGTCACCCTCTCGCACGCAATCCAGCATGTCTGTTGCAGCAGACTGGTCATTGACGGTAAAGGGTGTCATCCTGAAGTACCGAAACCGTTCGCTCAGCAGATCAAAGATTGCCTGTATTTTCACAGTGGCACTCTGTGCCAACGTCGAGTTCCGAGGACCGGGAAAATGCTTCGCTAAGGATGGATGCAGTGCAATGTTGGTGCTATCATGGACGAGAACCCGTCGAAAGGCCGTAGACAGCAGATGGTGCGTTGGCTTCAGATGCAGATGAATTCCTTTGGCCAGCGCCTTCGCCAAGAGTTCTTCCAGCAGTCGGATCAATGGCTCTGTAATGCGCTTGTTGATTGCTTGTTTGGAGACGCACTGCCCTTGGACCAATCCCAGCGTTGCCGCAAACGATACGAGGGAGTATGCACCATGAAAGATCGCCAGAAACAAGCTGATCAAGAAACTCTGCGGATCAATTTTTCGAGGCGTCCGCTGAACAAAACCACAGCGGACAGCCAGTGTATCGACGGACATCGTTTGAAGTTTTTGCTTGAATTTATCTGGAAAATCAACCATTTTGGCTATCGCCAGCATTGTAGAACCCTTCATGTTGTTGATCAATATGCAAGGACTTCAACGAAGTTAAGAAATCATTGACTCTAATGAAAATCCTTAGGTTGACGCCAGAGCGCTATAGCGGGGCAACTTCAAGTAAGTTTCAAGCTCTAAATCCCAATTTTTGTTTTGGAATTGGAGCTTGGGTATTGAGATTTGGAATTTAAAGAAGCTATGTCAAAGTCAATCGTTCTGACACAAAAAGCACCTACTCCTATTGGTCCATACAGTCAAGGAATCATCTCACAAGGCTCGTTGTTATTCACTGCAGGACAGATTGCTCTTGATCCACACACTGGACAGTTGATTGAAGGTGACATTAAGGCTCAGACGCGCCAAGTATTGAAAAACCTTCAGGCAATTGTCGAAGAAGCAGGTGCATCGCTGCAAAGCGTGGTAAAGACAACTGTATTCCTAAAAGACATGAACGAGTTTGCAGGCATGAATGAAGTCTATGGTGAATTTTTCAAAGATAATCTACCGGCCCGATCGACTGTTGAAGTGTCAAGACTTCCCCGTGATGTGAAGGTCGAGATTGAAGCGATTGCAGTAATAGATGGTTAAATGGTTAATTGGTTAATTTGTTAAATGGTTCGAAGTTTTCACCCAATCGATGGATTATTGATTATCCTCACTTCCAGTGCAGCAGTCTCGTCTCTATCTCTTGCACAGATTGATACTACAGGAATTGTCCGAGACACTATCCCATCGTCAACTCTAAGACAAGAGGCGAAACCATTCCAGCCTGAGAAAAATGCTTGGCTTGCAGTTGGGTTTTCTGCAGTCTTGCCCGGCTCTGGACAGATTTACAACGAGGATTACTGGAAAGTACCGCTGATCTGGGGATTAGGGGGATACTACGTGTACGAGTGGGTGAGACTGAACAACAGGTACAAGGATTTTCGCGATCAGTTTAACACCAGTGTCCAGCAGCGACCACCGTTTGGAGACGACCGATTCCTCCGACTACGAGATTTTTACCGCGATGAGCGCGACAAGTTTGCATGGTACCTTGGCTTGCTCTACTTCCTCAATCTCGTAGATGCCTACGTTGGTGCAAACCTCTATGACTTTGATGTAAGTCCAGATTTGAGTGCTGATGGGAGAGTGATGCCGAAGGTGATGGCGACGGTAAGGGTGAGGTTTTAAGAAAAAGTTAATCTTGGATTTTGAAAAAGAGTTCAAGAGCCCTTCTATCTTTTACGTAAGCGTACATCTGTTTTGAGTAATTAACACCAAGTTTAAACACGCCCCGAAATAACGTGGGTCGAATTTCCTCATCGTGAGATTTCTTAGGGAGTAGAATGGTTGGCGATTTGTAGAGTTTACAAACAGCGTAAATCCTGCCTTGCATCCACGTGTGCATTTCGGAATCATAGATTAAATTCACTGTGCCAATAACTGTTTTTAACTTCAGATTGTATAAGGCGAAATCACATGAGTTCACATAATTATAATGGATGAACAGCGTGTCATCTGAGATGTTCATTATATGTAGCCGACCAGGACGATCTGACGTCCCGGGAGAGATGACAATGGACAGGTTTTCATCTTTAGAAATGTTATAGTTTTCTCTGTTATCCTCAGAATCTAAGAGGTCACAAGCGGGTATAATAATCGAAATGATTGAAAGAGTCATTAGTAGGAGGTATTTCATGTCATTAAACCCTTCCTATTGCGATAAAGAAATCCACTAACAATATGGGTTCGTTAAAGTCCCGGTCTTACGTGCTCAAAGTATTATTGCATCCAAATACTAATGCAAGTTACCAACCTAACTTCGAAAAAGCAAGCCACAGATCTGCAAAATTTAGCTTCTTTACTCCTATTCAATTTTGTGTGTGCTTAGTTTACTGATATACATCAGCCGCTGCACCACTGTTATCGGTGAAAGAACCGCAATCACCATCAGCACAAGCGTCAACGGCATGGGAGGAAACGCATAGCGAACTTCCAGTCCAAGCAGGGTAATAATCCCTTGCACAATAGCGTGAAATACATCTGCCATGAAATCAAAGAAGGCACCTGCGCCTAAGAGGACTATGCGATCTCCACGACGGAGAAATCCCACCTCACAGGGTATCCCATGCGACTCTGCTCGCGCGCGCACATAACTTACAAGGAGTGAGCTTCCTACAGCAACAACCACAACCAGCGACGTAAGGTGCATATTGTGCTGGATAAAGTAAATCCCTATCCCGGTGTAAATGACTAATTCGGCAAGTCGGTCAAGTGTTGCATCGTAGATTGCACCGAATTTACTGACGTGACCATTGAGTCTGGCAACTTTGCCGTCAAGCATATCGAGGAGACCGCCGATGAGAATGAGAATCCCACCAACCGTAAACTGTCCCTGGCTTGAGAAATACGCTGCTGCGATGCTCGGGAAAATGCCTATGGTTGAGATAGTGTTTGCGTGAATCCTGGATAAGGATAACACATCAACAAGACTATCAAGCAGGCGATTAAAGTTGCGTTCGATGACTAACGGGGTGAGCGGCATGGATGTCGAAACTATTTTGTGAATCTTTCTGCAATCTCTCTTCCTGCTTTCCTGATTGCATGTGTTAACGCCCGGATCAATCCTTCGCTTGACACTCGTGAAAACCACTGCCCGGTCTCCGACTCATAAAATCGAATATACCGTCGAAGCTCATCGGCAGAGACGCTGCGATACGTAAAGAGAAACGAAACTTTTGTGGCTTCTTTTATTGTTGGCTCTAATTCACTTCTCATTTGCTCTGTAAGAAGTTGTAACTCTCCTTCATTCACACGCTTCTCAGACGAGAGAACTGGAGTGATGGCCAACATAAGCTCTCGAAACGTGTTGGTGAGAATCTTGAGAACCAACTCCGTCGCATGGATTGCATTGTCAAGCTGATGAACTACGTCGATTCGTGCTTGAGCAGCAGACTTGTATTGAAGATCTCGAGCATAGACTTCCATATCCTCTTGACCATCGGGTGTGGATGCTTGAATTTCAAGGGTAGATAACGTCTGAGAGAGAGGCGTCCGAAGCCAATCTAATAACGATGTGCATTGCTTTTCATCATAACTCTCTTTAAAATAGTCAACAACGATCTGGTACAGTGTATCTGGATCGTATGCATCATACAGGATTGAATCGACCAGAGCAAAATCCTTGGACTTCATGGACGAACGTTGACGAGCAAGCTGTTGCTCCATAATCTCAGTGAGCTGCGCAATCTGCTGTTTGGCACCGGACAACTCTAAAACTTCCTGAATAAGTGTATCAGAAGCACCACCTTGGGCAGATACGATAGATGAAATGCAGCAGAGAAACGCTATCGCCAACAATCTTTTTACCATACTTCGTTTGGTATGAGGCGGCTTTGGAAATCAGTGTGGGGAATTTCGGAAAGACTATTCATCCTCGTGATTCTTTGCACAAGTAATCCATGACTAAGCCAAGATACGGAGTTTGGTCGTTGGAATCAAATCACTTTTGAAGAAATCGCTATGCAGGTAATCGCAGGCTATACCACTGGCGCAGGACTACTGCTGCCGGCTTGTTGCGAGGTGTGTAATTGGTTGCTTCGAACGACGTGCGCACGCTTTCCCAATTCCACCAGAACATGCCCGCACACCAGGGCTGTTTTCCAAACGACTCAATCATAGCTCGATAGTAAAACTCTTGTACCTGATTGTCCTGCACAGCATCTGGTGCTGAACCCAGTGAATACTCCCACGGTGTGGCAAGCGCTCCTTGGACAGACTGTATTCCAACCTCTGTAATGATGATCGGTTTGTGATACCGTTGGGAAAGTCTACTCATTGCTTGAATCGGCACGCTCAGCTTGCTGACAGCGACAGGCACAGGAGGAATAGGGTCGTCACGAGAATTTGTGATCGGATAGTACGCATCGATACCGATATAATCGAGCTTATCCCAGAATTCGACTTGCTCAAACTCGGGCTGAATCAAACCGTAGGCATGCGCGCCGCTCCAATTGGCGGCATAGATCAGTTTTCCAGAATAGTACTGCCGGATCGAATCAATCACGCTGCTCCATTGAGATGTATATCGACTTTGGGTTGCAACGACGTATTCAGTTCCGATGCAGAGCATTTCAATATTGAGTTCGACAGCAAGTCTGGTATACTTTAAGATCATCTGTGTGTACGTTCGAAACCAATTGCCTTGATCGTCCGGCTGAATCGCTGCTCTCCATTCACCGGTGTAAAGATCGATATGAGGCTTGAGCATGATTTTCATATCCTGTAAGCGAGCATCACGAACACCTTCTCGGACGTCCTCGTCTGTCGAACTTGTTGACCACACTTCACCAGTCAGCGGATTTCTCCCCGTGGTATTCGGTGCAATATCAGCAGTCTGCGGAGTACTCTGAAACTCAAAGACGACCAGTGCCACCCATTCGTTATTGATTTGTGTCTTTAACTCTGCAACCGCATTATTCTTGCCACCTAACGTAAATCCGTTTGCAGTGAATGAAGTATAAGAGAAGCCCTTAATCTCTGGAACATAGCCGAGAATAGGCTCGACTACAGATTCTCCACATCCAAAAGCAAAAAATGAAACAGCGATTAGGTAACAGGTCGCATAAGAAAATCTCCCCACAACCAATTCTCCCTTTCTCCGATTCAAATCAGAGTGGGGGCGAGGTTTGCTTGCTGAACTTCACTACACGAAACTTCATTATGCGAAACGTCTCTTACGCTTCAAAGCTTCAGCGACGGAGCGCTTCGTGAAGCATAGCGTTATGTGAAGTGTAGCATTCGGCAAGCAGGCTTAATGACCTCTATACATTTTTTCTCCTGCTTCTACACGAATGGGAAGATGATTTTGTCGCGGGGGAATTGGGCAGGTAGCAAATTCTGTAAAGACACAGGGCCAGTTATATGCTTTGTTGAAATCGATGATGACGTTGTTGTTTGTGTCCGGCAGAGCGGCGTAGAGCTGCCGACCGACTTGATACGTCTCCTCGCCGTTTGTCTCATCGGTAAACATAATGAAGAGTTGATTTTCTGAACCTTTTTCAATCACCGCATCAATTGTATAGGTTTTCCCATCGATTTCAAAGATGAGCAGACCGGGAGATTCATATTTTTCAATCGTACCAACCTGTGATGGAATATCGAGGACCTTTGGCGGAGTGTATGGTTTAAACTTTGCTTCGATCCGCCATGTATGATCGATGGGGAAAAAGTCCAAGCCTTTGAAATTCAAACGGGCAGGATTTTCTTTATCTTTCACGCGCACTCCAAGTTGATCACCACGCTTGATAATGTAAAAGCTCACAGCCCCAATGTTCAAGATTGTCGGGCTGACTGAGCCTTCTTCATCGGATTGCATAATGATAGAAGTGACAAGTGAATCTTTATGTTTCATCTCTACCCGTGGACGTGCCTGCATGCGGACTATTCCATTTTCTAACCAGAGTGCACCTGCTCTCCTTGGGGCTTTGCCCGCAGGGAAAATAATATCGTTCGTTGAATCCCTTCCAAACGTGTTCTCTCCTTCCTTGAGCCAGAATAAGCCAGCAAGCGTAAGCCATCCATCGTCACTGGTCAAGCGTGCAAGCCGTTTTTCTTTCCACTGCTCGATTTCTTGACGGTGGGCTTCAAGATCAATAGCAGTTCCGGATTCCCCACAGCCACAGAGGCTGATTAATAAAACACCAACGATAGATATTGAAGTCGACAATAATGCGAGATTCAATTTCCTACCATGCGAATGTTCATTTTGCCGTGTCATTGGAAAAATAAGACATGAATAATGTATTCAAACTTATGTTGAATGTCAATTACTCACAGCACGAAATTTCTGTTTGCAGCTTCACGGGAGAAATAGTATATTTCTCACTGAAAAATTCAGAAGCGTATCATCATGAAATCACAAAGATCATTTACTATCTATGTTAATTTAGCATTCCTTCTACTTTTTCCAATCCATCGTGTCTATCCACAGCCTACGAACGTTATGGATGCTGCTGAACTTCAGCTTGCACTGAAAAAACTTACGGTGCTCGGTTCAGCATTGTATATAGCCGCTCATCCTGATGACGAAAACACAGCGTTACTTTCGTATCTCTCGAAGGGAAGATTGATACGTGCAGCATATCTTTCCGTTACACGCGGCGAAGGTGGACAGAATCTCATTGGCTCGGAGCAAGGCGAGTTGTTGGGAATTATTCGTACACAGGAACTTCTTGCAGCGAGACGAATCGATGGTGCCGAGCAATTTTTCACACGTGCGATAGACTTCGGCTACTCGAAATCATCCAATGAGGCAATTAGAATCTGGAACAGAGATGAAATCCTTGCCGATATGGTATGGATCATTCGGAAGTTTCAGCCAGACGTTATCATCACTCGATTCTCACCAACGTTAGGAGGACATGGTCACCACACCGCCTCAGCGATTCTTACGAGAGAGGCTTTTGATGCAGCAGGTGATCCGTCACGATTTGCTGAGCAGTTACAGTACGTGAAGGTTTGGAAACCCAAGCGGCTTATGTTTAACCTTACAAGGTTTTTTAATCCTAACATCGATACAACAAACTCCTTGCGAATTGATATCGGCGCATATAGTCCGTTATTGGGACGATCGTTCACAGAACTTTCCGGTCTTAGCCGTAGTATGCATAAGAGTCAAGGATTTGGAGCGGCGCAAGGAAGGGGTGAGAATATTAACTTCTTTCAACATACCGCTGGTGAATCTGCAAGGATGGATTTTTTTGATGGCATTGATATCGCCTGGTCACGCATCAAAGGTGCAGAACACATTGGAAAAATCTTAGAGCAAGCTTACACTTCCTACAGGCACGAACATCCAGCAGCGATTTTACCGTTACTCCTCAAAGCATTCGTAGGGATGAACAAACTCCCTGAACATCAGTGGCTCAACGTCAAAAGAAAAGAGTTGTTGGAAGTTATTCGATCATGCGCTGGTTTATGGATGGAAGCAATTGCGACAGAATATTCTGCAACCCCGGACGATGAAATCACTGTGAACGCATCAATTGTGAATCGTTCAGATACTCCAATCAAGCTTGAGCGAATTTCTTATACTTACGGAATGAAAGATTCAGTACTCAATACTCCTTTGAATTACAACAAGTCTGTTGCAGTCAAGTTGACGATGAGACTTCCAAAAGATATTCAGCTTACTCAACCGTATTGGTTAAGGGAAAAACCGGATCAGGGTACCTACCGGATATCACAGAGAGACTTGATGAGTATTCCTGAAAATTCTCCGACAGTAGCGGTAAAGTTTGTCCTGCTCTTAAACAGCGAAAGACTGACTTATGAAGCACCAATCCAATACAAGTGGATCGATCCTGTGGAGGGTGAGCTCTATCGTCCATTTGAGATTGTTCCCGATGTTGCGGTCAATCTCTTAGAAAAGATTTTCATCTTCAACAACCACGATGAAAAACCAATATCAGTAAAGCTTCAGGGCGGAAAAGCAAATGTACAAGGACATGTGAAACTCAACGTACCAAGTGGATGGCATGTCGAGCCTGATTCGATTCCTTTCACTTTAATAAATAAAAACGATAAGCAGATTGTTACATTTTCAGTGAAACCTTCTTCGCAAAGCACGAGTGGGACGTTTACATTCGAAGTTGAAACCATGGATGGCAAACATTCCGACGGCATTCATACGATTCAATACGATCACATCCCTCTGCAAACGTTGTTTCCTAAAGCGGAAGGAAAACTTGTTCAAATTGATATCAAAAGAGCGAAACAAGCAATCGGCTATATCATGGGTTCCGGTGATGAGGTGCCAGCTGCTCTTCTGCAGCTCGGCTATCAGATTACACTGATCTCCGATGAAGACCTTGTGAGCGGTGATTTGCAAAATTTTGATGCGATCATCGCTGGCATACGTACATATAATACTCGTCAAGATGTCAGAATTCATCAACATAGACTGCTGGAGTATGTGAGCAACGGCGGAACATACATCGTCCAGTATGTTACTCAGCAACGTTTGGAATCAGAAAATCTGGGACCATATTCATTCAATGTTTCACGAGATCGCGTGTCAGTTGAGGATGCACCAGTGACATTTTATAATCCCAATCATCCACTGTTGAACTATCCCAATACAATCACGCAAGTGGATTTTCAGGGATGGATACAAGAACGCGGATTGTATTTTGCAGACAAATGGGATTCGAGTTATCAAACTGTTCTTAGCAGTAACGATCCGAACGAGCCACCTAAGGCTGGAGGGTTGCTCGTTGCACGCTATGGAAAAGGATATTATATCTACACCGGGTATTCATTCTTCCGACAGCTTCCTGCAGGTGTAGTAGGAGCATATCGGCTGTTTGTGAACATGATAGAACTTGGTGCAACATCTGCGCGGAGCAATGTTCGATGAGCGAACCTCTTCTCAAAAATATTATTGATGATGCTGAATCTGATCCACCCATCTTCAAAACCTGGAAGCGTCTCTATGCAGCAGTCCTTTTCAACTTAGCATTACTTGTTGTTCTTTTCTACTTTTTCGGTAAAGCATTTCAATGAGAACACTTGATTGGGTAGTTTTATTTCTCACTCTTCTCTCGATTGTTATCTATGGAATTTACAAAGGCAAGGGAACAAGAACCATCAGAGGCTTTTTCCTTGCAGACAAATCAATGAAGTGGTACACAGTTGCCTTGTCCATCATGGCAACTCAGGCGAGTGCCATCACGTTTACCTCGACACCTGGTCAAGCATACGTCGATGGGATGCGCTTTGTGCAGTTTTATTTCGGACTTCCCATCGCAATGGTGATTCTTTCCATCACTGCAGTACCGATTTTCCATAAACTCAATGTGTACACCGCCTACGAATACCTTGAATACCGCTTTGATCTCAAGACTCGCACTCTAACAAGCTTCCTATTTCTCATCCAACGTGGATTAGCCGCAGGCATGACTATCTACGCACCGTCAATTGTTCTTTCAGTCATTCTTGGATGGGATATTAGAATCACATCATCCGTTATCGGTGGAGCGATCATCATCTACACAACGTCGGGTGGCGTGAAGGCGGTGAACTGGACCGATTTCCAGCAGATGCTCATCATTATGTTCGGGATGATCATGGCGTTTATCATGACAATCGTTCTGCTTCCATCGGGAGTTTCTTTCACCGATGCGTTGCATGTTGCGGGTGGAATGGGAAAGCTGAACTTGATTGACTTCTCGTTTGACCTGAATAACCGTTACAATTTCTGGTCTGGAATAATTGGCGGAATGTTTGTTGCGCTTGCCTACTTTGGCTGCGATCAATCGCAGGTTCAACGATATCTAACAGGACAATCCATAACCCAAAGCCGTCTTGGTCTTCTCTTCAACGGTATTGCCAAAGTGCCGATGCAGTTTTTTATTTTGCTCTTAGGTGCTATGGTCTTTGTTTTCTATCAGTACGTTCAGCCACCATTATTTTTTAATCCAGTCGAAACCCGGAAGATTCAGGAAGGAGCTTACGCTGAAGCCTACGAACAACTTGAGAGCAAGTACGCTGAGGTATTTGAAGAAAAATCAAAAAGTCTTCGAGAGTATATCGATGTTAAGAGTTCTGGAGATCCGGTGAGTATTGCGCAAGCTCAAGCAAACTTTCAGACTGCAGATAACAGAGCTAACGAGATTCGAGGCGAAGCAGTTCACATGATAAAAGCCCAAAGTGGTTCACTTGCCACAAATGATACAAACTATATCTTTTTGTCATTTGTGATCAAATATCTTCCTCTTGGACTCGTAGGTTTGGTGTTTGCATGCATCTTTGCAGCAACCATGTCGTCGACCTCAGGGGAGTTAAGCGCTCTTGCAACTTGCTCAGTCGTAGATATTTATAAACGACATATTAAAACAGATGGAGACGAACCTCATTATTTGATGATCTCCCGGCTTGCAATGGCATCATGGGGAATTTATGGAATCTTGTTTGCGCAATTTGCAAGCGGTTTAGGATCGCTCGTGGAGGCAGTCAATATTTTAGGGTCTCTCTTCTATGGAACGTTGCTTGGTATTTTTCTCCTCGGCTTTTATTTCAAATGGATTGGAGGGACAGCAACATTTTTGGGAGCTGTTATCAGCGAAGCTATCGTGCTGACATTATTCTTGTTAGAGTATGGATTCAAGTCAATAACAGTAGCGTGGCTCTGGTACCCTGTTGTTGGCTGTGGCGTCGTGATAATAGCAGCGATGGTCTTGAACACGTTCCTGACGGGAACCAACAAGCAAAAAAGCTTCGCCATTTGATCCGCTTGTCCCATTTTTATGTGGAGACAAATCTGCAGCTCGCTTTTCGAGAACATTTCCTTATATTACGCATATGGTTTTTGTCCTTCATACCGCAAAGCGCTTAGTATTTACTCTCGGAACATTAACGCGATTTGTAGCGATCACTTCCAGATTCCTTTTCACAATTCTCATAGCCGTGTCTGGTTGCAATCCTTGTGGCATTGAAATTCTTCAGAAACTGAGCGGACTGATCGATAACCGAGAGCTTATTGCATATCGAAGCAATTGCGGAGCTACTCAAAGCTACGTTATCCATGTAACCTTTAATAAGCCGGGGCTCAACTTGAATAGCTTTTTCTTCCCTAACGATGTATTTGCTTCCGACCGTGGAGTTGGTTTGGCTCTTGAAAGAATATCAGCCGACACGGTCGCGATTCATTACATTGCTCTAGCAGATCCTTATCCAATGGTCAAGAAATTGAACGGAATAGTGTTCATTTATAAGTCTGGCTCTGAAATTTTCAGTGATTCCCTTCGTCTATTGAGACTCCGAACCTTCTAGCGATATGCTATCACACATTACGAGTATCCATAACGTGCAAAGCCTATACTTCTGGTCTTCCTGCAGTGGAACTGCGTGGGTGCATTTCAGTACAACTAGGTTACGTTGAAGTAATTTACCATGAGAGTTTATGGTATCCCAATAAGAATTACAGTTCAGCATTAACTTGCCTGTATAACAATAGCTAGCCTCCCAAATCCCAAGGCAAGAAATGTTAAATATGAGTATAACCGTAGTTAATGTTAATCTGGTCGATGCAATTCATCAGTCATGTCATATACCAAGGATGAGCGACGTCTTGTTGGTTATGATCGTAATGGTTGGGTTATTTCTCAATTCCTGTAGTAGCAACAAAGATGATGTTGATCTTTTTTATCAAGAGAATAAAGGCCGGACTGAAAAGCTTGCTCTGTTCATTGGTGTCAACATCACACCTTACAGAGATAACTTTTCCATTCAGATGCTGAAATACCGGGGGATAAGATTTGTCGTTCGTAGAAATGACGACGCCAAAATTACATTCATGAAGAGTAGCGAATCAAGTTTTGCAGTACTAGAAAATGATTTCAGTATTCAGAGGGCGCAAGCGCAATCTATGATACAAGAAATCTTCGCTGCATTCAATGAGTTAAACATAACGGCATTTTTTGGCGGGCTGTACTATGTTGAATTCGTAGTCGGGGAGGATAAAGTCATAGTATATGTTCCTGACCAAGAAGCCTTGTCAGAAGTTGCAAGAGCACATTTGGACCAGAAAAAGAATAAGGTGCTAAAAATCTATGATGAGAAGTGGTTTAGTTATAAACCCGAACGTCCATTTCGCTACTGAATCATACACATAATGGAGCTTTGGACAAGTTAGAACTATTCGAGAGCTTTTACTCCTTCCACTCTGCAAGCTTGTCCCGCATCTGTTGAAAGTCAAAGGGTGGATTTTCCATCTTCTTCCCCATAGCAATCGCTTTCTCCAACAGTTTAATCCCATCCTTTTTCTTTCCCATCTTCTCGAGAAGTTGGGCTTTCACACGCGTGTTCCAGTAGTTCTCTTCGTACATCATTGAGATATCGATATACTTCATCGCCTCATCAAGGTTAACTCCCTTTTGGAGACAGTAATTTGCAAACTGCAGCGGTCCATTATAGCCAAGCGCTTTTCTTCCTTTCAGAAGCGTCAGCTCTGTGGTCGGAACCGAGATAGTGAATGGAACCTTCAATTTTCCCCAATGCAAAACCACTTGCGCCGAATTCTCTGCCAAGTCTTCGAACGAAAATCTCATCCATTCCTGATGTTCTGCAGGTTGAGGTGAGACAAGAATACGCAAGACATCATACTCACGCTTGTAATTAAAGACTCCGCCTAATTCAGGTTTATTGTGGAAGATAACGATCCACGTCTCTCGTCCTGGAATCGTTGCCAGACCGTATGTGCCGGGTGGAACGATGTTTCCTTCAATACTGACTGTATCAGTGAATGAGATCGTCGTTGCTTCGTTGGCACCTGTTCTCCAAAGAGAATCGTAGGGCACGAGTCCTCCCCAGATAATTCTTCCCTTCACACCTGGGCGATGATACTTTATGGTGACTTCTGTAATACCGACCATTTGTGTAACACTTGCCCCCTGACTTGTCCGTGGTATCTTTAATTGGGCTTGTATGAATTCTTTTTGTAGCAGCGATAAGCAAAGTATTGCAACTGTAAAAAAAGATACGTTCAAAAAGTTTTTCGGCATAATAATCTTTTCAAAAAACGTTACACGATGTTATTTAATGGAAAGTAACTCAACTTCAAGAATGAGAACAGCGTTTGGTGGTATTGCTCCGCCTGCGCCGCTCTCACCATACCCAAGATCTGGCGGAATATATAATTCCCATTTCGAGCCAACAGGCATTAATTGCAGTGCTTCCGTCCAGCCTTTAATTATACCGCTGACGGAAAACGTTTCTGGCTTACCTCGTTTGTATGAATTGTCAAATTCAGTTCCATCAACCAACGTTCCGCGGTAGTTGACTGTTACTTGCTGGGTTACCGTGGGTTTGGGACCTGTACCAACTTTAAGAATTTTATACTGTAACCCACTCGCCGTTGTCTTGACCCCTTCTTTTTTCTTGTTGGCTTCGAGAAATGTTGACCCTTCCACTTTCTGCTTTTCTCCTAATTCTTTCGCTTCCTCTCGCTGTCTTGCCATGAGGTCTTGTTGAAATCTAGACATAGCATCTTGCATCGCTTGATCGGACAATAAAGTTTTTTCACCTGTGAACCCATCGTTCACTCCTTTCACCAACACTGCTGGATTAATTTCTATTGACTGTGCCTTTAAATTTTTTCCAATGTCAACGCCGATGCTGTAACTTATAGTGTCCATCTGACTTTTCATTTCTACTTTATCTTGTGTATTTCCTTGACATGCCAGAAGCCCAAAGCATATGACTGCAATCCATAGTGATTTCATGAAAAACTCCTTAGTTATTGTTGATTTGAAATTGAATTTTATATGAAGCC